>PEXN01000144.1 GCA_002774685.1 Elusimicrobia bacterium CG08_land_8_20_14_0_20_51_18 | reverse complement strand
CCCCTCCAATTATTCCCACTACACAATGGTATCCTAACCGACCTTGTTGAATTATCACCTTGAATGCGCCTCCGGGCTTTAAAACACCGGCGGAAGTCTTTAATGCTTTTGTTGCACTTACTACTTGAATCCGCCAACGGGTTTTTTATGAGGACTGAAGAGGCGTTTTTAGTACAATATTACTTATATGAAAGCCATTCCGGTTTTTCTAACCCTGTTTTTCGTCCAGGCGGCCCTTTACGGGGAGGGTGACGGTTTTAAGGACATTAAAAAGGCGGATTACGCACCTTCCTACGCTTCCGCCGTTTCCACCGTTCAGCTTAACGGCTACGTTTCTTTCTGGATACAGAAGTCTTCCGGGACCGGCCATTCGCTGCCGGCGCCCTTCAAAAAGAACGTGCCGGTAAAGGCGGAACTCGCCGTTTACGATTCCGAAGGCTATGTGGATTTTAAAATTTTCGAGACAGCGGCGGGGCAGTTGTCTCTTAAAGCCAAATTTTATTCCGTCTGCCCTTACGCGGCGAAAGGGAAATGCGAGGGCCTTTATTTCGGGGCCGAAGCCGAATTGAAGGGCGGCTCGGGCGCTTTTTGCGGCGGCTATTTTAACGAGAAGGATTTCCTGCCCTTCCCGGTTTTTTTCTGCTCGGGTTACAGCGGCAGGGACAGGCTGGGCGTTACCTTTCACAGGGAAAAATATTAAGGGAAGGCAATCAGAAGAAGGCATTAGGCAATAAGGCACAAAAGCAATAAAGTCCCTTGTTTTTTTACACCTTATGCCTTGCGCCTTCTGCTTTAAGCCTGGTTTTAAGGAGAGTTTATGAGCTCTGATTTTTTTCCTTCCTCTATAGGGGAAAAAGCCGGAGAATATTTCGGCAGGGTCCTGGGCGAAGAAGATTCTTATAGAAAGAAGATTCTGGAAAGGATGCGGGAGAAAGGCGTGAGGATGATAAATATAACGCCTTTCGAGGGCAACATCATTTCCACTTACGTCAGGGCGCTCAATCCCAGGAAAGGGGTGGAAATAGGCACCCTTTGCGGCTATTCGGCCATGTGGCTGCTCAGGGCCATGGACGAGAATTCAAGGCTTTACACCATAGAAAAGGATCCCCTTCACTATAACCTGGCCTCCCAGGTTTTCGAGGAGAACGGCCTCTCGAAAAGGGTGATAATGATCCAGGACGAAGCCCTCGATGCCCTGGAAAAACTGTCCAAACTGGCGCCTTTCGATTTTTGTTTGATCGACGCGGACAAGGACGCTTACCCGGATTACCTCAAATGGTGCCTTAAAAACCTCCGTAGCGGCGGCCTTATGATAGCGCATAACCCTTTCCTGAAAGGGGAGCTTTTTTACGAGGGGGAAGACCGCAAGCAGAACAAAAAATCACGCGGGATGCGCGAATTTCTGCACCTTCTTTTCAAGGACGAAAATTTTTCCTCCTATTGCGTGATCCCCAGCAAGGACGGCCTGGCGGTCGGGGTGAGAAAGTAGAGAATAGAGAATGGAGAAAAGAGAACGGTTTGCGGCGGCAGGGAAGCAAAAAGGCGGCGAATAATGAAAGATGTCTCCTGGAAACCCGCGGTGTACCTGGTAGACGGCTCCAATTTTTATATGTCCGTTTTTTGCGGCGATTTCATGTCGGACAGGAGCGCCGCCGAAAAGAAATTCGCGGCCTGGGTGAAATTCGTCTCCGAGAATGTGGAAGAACTGGCCGATTCCACTTTCCGCGTTTATCTGGACGGGGGATTCCGTGATCTTTCGGGGAACACACCGAAAGTGGCTTTTATTTTTTCCGAGTCCGCCAAGGCCGACGAGGGACTGCTGGAGTACGCTTCTTTCTGCGCTTCAGAAAAGAGGCGGGCCATAGCCGTTTCCAATGACAGGGAACTCGTCTCCGAAATAAAGAAAATGGGAATTAAGACGCTGAATTGCGGTAAATTTTTCCGGATGTTCGAGAAAAAATTGAAATAGAGGGTCAAATTAAATAGAATATACCTTTGAGCGGAATGTTCTTTGGGATTTTACGGGCTGGTGGCGGAATTGGTAGACGCGACGGACTTAAAATCCGTTGGCCGCAAGGCCTTGCGGGTTCGAGTCCCGCCCTGCCCATGACAATAGAGATTAGAAAATAGAGATTGGAAATTGGGAATTAGGCAGGGAAAAACTCCTTACAACTCTGTCTGCTGACCACTAACCCCTCGCCTCTAACCTCTTTTTTTAACCTTGACCTGCCATTTACGGGAGACAATACATGGGGATAGTACCGGAAGGCGTAAAACTTTTAGCGGTCGGCACGGCCGGCTTGCTCGCTTCTGTTTTTTTGAGTATATATTCAAAGTGGCTGGGTATTCCTTTGTTGACCGTTTTTTTTATTTTTACGGTTTTTTCGATGTATTTTTTCAGGGATCCTCTCAGGGACAGGGCTTTCGCCCAGGATCAGATCGCTTCTCCCGCGGATGGAACGATTCTTTCCATAAGACAGGAAGAGCGGGAGGGGATAGTGGTGATAAGAATATTCCTCTCCATCTTCAACGTACATTTGCAGCGCGCTCCGATAGCCGGGAAAATCGCCAAAATAAAGTTTACCCAGGGCAAATTCGCCATAGCTTATAAGCCGGAAGCGAAGGACAATCAGAGAAATCTCATCAGGATAGAAGGCGAGAAGGGCCGGGCCGTGGAAGTGGAGCAGATCACCGGGGCCATAGCCAGGAGGATAGTTTCCTACGTGAAAGAAGGGGAGAGCGTGGACGCTTCCCGGAAAATAGGAATGATCTATTTCGGTTCCCAGGTGGCGTTGTACCTGCCCAAAGACGTCAAACTCCTGGTAAAGGAAGGCGACAAGGTCGCGGCGGGCGAAACTGTAATAGGGGCATGGTGAAAAATATGCAGGAAGCGAACGTCGAAAGGCGTATAAACATGGAGAAGATAAAGAAAACTGGCGCTCTGGTCCTGCCCTCGATATTTACGCTGGCCAATATGGCTTTCGGCTTTTTTTCCATACTTTCCAGCTCGAATAAGGAATATCTTTTAAGCTGCTATTTCCTCATAGGCGCCTATTTCATGGATATGCTGGACGGCAGGATAGCCAGGCTGGTGCACGGGGAAAGCGATTTTGGCATAGAATTCGATTCCTTTTCCGACTGGCTTTCTTTCGGCATCGCGCCCGCTTACCTGATGTATCATTTCGCCCTGAAGGATTACGGTTTCTGGGCCTATCCCGTGGCTTTTCTTTACGTGCTTTGCGGGGCGCTGAGGCTGGCCAGGTTCAATCTTAAATCCCTTTTCGGGGAACCCTCTAAAAAATATTTCCAGGGCCTGCCCATACCGGGCGCGGCCGGGATAATAGTCTCTTTCGTTCTTTCCTACAGCATACTGGAAGGCGACGGCGCGGCCAGGAATATCCCGGCGATAATGAGGCAGATGCCTTTCGTGTACGGGATATTCCCCTTCGTCATGATAGCGATCTCGCTGCTGATGGTCTCCTCGGTGCCTTACGCCGCTTTCAAACAGAGGGGGCTTTTCAAGCCGAATTCCCTCTCCGGCATAATAATAATCGTTTCGGTGATCTCCCTGATAGTGGCTTATCCCCAGAACTCGCTTTTTCTTTTCTTTTCCATCTACGCGCTGTCCGGCATCATACTTTGGATATATAAGTCGATTTTCCCGGAAAAATTCGAATAATTCAAGGCAGAACGAAGGCGCATAGGCGCACAGTGACAAAGTGAATAAGGAATTCCCTGAAAACTTTGTGCCTTTGCTACTCTGTGCCTTTGGACCTTTGCCTCTTATATCTATTGTTTTCTCGGGAACAGCGGCTCTATCTTTTTGGGCTCCACGTCCGCGGCCCGCGGCTTGCCTATGGCCAGGTGCATGTGCATTTTCGCCGAAGTGTCCGGCATGAACGGATAGAGCCAGCTGGAGATCAGCCTCAGGCACCAGACCATTTCGTGCAGGAACGATTTAAGTTTTTCCGGGTCGGTCTTGGCCATGACCCAGGGCTTTTCCGTATCCACCTTCTTGTTAAGGACGGAAACCGCTTTCCAGATCTTGTCCAGAGCGGAGCCGAACTGAAGATTCTCTATGTCCGCGTCTATTCCTTTCTGCACGGCATTCATCTCTTCGAGGAGGGGGGAGGGCCCGGGTTTTTCCGGCATTTCGCTGTCCAGGTATTTGTTTATCATGTTCACTGTCCTGGAAAAAAGATTTCCCAGGTCGTTGGCCAGCTCGCTGTTGTAGCGCTGTTTCAGCGAGTTGTTGGAGAAATCCCCGTCCTGGCCGAAAGGCACTTCCCTGAAAATGAAATATCTGAGAGGGTCCAGCCCGTATTCCCGCACCACGTCCTCGGGATTGACGATGTTTCCCCGGGATTTGGACATTTTTTCGCCGTCCACTGTCCACCAGCCGTGCGCGTAGACCTTTTTGGGAAGCGGCAGGCCCAGGGCCATGAGCATGGCAGGCCAGATCACGGCGTGAAACCTGTATATTTCCTTGCCCACCAGTTGGACGTCGGCGGGCCAGGTCTTGTCGAATTTTTCGTTTTTATTCCCGAGTTCGAAGCCGGCGCCCGTGATGTAGTTAAGGAGGGCGTCGAACCAGACGTAAATGGTGTGCGCCGGGTCGGAAGAGATCTGTATTCCCCAGGCGACCCTGGTCCTGGAAACGGAAATATCTTTCAGCCCGCCTTCCACGAAACGGAGTATCTCGTTGGCCCTGTAGGCGGGGGAGAGGAAGCCGGGATTGTTCTTGTAATATTCAAGGAGCGGCTTTTCATATTTCGAAAGCCTGAAAAAATAGGTTTCTTCCCGCACTTTTTCCGCGTTTTTTTTATGGACCGGACATTTGCCCTCGACCAGTTCGCTTTCGTCGAAAAAATTTTCGCAGGAGGAACAGTAAAGCCCCTCGTATTTGCCTTTGTAAACCTCGTCGTCCTTTATCAGTTTTTCGAAGATCAGCTGGACCTGTTTTACGTGCGCGGCGTCGGTGGTCCTTATGAAGTTGTCGTAGTCTATGTGAAGGGTCTTCCAGAGATTGCGGAAATCCCGGGCCACGTCGTCCGCCCATTTTTGCGGCTCTATGCCGTGGAGCCTGGCGGTTTTTTCTATGTTGCTGCCGTGCTCGTCGGTACCCGTCTGAAAAAAAACCTCTTTTTCCCTGCTCCTGAGATACCTGGCCAGGACGTCGGCCGCTATGGTGGTGTAGGCGTGGCCTATATGCGGTTTGGAGTTGACGTAGTAAAGAGGCGTGGTTATGTAATATTTTTTCATTGTCGGTCTCCGGTGTTAAAATCAAAATCATAATGCCTGGAGTATTCTATCAGCGCCAGTTCGCAGACTATTTTGGGCGAAATGTTCTGGTCCAGGTATTTTATCAGGTGCAGGTTTTTCCTTATCAGGGCCGCCGCGTCCTGCATCGCTTTCTCGTTCCCGGCCGAAAACCTTTTCCCGTAAAGGTCATTGGTCAGAAGCTCCAGCAGGAGCCTGGCATTGGCCCTGACCTCGTAGAGTTCCCTGCCGAGCGCCGAGGTTATGAGAAAAGGGGAGAGTTCCTTCACCTGCGACTTTTCCCGTATTATGGAAATGAGATTTCTGAAGTCCATCGCCTTTTTGACGGAGCCGCCGGAAAGCCTGGCCAGGGACGAGGCCTGGGCGTAGTCTATGTCCAGCGAGCCCAGTATCTTTTCCATTTCCTGGTCGGAAAGACGGTTGAATTTGACCGTCTGGCAGCGGGAAAGGATGGTGGACAGAAGGGAGTTCCTGTTGGAAACTACGAGGATGATTATATTGTCCTCGGCCGGCTCTTCCAGGATCTTAAGGATGGAGTTCTGGGCTTCTATCGTCATAGTGTCGGCGTCGTCTATTATGAAGATTTTCTTCGGCGACAGGATGGGGCGGGAGCGGGCCAGTTTTATCATTTCCCTGATGGAATCTATCTTCAGCGATTTCTGCTTCTCGACTTCCTCGTCCAGGAGATTGGCCTGGAAAAAGCGGTCTATCACCCTTACGTCCGGATGTACGCCCTTGTCTATTTGTTTGCAGGAGGGACAGCTTCCGCAGGCGTCTCCGTCCTGTTCTTTTCCCGGTTCGCTTGCACAGGCGAAAAGCGAGGCCGACGCCTCGCGGTCGTGCGAGCAGTTTATGGCCTTGGCACACTGGAACGCCACGCGGAATTTGCCCACGCCCTCATCGCCGTAAAAGATCAGCGAGGAGGGGATCCTGCCGCCGGTGATGAACTTTTTCAATTCGGAGATGGGGCCCGAGTGCCCCGTGATTTCGGAAAAACTCATATTTTCACCCCGTTTGGGAATTCCGCGCTAAGCGGCGCTTTTTTAAAAACTGTCACACTATTCTCCTTTCAGATCTGAGATTTCCAACGTGTCCGCCTAAAGCGGACGGGGTTCATTTTTTTTATTATGGCGTTTCTTATGGCCGAACTTATTTCGCCTATTTTACCGGTGGCGTCTATTTTTAGTATGTTCTTTTCCTTTAAGGCGATCTTTCTGTAAGCGGTGTTGACCCTGCGTCTGAAAGCGTTGTTTTCTTTTTCTATCCTGTCCGGAGTTTCCTTGATGAAACCGAGTCTGGTCCTCCGCCTTTTATCGAATTCCGAATCGGGCATTGTAAAGACTATGTTGAGGTCCGGTTTAAGACCGCAGGTCGCTATACGATTGAGTTTTTTTATTATTTCAAGGCCTATTTTCCTGCCGTAACCCTGATAGGCTACCGTGGCCATGGTAAACCTGTCGGAGATCACTATTTCGCCTCTTTTAAGCGCCGGCAGGATCTTTTCCGCGGTGTGCTGTGCCCTGGCCGCCTCGTAAAGGAAAAGCTCCGCGAGGGCCGTTATGAAATTTTTCGGGTTAAGAAGCAGTTTCCTTATCTCTTCGGAAAGGCGGGTTCCGCCCGGCTCCCTGGTCATGAGAACCTTCTTATTCCGGTTTTCAAACCATTCTTTCAAAAGGTCGGCTTGCGTGCTTTTTCCCGAACGGTCGGGGCCTTCGAGTACGATGAAAAAACCTTTTTTTGCGGCCATAGTCAGGGTATATCTTATTATTTTTGGATTAAATAGGCAATTTGCCTGCCGTTCCGCGGAGAAAACTGAGATAAAAAACCCGCCGTTCGGGAAACGGCGGGTTTTAACGGTTAAAACTTACGGCTCAGGAACACTGCGAATAGCCGCAGTCGTGGCAGGTGGGGCCTGAGCAGCCCGACTCGAAGCTGATATTCGAGGAATAACATTTCGGACAGTACTGTGTCTTCGTCACTTCCCACAACTGGAGCTTCTCGTTCTTCGCCGGGTCGCTGTCGGAATTAAGAAAGCCGGTCTTCTTCAGATGGTCCCTGAGGGCTATCGCTATGCCGTGCGGCACGGAATTGACCCGGCCTTCCCCGAGCCCGAAAGGCCTGTCGCCCTTGACGGAATTGAGGTGCTTTATTATTTTTACCGGGTTTCCGCCGGTTTCCAGGTATTTGGAGAGCAGTATTCCTATCAGCGCGGTAAGGCCGCTTATTTCGGTGCCGAGCGGGGGGATATTTGTGAAAACCTGGAAAGGCCCGTTCTCGTTGTAATTTATGTGTATGTGCAGGGGGCCGTAGCCGGTCTGGATCTGGTAATACTGAGAAGAAACTCCGAAAGACGCGGTCTTCTTCTTCTTCGTTTTGCCCTGTTCGGAAGAGATGTTAAGGACCTGCTGGCTCTTGCAGCCGTCCCTGTAAACCGTTATCCCCTTGCAGCCGAGCTTATAGGAAAGCAGGTAGCAGTTTTTTACGTCTTCCACCTTGGCGTTGGAGGGGAGATTTATCGTCTTCGAGACCGCGTTGTCCGTGTAATCCTGGAAGGCCGCCTGCGCCTTGAGATGGTATTCATAGGTGACGTCGTGGGCGGTGGGGAAAAGGTCCTGTATTTTCTGGGGTATTTCCTTTATCCCTTTTATGGATTTATGGTTCTCCTCTATCTTTTTCCAGAGGGCCTTTTCATCCAGGCCGAAATAATCGTGTTCCGCGGCTATTTTCTTAAAAAGCGTGTTAACCTCGGAAAAAGTGTCCTTTATGTCGGGTGCCGCGCCGTTTTTCATGGCGTCGAGAGCCTTCGCGTTATACCTGGTGTAGGCTATGGCGAAAAAGGGCTCTATGCCGCTTCCCTGCAGGCCGGCCGCTATCGCGATGGTCCCGGTAGGGGCTATGGTGGTCCTGGCCGCGTTCCTGGGCCTGGCGTCCAGCCCCCTGAAGTTCTTGCTTTCCCTGTCGTAGATGGAGTTTTTCCAGTTCTGAAAAATGCCCCTTTCCACGGCCAGCTCTTCCGAGTAATGCAGGGCTTTTTCCTGGACGAATTTCATCACTTCTTTGGCTTTCTCGAGTCCTTTGGGGCTGTCGTAGGCTGCGCCTAGCTTTACGGCGGTTTCCGCCCAGCCCATAACTCCGAGGCCTATTTTTCTGTTCGATTTCACTATCTTTTCTATTTCCGGAAGAGGGTAATTGTTAACCTCTATGACGTCGTCCAGAAATCTGACGGAAAGTTTTATGGTCTCTTCGAGGGCTTTCCAGTCCATCTCGCCTTTGGTCAGGTCGCCTTTGACGAAATTGGCTATGTTTATGGAGCCGAGATTGCAGGATTCCCAGGGCAGGAGAGGCTGTTCGCCGCAGGGGTTGGTGCTTTCCACCTGTCCGACGGCCGGAGTCGGATTTGAGAGCGTGTCGTTTATTTTGTCTATGAAGACTATGCCGGGATCGCCGGTAGCCCAGGCCGATTCCACCAGCTGGTTGAAGACCTTTTTGGCGTTAAGCTTTCCGACGGGATCCTTGGTCCTGGGGTTCAGAAGATCTACCGCAGTGTTGTCTTCCACGGCTTTCATGAATTTAGAGTCCAGCGCCACCGAGATATTAAAGTTCTCCATCACTCCGGCTTTGGATTTGAGGGCTATGAATTCCTCTATTTCCGGATGCCAGTAAGGGAGTATGCCCATGTTGGCTCCCCGTCTCGTGCCGCCCTGTTTTACCACGTCGGTCATCTTGTCGAAAAGCTGCATGAAGGAAAGGGCTCCCGAAGCCACGCCGTTGGTTTTCTTGACCACGTCGCCCTTGGGCCTGAGCCTCTGGAAGGAAAATCCTGTGCCGCCGCCGGATTTCTGTATCAGGCTTTGGGCGGTAAGTGCCTTGGCTATCCCTTCCATGGAGTCGTCCACGGGAAGCACGTAGCAGGCTGAAAGCTGTTGTAGCTCCCTGCCGGCGTTCATGAGTGTGGGAGAGTTGGGGAGAAAATCGAATCTGGCCATGGTGTTGTAATATTCCTTCTGCCACTGGTCCACTGTTTCTTTCGCGTCCTTGTTCTTCAAATAGACCTTTTCGAGATTAGCTATGAACCTTAAGAAATTTTCCTCTCTTTCCCTGGACTCGTTGATGCCTTCGTGAAAATAAACGGTTCTGGAATGTAAATCGTTGACGGTGCTTTCCACTATCCTGCATTTTACGCCCTCGAATATCCCCCATTTCTCCGCGTCTTTGTGAAAAATTATTTCGCTCAGGGCTATGTTGTGAGAAACCCTTTCGAAGAGTTCTTCCACCGTTTTTTCCTGCTTGAGATATTTGTCCCTGATGACTTTTTCCTGGTTGGGCGTGAGATGAATTTTCGTTTTTTCTAAGGTCATAATTTCCATTTTTTTCGAACTCCCTCGTTTGATTTTGCGTTTTCCTTTTTGGAGGATAAGAAGAATTTACTATTTTCAAGTTTGGATGTCAAATTTTCATAGCGGAACCGGAAAAACAATAAAAAACTCTCCGTTTTTTTGCCGCGATTTTGTTTAGGCCTTTATTTTTGGGATAATGTATTTATGACCCGGCCATACCCTCGTCTGTTTTCGATCGATATTCCTTTTAAGGCCGAATCGCGGCCTGAGGGGGCGGCCGGGTGAGGGAGAACGGGAAAAAGAACGAGTTGAGGCTGAACCTGGAACAGGGGCTTTTTCTCAAGCTTTCCCTTTTGAACGTGATGGGCCTGAACGAGCTGAAGTTTTACGAGCTCATAAGGGAAATAGAGACCAGTCCCCTGTATAAATTGCTTTCCGGGAGCGCGGAAGGCGCCCCTCCGGCCGTAGCCAGAAAACGCTTCCCGCATGCCTGGGAGCTGAGTCTTTCCCAGGGGGGCGAGGCGGGGGCGACGGACCTTAAATACGCCTTTTCCGATTTCACGGGGGGGCGCGAAGGCCTGATAAACCTCATAAGGAAGATAGGAAGACTTAAATTCGAAAAATATTTTCTGCATTGCGAAGCCTCCGGGGCGGAAATCCGCTCGGCTACGGGCCTGGGAAAAGAGGCCGTCGGCGAGATCAGGGACTTCGTAAATTCCTTCCTGCTGGCGGGGGATAACGCGCCGGTGGAAAGGCTTCCCGCCGAAGTTTTCAGGTTCGCCGGAGCCGTCTCGTACGAACGCGGCAGGCTCCTTATAGAATACGCTTCTCCTTTTTACTCCAGCGGGCTTTATTCGATTAACAGGGACGTCCTTGAAGCGCTGAAGCTGTCTCCAGCCCTTAAAGGAAAGCGAAAGGAGCTTGGCAGGCTGCTTCTGGATATAAGCAGGGTAAATTTCAGAAAAAACGCCCTGGATATCGTTCTAAAGGGGCTTTGCGGATACCAGAAGGATTATGTCTTGAAAAAAGGCGGGCTCAAGCCTCTTTCCATGCGCGGCTTCTCCGCGGCCGCGGGGTTGGACGTCTCGGTGGTGTCCCGGGCCGTGGCCGGCAAATATATAAAACTTCCCTGCGGGGAAACGGTTAAAATCAGGTCCTTTTTTCTTTCGCGAAAGGACTTTACAATGGCGAAAATAAGTGATATATTAGAAAAGAAAAAGAAGATTTCCGACAGGGAGCTTTCGGAATCGCTTCTGAAAAAAACGGGGCTTAAAATTCCGGTAAGAACCGTCAATTATTACCGGGGCTTCCTGAGGGCAAAATGAAAAAATCGGAGTTGAAGGAAATAAAAGACGTTCTTTTCGAGAACCTGTTCTCGCGCGCCGTGGAAAAATACATAGTTCTCGATTCCTCTTTCGACATCCTCATGTCCAACGGGGCGGCTCTCGGGGTCCTGGGTTATCCCGCCGATATTTCCGGCCGGAATTTTAAGAGCTTCGTAATGGAAAAAGACCTTCCGGAATTCGACAAATTCATCGAGGCGGTGAACGCCAGCGACGTAGTCAAGAATTTCAAATTTTACCTTCTGACTTCCGGCGGGGCGATAAGCAGGTTTTTTTTGAGCGGCACGGCGTTGCGGGCCGGCAACGGGGTTATGGAGGGCTACCTTATAAGCCTGTCGGTGTCCAATCCCCAGGAATGGGCCTCCCTCAAAGACCACGGGATGTTTTTTCAGTTCATAACCAGAAAGCTGGGCAAGCTCACTTCCCTGGGTAAGCTTACCTCGGTTTTTGCCCACGACATCAAAAGCCCGATACACGTGATCTATTCCACGGCGCAGCTGATGAATTCCAACGCCAAACTGGACGAAAACACCCGGGAAAGTTTCGCGGTGATAGAACGGAACGCCAGCCGGGCTTCGAGGATAATAAAAACCCTTATGGATTTTTCTAAAAGCGGCCTCTGTCAGCTCAGGCCCGGAAACCTGAACGAGGTGGTGGAAAACAACATGGAAATGCTGGGCACCTCGCTTAAAACCTCCAAGATCTCGCTTAAAAAGGAACTCGGCAAACTGCCGGAGGTTTACCTGGACGCCAATTACGTTTCCAGCATAGTTTACAACCTGATAACCAATTCCATAGAGGCCATGGGCGAGGCCGAAGGGACGATAACGGTCAAAACTTTCAAGGACGAGGAAGGCGTAAAACTTTCCGTGGAGGACAACGGCTGCGGTATGGACGAAACCCTGCTCTCGAACCTTTTTCAGCCCTTTTTCACCACCAAGGAAGCCGGCACGGGGCTGGGCCTTTATCTGGCGAGACAGGTCATGGGCGAGCACAGCGGCGACCTGCGCATAGAATCCAGAAAAAAAGAGGGCACCCTCGTCACTCTGGTCTTCAAGAGAACGGTTTAACCCGAAAATTGCCCCGATGAATCGGGATAATTTTCAGGTGTCACAAGTCGCATGTCACAAGTTCACAGGTTAAAGAAGCAGGAAGTCAGGGGCAAAGGCACAAAGTTTTCAGGGAATTCCTTATTCACTTTGTTCCTGTGCGCCTATGTGCCTTTGGCACTCGCTGTGTGCTACTTTGCCACTTTATTATTGCCTTACTTATACGCTTCTTGCGCTGTTACTTGTGTCTTGTCCCACGGGGACTATCCCTTCCCTTAAGATTATGAGGGGAGGACTTGCCTGCCTGACGCCGGGTCGCAACCTGCGCGCCGGCAGGCAGGAAACATGCAACTCCTGAAAACTTCAATTGAAGTTTTCAGGCCGGGCTAAACTCTCTAAACTAAATTGCTCTAAACTTGCAACTTGAGACCTGAGACTTGAGACCTGAGACTTGAGACTTGAGACCTGAGACCTGAGACTTGAGACTTGAGACCTGAGACTCTAGTGGGGCCGGATGGAACATTGTTTAAGTGAGGATCGATAATATGGCTCTAGTGCTTATAGTGGATGACGACCGGGATACCAGGTTTGTAATAAGAAACCTGCTTTTGAGCCGCGATTACGACGTCATAGAGGCCAAAAGCGGGGCTCAGGCTTTCGAGATACTGGAGAGCAACGACATAGACATAGCGGTGGTAGACTTGGTCCTTGGCGATTTAAGCGGCATCGAAGTCCTAAAAAAAATAAAGAGCGAGGCTCCGGATATTTCCGTGGTAATGTTTACCGGACACGCCGACATCTCGACGGCCGTCGAATCCATAAAACTCGGCGCTTTGGATTACCTGGTAAAACCCTTTTCCAACGACGATTTCCTGCTGGTAGCCGAGAAGGCCCTGAAAGAAAGGCGCATTTCCAGGGAATTCGAGGCCATAAAAAAACACGTTTATTCCCATAATCTCAAGGAGTTCATGCCTTCGATGTCTCCCCGCATGAAAAAAGTGGAAGAAATGGCGGGGCAGGTGGCGGGCTCGGACCTCAGCGTGCTTGTTAACGGGCCCTCCGGTTCCGGCAAGGAGGTCATGGCCAAATTCATACATTCCCTGAGCAACAGGCGCAAAAACCAGTTCGTGGCCCTGGATTGCGGGGCGCTTCCGGAGAACCTGGTGGAGAGCGAGCTTTTCGGTTATGAAAAGGGCGCTTTTACCGGGGCGGACAAGAGAAAAGACGGGCTTTTCGAGATAGCCTTCGGCGGAACTCTTTTTCTGGACGAAATATCCAACCTGAGTTTCTCGACGCAGGCCAAACTGCTGCGAGTGATACAGGAGCGGAAGATAAGGCGCCTGGGCGGGAAAAAAGACATAATGATAGACGTAAGGATAATCACGGCTTCCAACCGGCCGCTTGAGCAGATGATAAAAGAGGGCGTTTTCCGCGAGGACCTCTATCACAGGATAAATCAGTTTTCTCTTCAGCTCCCTTCGCTGGCCGAAAGAAAGGAGGATATAAAATATCTTTCCATGTTTTTTTTCGAACAGGCCAATAAGATGCTCCATAAGAAGGTGAAAGGGATTTCCGACGGGGCTTTGAAAGCCCTGGAAAACTGCCCCTGGACGGGGAACATAAGAGAACTGAAAAACGCGATAATAAGGGGAGTGCTCCTCTCGGGCAAGCTGGTTTTGCCGGAGAATCTGGGGCTCGTTCCGGGGGGCGCTGGTCCGGCGGTCATGGCGATTCCCTCCGCCGGCGCGGGGGAAGGGGGAGAATTCAATCTTAAAAAAGCCGTAGGCGCGAAAACCCTCGAAGTGGAAAAAGAACTCATAGAAAAAGTTTTACTGCTTACCGGCGGCAATAAGATAAAAGCCGCCAGGGTCCTGGGCATAGACCGCAAATCCCTTTACTCCAAAATAAAAAAGTGCCGGATAAAAACCGGAAGCATGGATGTATAGATGCGTGGATGTAGGGAGTTCCTTATTAAAAGCCAATCTTCCAGTCCTCCAATCCTCTGGGCATCCAATCTCCAGTCTCTAACCTCTTCGCTTAATCTTTACCTTGCGAAACTTTCAGAGTAAGCTGTCAACCTTAACCTGCTGTTACAGCAGGTATAGCGACAGATCCGGTAGAGGTATAGAGTAAAAAGGTACCATAAAAAGGTACCAGGTACCTTTTGTTGGGTGTGGATTTTTTTCTACAATATTGTAGAATATCTTCTACAATGTGTAGAATTTATTATACAGCAGGGTTTTAATATTTAGTTAATAGGTCCTTAATCTGAAAATGCTTAAATATACCTATGGAATCAAAATCTTTTGGCGGCTTCAAATATTCGGTCCGGGGTAAAAATCTAAAAAAATCAAGGCTTGGCAACTTTGTTGCATATAAGTAAGACAGGGGATACTGTCCCCTCTCGTTCTCAGACGATCGTTTTTCGGAGGAAATATGAAAGCCTTTAAAAGGATTATAATCTCTATTCTCTTAGTAAACGCTTATTCCTTATGTATATGGGCCGCGCCCAATTACATAAACTACCAGGGGCGTCTTATAGACACCATAGGAAATCCCCTTGCGGGAACCTACAGCGTAACCTTTAAGCTTTACGACGCCGCCTCGAGCGGCTCACTGCTCTGGTCGGAAACCCAGAGCGTAACTACCGACAACGGCATATTCTCCGCGGCTTTAGGCTCTTCCTCCGCCCTGCCCGCGGGCGTATTCGCCAACGACTCGGTTTATCTCGAAATACAGATAGGGGCGGAAACCCTTTCGCCCAGGACGAGGCTTTATTCGGCTCCTTACGCCAGGTATGCCGCCAATCTCGGCTCGGCTTCCGAAGCCGTAAACGTTTCCACCGACATAGTGCTCGCCTCCCAGCTTCAGCTCGGGAGTTTTGCCGGCGTTCCCGCCGCCAAAGGCGCGGGCGCCCTGATCTATGACAGCGGTACCAGCGAACTCAAGTATTATAACGGCAGCGGCTGGCTGGCCTTGGGCGCCGGGGGACTCTCGCCCTGGAGCAGTTCGGGCGGAAATACCACGCTGAACAACGCGGGAGATCTTATCGGGGCGGGAAAGACACCCGCTGAAAAGCTCGACGTGGCCGGCAATATAAAGGCGGATTACGGCATAATCGCCTCTACAGGCGTTTTTACCGGGGCGAGCGGAATAAGTGTCGTAAGCCTGAATTTCGGAGCCAATATCATGATGTCCTCCGCCACCGCCGCTAATTATGGGGGTATATATATATCCACTAATGTTTACATTGAGGCAGGGGCTAAATATTACGGAGACGGTTCTTCTTTGAGCGGCATCTTGCCCGCCAATAACAGCATAACGAACGCCATGCTTCAGGACAGCGCGGTTACCAAGGCCAAAATAGCCCAGGATTCCTGTACCGACGGACAGGTGCTTAAAATTTCCGGAACGGCATGGTCCTGTGGAACCGACAATGCCGGCGCCGGAGCCATGACGACCAAGGAAGGAGATGTGTCCAAAGTGGCCACCACCAGTACTCTGGATTTTGAAGGCAACCAGTTCGGCGTGACGGAAAGTCCCGTTGGGGAAGCTAATGTGGTTTTGAAATCTTCCACCGTTACTTTGCAGGGGAATTCTTTTAATACGGCGAATAAGCTGGTACAGCTTGACGGGAGCGGAAAAATAGCTTTAACCTACCTGGCGGACGGAACTTTGGCATCGTCCATAGTCGCCTCTTCAGTCGCGGCGAACGGCGTTCAGCCCGGTTCTATAGTGGCGGGCGCGATAACGGACGCTGATATAAACGCGTCGGCTGCGATAGCCAAGAGCAAACTGGCGGCGTTGAGCATAACCAATTCCGATTTAAGCGGCAGCGCCGGTATAACTGACGCTAACCTGGCGCAGATAGCGACGGCGGATAAGGTGG
>PEXN01000006.1 GCA_002774685.1 Elusimicrobia bacterium CG08_land_8_20_14_0_20_51_18 | reverse complement strand
ATAAATTAAATTACGGCCTTGCCTGTTCTATTGATTACAGGCATTGGATTAAATTTCCTTTGGGAACGACTTTTGAATATTTCAGGGAAAAAGATAAAACGGAAACCATTAATAATTTAGCCTTTAATGCCTACTATCAAGGGATCGGGGATATCCAGCTGGGCTTGACTTTAAAGACGATGAAATCAAGCCATAAAGAAGCTGACTATAAAGAGTCCTATTCTCAAAGGTTAATCCAATTTATAATAACTTATTTCTTTTAAGGAGGGTCTTATGGTTCAGTATGATCCGGCGATAATAAATCAGTTTGCGGAAAGCCTTTATTTGAAAGCGGAAAAGGTCGTCAGGAATTATACTGTCCGGGGATGTTTTTTGGGATTGGGGCTTGGCCTCGGTTTAGCGGCAGTTGTTCCGGAATGGGGAACTTTAATGGCTTTTTTAGCCCCCATTGGTATGTTTGGCTATTTCGGGTATTCTGCCGGGCAAAGCGCCGCGTTCAAGTATAAACTTGAAGCGCAGACGGCTCTTTGCCATGCGAAAATAGAGGAAAATACCAGAAAACCGGTATAAAAAATTATTCGATAAGCAGTTTTACAGAAAAATATTGCGGAAATGCACGGCAGGGACTGTTTTTAACCAGCGATTCGGGTCCAAGAAGAGGAGGAACATGAATAAAACTAAATTTATAAAATATTTTCTTGCAGGGTTAATGCTCCTGCCGGTGTTTTCTCCGGTTGCGACATACGCAAAATCTAAAAATCTGTTAAATCAGATAGCGGAGATTGCCCAGGCTATTTCTCAATTATCAGTAGATCAGGCTAAAGCCGAAAAGGCCACTGAAAACGCTCAGCCCGTAAAAAAAACCCCGAAAGAAACGCATAAACTGAAAGGAATGACGATAGATATCGAATATCCGTTTCTTATCGGGGACAGCTTTCTTACTTCCGCTTCTCATCTGATAGGAACAGAGCCGGAGCTTAATAAAATTGATATCGGCGATCTGGTAAGGGTTACCGTGCATAATAACACCGGAAGGAAAATTTCCGGCTTGCAGCTGATGGCAAAAGTTCCGGATTACAGTAATCCCGCAATTGAGCGGATAGATTTGCCGGCAGGCAGTTCTGTTACTGTAAAATTAAACCCCACCTTTAAGGATTCCCTGCTCGATCTCGTTGAGCAGCGCCCTGGAAGTATTTATCTTGGGATTTCCTCCGCGGAGAATAAACCGTTGTTTAAGAAAACCAAGCGAATTGCCTTGCTGAGCCGCAATGATACCATTTTACAGTTCCCCCCTTTACTGGGAGTATTCGTCACCCCCAATGATAAGCGGATAGATGAACTCGTTAGTTACGCCGCTGAAAAAACCGGTGATAGGACAATGGCGGGATACCAGCGCGACGCGGCCAGCGTTATTTCCGAGGTCCGGGCGATATATGATACCATCGGTGAAACGGGGATACATTACAGGTCGGCCACATTGTCATTTTTTGATTCAAAAAATCTTAACGCTCAGCGGACATATTATCCAGCGGAATCGCTTGAAATGACGGGAGCAAATTGCCTGGACGGCTCACTGTTATTTGTAAGCGCTTTGGAGAACATCGGATTGGAGACGGAACTGGTATTTCCTCCCGGGCATGTTTTCGTCGGAGTCAAGACGCAAAAGGATAAGGATGAGTGGTTGTTTATTGAAACAACGATGGTGGGGAATGCCGCTTTTGAACAGGCGGTTCAGACTGCGAATGAAGAGGTCGCCAAAAACGTAGAAGCCGGAACCCTTTTTATCCTTGACTTCAAGCAGGTTCGGGAGTCGGGGGTCAGGCCTTTCCCAATAGCTGCAGGAAGCAAGGATTTCTCCCTGAAAAGCAAATTCCAGACAAAATCCGAGAGAATTTATGATGTTAAGCTTGAATCAGCTTATATCCCTCCCCAGGATTTGGGCGGCGCCCGGCCAAATCTGTTCGTGACTGTGGAGCAAAACAAAAACTACATTCTTAATTCACAGGGGACTCAGCGCTGGGTTGCCAGGGATAATCCCAATATGTTGATTTTGAGTTCACTTAACCTGACCAAAAGAATCACTCTCGGGAAAGCCGATGAAATATATTTCGGCATCTGGCAGGAGGGAATGGTGTCCAACGCGAATATTGCCAGATGGAAGGTCACTTGGGAAAATTTCGTGTCGAAAAATTTTACTATGCGCACGCAATCTGGAGGGGAGTTGAAAGTTACCGTAAAGGAAGTTAGATAAGGGCTTTTCCCTTTTCAGTAAAATCGGCAACAGTATCGCTTAATTTCCGGTAAAATCAGCAATAATGACGCGTGAATACCCTGAATGCGCGATGGAAGCGGGCGGCCCGGTGTCCGATGGGGGAAAAGGTGTCAGGCTACTGATATGAATGGGCGCCTCGTGAACGAATTTTTCCGCCGGCCCGGTCGTCAGGGGGTTTTCCCAGCTCCCGCCTTCCCAAAATTACCTAAGGAAATCAAAAACCGGAATTATCGCCATTCCAGCATCCCCCCCTCCGTTAACCCTGAGGGTTAACGGACTAAGGGTTAACGGAAAAAACCGCGCCGGAACCGTTACAGTGCCGGGGACTGTAACGGCTTGCTGTCTTCTTGGCAACCCCAATGGCTGTTATTGGGAGGTTAAATAGATTGACAACTTCTAAAAAAGCAGGTATAATAGGGGTATGATAAAAAGAAGGCTGAATCCCCCGCTGAATAAAAGCTTTTTTCTGTTTGGACCGAGGCAGACGGGAAAAAGCACTCTTGTAAAATCCGTTTTCAACGAAAAGGATTCCCTGTATTACAACCTGCTTAAATCGGACGAGTATATGAGGCTTGTTTCGAGGCCTTCCGTTTTCAGGGAAGAAGTGCTGACCGCCCCGGCCGGAAAGAAGTACGTGATAGTCGACGAAATTCAGCGGATACCGGAAATTTTGAACGAGATACATTATATCCTTGAATCCGTTTCGGATCCGCCCGTGTTCTGCATGACCGGGTCGAGCGCCAGAAAACTGAAGAGAGGCGGAGCCAATCTTCTCGCCGGACGGGCCTGGACTTTTTATCTCCACCCCTTTACACATGCGGAACTCGGCCGCTCTTTTTCGCTTGAAAAGGCCCTGCGGACGGGCACTCTCCCTCCGGCATATCTTGAAAACGACGCGGAAAGCTCCGGCCGTACCTTAAAATCCTATGTGGACACCTATCTTAAGGAGGAGGTCGGCGCGGAAGCTTTGGTGAGAAATCTGGACAGGTTTGCCAGGTTCCTTCCGGTGGCGGCTTCGGAAAACGGAAATATCCTTAATTTTTCGGCCATAGCCCAGGCGACGGGGCTGACCTATAAGACCGTTCAGGAGTATTTTCAGATATTACAGGATACTTTGATGGGCTTTTTTCTCACGCCTTTCGCCGGCTCTCCGGGCAGGCAGGTGGTAAAACATCCCAAATTTTATTTTTTCGACACGGGGGTTCAGCGCGCGGCGAGCGGCAGGCTGTCGGTCGAACCGCAAAGGGGAACGAGAGAATACGGATTTCTTTTCGAGCATTTTGTAATATGCGAGATACTCAGGTTTATCAGCTATGGCGAAAATGATTATTCCGCGCATTTTTACAGGACCAAAAGCGGCGCGGAAGTGGATCTTGTTATCGAAACGCCGGAGAAGAAAATATTTGCCATAGAAATAAAATCCTCCGGCTCGCCGGAAAATCACGGTTTAAACGGCCTCAAATCGTTCTCGGAAATTTTTCCCAAAGCCGAGCTCTATTGCGTTTCCACGGCGGACAAAGGCAGAAAAATCGGAAAAATAAACATAATTCCCTGGCAGGATATTTTCGCTGCTCTTAAAATAATCTGATAAAATCATCGTCAACCTCCCGGGTTGACCCGAAAGTTGCAGTTGTCCCACTGGGACTATCCCGTCTATTTGGGTTATGGGGAGTGGGATGCAACTTTCCCCTCACAGTGCTCGGGAGAGCCTCGCTCTGGGTTTACCCTTGAGAATTTCGCGCATAGCGCTGAAAATTCTCAACCCGCTGAAAGCGGGGAATCCTGCATAATTTTATCCGCCTGTTTTCCAAGGAAAACAGGCCTGAACTGCAGGATTCAGGTTAACGCGTAATCGCGGCCTGTTGCCGCGTCGGAACGTCCGCGGGCGGCCCGATGTCCGATGCGTCCCATTTCTTTTAAAGGCTTTGTCAGGGACTGCTTCGCTGTCCCATTTCCTACAAAATCCAAGGGAGGGGGCTACCCTTCGGGATGTCCCATTTCCTATAAACTTTAAGGTCGGGGACAGCCCCTTTCCATGATTTAATAACACAGGGAAGAGGGGCGGGTTCGGACATGGGCGCCCTTTCCCGCGGCGGCGGGGCGTGAGAGGCGTTATTCCAGAAACAGCTTGTCGAAGAAGAGCAGGACGCCGAGGGCGGCGAGGATTATGCCGGAGACCAGTTCGACGCGGCGGAAAAGGTTCTTGCGGGACGAGATGAACTTGAAGAAAGAGGCCGAAGCCAGTCCGGCCGCGAGGAAGGGGATCCCGAGCCCGACGGAATAGAGGAAAAGCATCAGGGCTCCCTTGGCCGCGGCTTTCGTGGCGGCCATCAGTAGTATTCCCCCCAGAAAAGGCCCTATGCAGGGCGACCAGCCGAAAGCGAAACCCGCGCCGATAAGGAAAGCCGAAAAATAATTTTTATTTTCGGGTTTTATTGCGGCCCTTTTTTCGTAATTCAGCCATTTTATGTTTATGAGTCCGGTCATGTGGACGCCGAGCAGGAAAAGCAGCGCGCCCATTATTTTCTGGAAAAGCGCCTTGTTCTGGGCCAGGAGCGAGCCGACCGCGGAAGCGGTGGCCCCGAGGATGGAAAAAACCAGGGAAAAGCCGAGGGTGAAGAAAAGGGAGCTGTAAAAAACTTTTTTATGAAGGCTGTCGTTTTCCCCTTTAAGTATTTCCCCGGCGGAAACGCCGGAGATTATGGATAGATAGCCCGGGATCAGCGGCAGGACGCAGGGAGAAAAAAAAGTGGCCATTCCCGCGCCCAGCGCGATGAAATATTCCTTCATGTTTTCTTTTTATCCGCTTTTTTATCTTCTTTCCCGGGCTTTTTGGCGGGCTCGCTCTTTTTCGCTTCGGTTTTTTTCAGGACCAGTTTGTTTATATCCAGATTCCCCCAGTTTATGCCGGTGACGTGGAACTGCACCTCGTAAGTCCGGGAATCGGAGTCTTTGAATTCCGCGGCGGCTATCCTGGCCGCTTCTTCCGTCCAAACTTCTTTTTTCAACCGTAAAAATTTCAGCCTGAGGACCTGTTTGCCCGCTTTGTCTTCTATGAGGAAAAAGCCTTTGAGCGAAATGTCTTTTTTTATGTAGTCCTCAACAAAATTCAGCACGTCTTCCTCGGAGTCCTGCACCATTACCTGGCCCGCTTCTTCTCCCTCGTCCGAAAAAGTCTGGGTGGAGGCGTAGATGTCCTCTCCGGAGCCGTTTTCGTCGGCGGCATAGGCCGCGTTAAAAGCGGTGAACAGTAAAACTGCGGTTAAAAGTTTCATTTTCCCCTCCCTGAACAGGTTGAAGGCAAAAGGCCGAAGGCGGCAGAATGCTTTCTTGTTTCCCACAACTTCCGCTTTACGCCTTAAGCCTTTCCTTATCTGGTTTCCATTTTGAATAAAGAACCGTTTTTATTTTTTTATTCTTCACGGCCGGCCAGAGGGCTTTTTCAACTCCGGCCATAACGCCGGCTTTGAATCCTCTGGCTTCCAGTATAAGGTCGCATATTTCCCTGGCCGCCCCGTCCCCGCCGGCGTTTTTTGTCACTATATCCGCGTTCTTCTTGACTTCTTCCACGGAGTTCGCCGGCGCGCAGGCCAAGCCTACCCTTTTCAGCACCGGTATGTCGGTCAAATCGTCGCCCATGTAGGCGACATTCTCGTCTTTGAGGCCGGAATCCTTCAGGATTTCTTCCAGGGGCGCTATTTTAGAGAGGAAACCCTGGTAGGCGTAGTTCATATGCAGCATCCTGGCCCTTTGCTCCGCGCCTTTGGCCTCCCGCCCGGTTATTACGCCGGTCATTATGCCGAATTTGTCCAGCAGGATAAGCCCTATCCCGTCCAGGGCGTTGAAGGCTTTTATTTCCTGGGTTTTGCCGCGGGAGTCCTGGAAAAAATACATTTTTCCGTCCGTGAGCACCCCGTCCACGTCCATGAGAAAAATTTTTATTTTACGGGTTTTCGAGATAAGTTTTTTGTTCATCCGGTCGCCTGCTTGCCCCGATAAATCGGTGCCTTTTTTGTGTTTAAATCGTCCGCAGGACGATAGGCTGGCGGCCGTATCATACTCCGGTCTCTTTTTTTTCGCTTATCCATTTCTGCGCCAGCTCTATTTCCTGTTTTCTCCCGGCGTAGTTGGCCGGAGGGGTCCCGGTAAATTTGAAGAAGAACCAGTTTAGCGATTCGTCCAGCCACTCTCTGATCGGCGTGGAGACCAGGCCGAGTTTTTCCCTGGCCTTGGTTATGTCCATTATGTAATCCCTTTTGCTGGAATATGGAGAGCAGGAGGAGTCGAAGCCGTTCGCCTTTAGCCAGTCGAAATCCGCCGGCAGGGAGAGCAGGGGCTTGTTCATTATCTCGGCCGAAATCTTCAGAAAGTCGCCCAGAGAGATCTCTTTCTCGTCCCCGAGATTGAAGATCTCGCCTGACAGATCGGAGTCTTTTCTCATTATGTCGTAGAGCCAGCGAGCCATGTCCCGGGAATAGGCGAATCTTTTGGACTGTCCGTAACCCGGCGCGAAAAAGGGATAGCCGTCGGCTATTCTCATCCAGTAGGACTGGGCTCGCAGGGTATTGTCTTCCGGGCCTATCACTATGGGCGGCCGGACGATGGTGACGGGAAACCTGCTCTCGTTCCAGGCTTTAAGAAAAACGTTTTCGGCCTCGAGTTTTCCCCGGGCATAATCGTAAACCCCCCCCTTTTTTTTCTGCCGATTTCCGTCATGGCCCGCTTCGCCGGCCTTTTTTCTCTCGACCCGGTCCTTCATTATTTCGGTGTGGTTTTCCCTGAAAGGCGAAGCCAGGTCCTTTATGATGTAGTAAACGGCTTCGGAACTGGTGACTATATACCTGCCCACCCTGCCGTTAAAGACTTTCACGGCTTTGAGCGCGTCTTCTCCGGAATAACATATATTGTCGAAGATTATGTCCCATTTCTGGAGGGAGAGGCGGGTAAGGTCTGCTTCCACCGTTCTGTCTCCCCGGATCTGCTTTATGTCCAAAGGGAGGCCTTCAACCGGGGCTTTTCTGGAAAAAACGGAGACTTCGTTCCCGTTGGAAAAAGCCAGCCTGGCCGTTTCTTTGCCGAAAAAACTGGTTCCGCCGAGGATGAGGATTTTCATCCGGCCACCCGCTTAGCGGCCTGTGGCCGGCTCTCTTTATTCTGTAAATCGTCAGACGGGAGATAGGCGGGTGTCTGGATCATGGTCAGATCTTGGTTTCTTCTTTTTTGCCCTGCGCGGGGACTGCTTCGCCGCTCTTTTTATCTTGCGGAGTATTGCGAAGGACCGCTTCGGGGCCCTCGAGGTGATGGGAATGCGGGGTTGACGTCTGGACGGCTTCTTTTTTATGTCCGGTGCTTCCGAAGCCGAAAATTCCCCTTTTTGATTTTGAAAGCTCTTTTTCTTCCTTGAATTCCGGGTAGTAGACCGGCATTACCACGAATTGGGCTATTTTCTGGCCTTTTTCCACTATCTGGATCTTGTCGGTGAGATTGTACATGCACACTATAATCTCTCCCCTGTACCCCTCGTCTATGAGGCCGGCGGTCACTATTAGACCCCTGGTCTCGACGGAGCTTTTACCCCACACCAGTCCGGCCGTCTTTCCCGGAAGCGCTATGGCCATCCCGGTCTTTATCTTTGCCGAGGTGTTCGGCTGTATTTCGGTGTTTTCAATGGAAAATAAATCCGCTCCGGCATCATTGGCGTAAGCTCTGTGAGGCAGTATCGCGTCCGGCGTAAGTTTCTTCACTTTGACTTTCATTTTTTCTCCTTTACTCTATTCCCTAATTTTAGCATATTTTTATTCCGCAGTTTCAAGTTTTCGGGGCCTGCAACGCGTGCCCTAAGGATATAGGATAATGAAGTCCGATTAAGACTCGGATGTCAGGACTCGTCCCTGTATGATTGGTTAACTTATGTTAACCTTAAATCCTGGTATGTCTTTTCAAAAAGTGCCTTCGAAAGAGAAATTTGTGTGCAGGATATTTTTCTCTTGACTTAAAATGAAAAAATATATAAATTAGTTAACATAGGTTAACAATGGAAGAAAAATACATAACAATACCGGAATTTGCTCAAAAAATAGGAATAAGCCGTATCGCTGTGTTTAAGAAAGTAAAAAAGGGACAGATCCAGGCCATAAGAATAGGACGGAATTGGGCGATATCGGCTGAGTATGCCGATAATTTTTGGAAAAAAGGGTTCAAAAATAAGGAAAATATTAAAAAAAAACCCTCTAAAACTGAACTTATCAACAATTTAGGTGGAAATGTGAATAACTCTGTGGATAAAGTTGACAAATCTCAAAAGGACGAAAACATGGAGTCTATGGGTTGGGATTGACGCCGTCTTGCCTGTTTTGGCTGTTTAGGCGGCTCCGGCAAATTTTGTACAATTTTTCGATGGCCGGGTTTTCTTTCCAAAATTTTCTTGAAAATAAAAAACTTCTGTTTTTTTTCTTTTTGTCGGCCGGATTGCTCGTTTACGCTAATAGCCTGAGAAACCCGTTCATACTGGATGACGTCGCGATAATTACGGAGAATAGGGTGATTCAGGACCCTCCGGACTGGGCGTTCGCTTTTAAGTATGATATGTACGGTCAAAAGATCTCCGGGAACGTGGAGTTTTTTAGGCCCCTGCCTTTTATTTCTCTTTATCTGGACAGGCTGGTATCCGGCGACTCCCCTGTTTTTTACCGTCTGCACGGGGTTCTGTTGCATTCTGTCTCGTCTTTTCTTTTGTTTTTTGTATTTTTGGGCGGCGGTCTGGACAGGAGGGTCGCTTTTTTTTCTGCTTTGGCCTGGCTGGTTCATCCCGCTTCGGCGCAGGCCGCGGCTTATATTTCTGACAGGGCCGTGGTTTTGGCGGCTTTCTTTTCTTTTTTGTCGTTTATTTCCTTCCGGCGCGGAATGATGCCGCTTTGCGCGCTTTTTTTCCTTTTCGCGCTTCTGTCCAAGGAAACGGCCGTAGTCCTGCCGTTTGTCCTGCTGTTTTATCATTCGGTCTTCGGCCGCAGGGGATCTGTTTTAAAAGGCCGTGAGATCGGAACCCTGTTGTTTTTGGCGGCGGTTTCGGGGGTTTACTCCTGTTTCCGTTTTTATCTGCAGGGGAAGGCCGATATGGTCCCCCTGTCATTTTTGAGCGGGGAACCGTTCCATGTCAGGCTGCTGACCTTTGTCAGGGAGATGGCTCTGTACTTCAGGCTTTCGCTGCTTCCGGTGAATCCCGCTTTTGAGAATCATTTCGTCGAGCGGGTCTTTTTCAACCCGTATAATTCGTTCTTTACGGCTGCAACCGTATTTTTGGCCTTCCTTTATTTCCGGTCCAGGGATTTTTTTTTACAAATGGTTTTCTGGCTTTTTTGGTTTTTCTCGTGGCTGTTTCCGGTTTCGAATCTTTTTTTACCGCTTAGCGCTTCAATGAGGCTTCAATGGCTCTATCTGCCCGCCGCCGGGGTTATCGCCGTCCTGGCGATGTCGTTTTCCCGGTTTGCCGGCGGTTCCCGTGTTGCGGCGCGCCTCCCCCCCCTCCTTCTGGCCGCCTGGTTTTCTTTGCTTCTTTTTCAGACATTTAAGAGGAACGCTTTGGCGTCCGACCCGGTAAAATTTTTCTCGTACGAAGTTTCGGCGGAGCCCAATAATTACGTGGCCTGGTGTTATCTCGGGCTTGAATCGTTCAAGCGCGGAGATTATGTCGGCGCAAAAAAATATTTTCAGGAATCTTTGGACCGTAGTCCCCGAAAATCCTATGAACCCGCGGCGACAAACCTGAAGATTATTGAGCAGTGGTTAAAAAACCCGTCTAAGCTTCAAAAGTGATAATATTAAGGGAAACATTGATAGTATTGATTTAAAAAAATATTTTTAAAATAATTAATTGATATAATTATTTTTATTTGATATAGTTTAAATATAGTTTTAAACATATTAATTAAATTAATTGGGAGATTGATATTATGAATACTCCAAACAAATGTCCTTCTTGCGGCGGCAGGGTTATCGTGACCGAATTGTCCTGTTCCGGTTGTAAAACGGTTATAAAGGGAAAATTTTCTATGAATGAATTTTCCGTCCTTGAAGAGGGTGAGCTGGATTTTATTAAAATTTTCCTGGCTACGCAGGGAAATATAAAAGAGGTTGAACGGAGTCTTGGTATTTCTTATCCCACGGTTAAAAACAGGCTGGAAATGGTGATAGAAAAAATGGGTTTGGCCGAGTATGATCCCGATTTCAGGAAAAAGAAAATGGAGATACTGGAGAGGTTGGATAAAAAGGAGATAACCCCCAGAGACGCCGTGAAGCTGATAAAAGCTTTGAGGAAGTGAACCCTGCCGGGAATCCCGGAATTTAACGAAGGGTTTGGCGTAAGTTTGAGATTGTGTCCCCAAGCGCGGTACTTTTAAGCGAGGTAAAGTTTTCACGTGAAAACTTCAGGTGTGTCTTTTCGCGCGGTTTGGGTCCGGCGGCGGTTTGCCGGAGTTAAGGAGAAAATATGAACAGGGAAAAAGATAAAATTTTAAGGATGCTCGAAGAGAAAAAGATAAATTCCTCCGAGGCGTCGGAGCTTTTGAAGGCGGTGGAGGGGGCGTCTTCCCCGGTGGGGGGTGGGTCCGGGGTTCATAAAGAGCTTAAGATGATAGTTTACGGGCATGACGGGGTTGCCGCCAGGAAATTTAGTTTCCCGGTGGAAGATATAATAGTTTCGGCTTTGATGAATAAGATAAACCTGGAGCTCAGGCACTCCGGTATTTCGGCTTCCATGGAAGAAATAAAGAATATAAAGGAAAGCGTGATGAGCGATGAAAGGTTTGTTCTGGATAAGAACTGCCGAAAAGCTGAAATATGGGTGGAGTAGCCCTTTGCGGAGGGGGAATTATCAACATTGTGTTGATAAGTGGTTAAGGAGTTTGATTTTAAGCGCTTTTTATGTTAAAATAATCCGTCACCCGCTTCGGGCCTGCCCGCCGGATGCGGCCAGGGTGGAATGCCCGTTTTCGTCCCATTCCTTCACCACCTGAAGATGGCTGCTCTTTACGCGGTAACCTGAATAGACGGGACAGTCCCTTCCGCTTATTCCATAAGGAACAGGGACGGGTAGGCGGGTGGCGGGATAGTTTTCACGTGAAAACAGTACAGGCAAGCGGGAGCAGTAAAAAAGCAAAACAAGCAAGAAAGTTAAAGGAAAGGCGCAAAGGAGCGGAATGGTGAAAGCGGGATATTTTTTTAACTTTGTGGCTTTCTCGCTTATCAACTTTCTCGCTTTTTAACGGAGGCTTTATGGCGGAGATCGTAGCTATAGCTAATCAGAAAGGAGGAGTGGGGAAAACCACCACCTCTATAAACCTGGCGGTGGCTCTCGCCGCTTTTGATTTCGAAACCCTGATACTGGATTTCGACCCGCAGGGCAACGCCACTTCCGGGTTGGGCGTTGAGACCAATAAGGATGTTTCTACCATCTATGATGTGCTTTCCGACAGGGTGGACGTGGAAAAGGCCATAAGACAGACTTCTGTCGAGTGGCTGGATATACTCCCCACTAATCATAATCTTGCCGGAGCGGAAATAGAACTGGTGAGCGAATTTTCCCGGGAGTCGGTCCTTAAAAGAACTCTTGAGAAAGTTAACGAGATGTACAAGTTCATAATAATAGATTGTCCGCCTTCCCTCGGACTTTTAACCGTAAACGCCTTGACCGCCGCCGATTCGGTTATAACGCCCGTGCAATGCGAGTATTATGCCATGGAAGGGCTCAGCTATTTTGTCAATACGGTGGAAAAAATAAAACAGGCCCTGAATCCGGGGCTTAAGATGGACGGCGGAATAATAACGATGTTTGATTCCAGGATAAACCTTGCCAATCAGGTGCACGGCGAAATTTCGAAATATTACGGCGATAAGTTGTACAAAACCGTTATTCCCAGGAATGTCCGCCTGGCGGAGGCTCCCAGTTTCGGTCAATCGATTTTTGTTTACGATCCCAGTTCAAGGGGCGCCCAGGCCTATAAAAATCTGGCCATGGAATTTTTGTCCAGGAGAGGCCTTAATACCGACGATTACGCCAAGTCCGATATTTACGTAACCGAGGGCTCCCTGGTGGAATACGATTTCGGAGAGTAATAGAAGGGAATAGAGAATAGAGGTTAGATGAATAGAGGATCAGAAGATTAGAGGATTAGAAGTCAGGGAGCTCCTTATTAAAAGCCAATCTTCCAGTCCTCCAATCCTCCAGTCATCTAATCTACCGCCTCTAACCCCTAGGCATACGGAGGAAACATTATGAGAAAAGCATTGGGAAAAGGGATAGATGCGCTTATAACCAGGGTGCATGAAAACAATATAACCAGCGAAGCCGTGGAAAAGGTGCAGTTGGATAAGATAATTCCGAACAGGCTTCAGCCAAGGCAGATTTTTGACGATAAATCCTTGAATGAACTGGCCCAGTCCATAAAAACTCACGGCTTAACCCAGCCTATAATACTGAGCAGGATAGACTCCGGCTCCTATGAGATTATAGCCGGAGAAAGGCGGTTCAGGGCCTGCAAGATCCTCGGGTTGAAAGAAATAGAGGCCATAGTGAAAAAATCCGTGGATGATGAAAAGAAGCTCGCTATGGCGCTGGTGGAAAATCTGCAGAGAGAAGATTTGAATCCGGTAGATCAGGCCCTGGCCTATAAGAAGCTTATGAGCGACTATAAAATGAATCAGACGGAAATTTCCGAATACTGCGGTAAATCCAAATTTGCGGTTTCAAATACCCTCAGGCTCCTGGAGCTGGAAGAAAACATCCTGGACTCGGTGCAAAACGGGCTCATAAAGGAGGGGCATGCCAGGGCGCTCCTCGCTATTCCCGACAAGGACGAAAGGAACCGGCTTTACGAAAGGATTCTTTCCGAAAAACTTACCGTCAGGGATATAGAGAATTATTCAAAGAAATTCAACATCAACAGGAAGCCGAGGAAAACCGTAAAAAGCGCTCAGAAATCTCCCGAGATAATGGATGCCCAGCGGGAAATGGAAAAACACCTGGGAACCAAGGTGGAAATATATCAGGGGGAGTCTTTACAAACCGGGAAAATAATTATACATTATTATTCGCTTGACGATTTCGACAAAATAACCGGCAAGCTGAAACATTAACCTGGTAATATGAAAAGGGTGGCTTCCTTCCGAGAGGCTTGGTGGCGCGCAAGTCGCAACTCAACGTCAGGCAGGAAATCGTTCTTCGTTGAATAAAAATATTCAGGCAATTTTCATGTGTTACAGGTCACAGGTTGCAGGTTGCAAGCGGGGCCAGCGTGAAAGCAATACAAGTTTGCAAGTTTAGAGTAATTTAGTTTAGGGAGCTTAGTCTAAACTCTACACTCTCAACTCTAAACTTCTTACGATTTACGCTTCTTGTGTTGTTGCTTGTGACTTGCAACATGTAACATTGAACTCCTGAACTCCTCAGTTGAGGAATTCAGGTTGATATTATGTTAACCCCGTTAGAAATCTCCGGGGGATGAAAAATGTCGTTCCGGGACGGTGTAAGTTTTGGCCCCGAAGTCTTGAATTTCTAAACGGGGTAAATTTGCTGGCAGTGTATAAATTCGGCCGCCATGCGCCTTTTCTGATTTTTGGGATACAGGCGGATTCTTCGTGGGAGCGGCAGAGAGGTGTCTATGTTTTCGCGTCCGCTTGGAAAAAGAGGTTTTAAATATTATGTTAACCTAATTTTTTTCTCAGGGATCATTCTTCACTTGGCTTCGTCCTTTTGCCGCGCCCAGGGCGTTCCGGACCAGCCCAAGTATCCGCCCCTTAAATATGTTTCTCAGGTCAGGGATCTGGGCGAATATTACCTTTACGGCAACGGCGGGTTTCACGCCGACTGGTATGTGGGGCACAATAATTGCTGGATAGTTAAACTCCCTCCCATAAAAAAAGACGGTTTCGTCAAGGTTTTTATAGGCGCGAAACTGGGCCGGGCCAAGAACGCCTCTTTCCCGTCATCCTATGACGCGAACCCCATACTTGGCAAGGTTTACATGGCCGCCGCCTCCGAGCCGCAGTTCCCTTCGGATTCGGCTTATTTTTTGACCGGTACCGACGAGATCCCGAAAGAAGCGCTTCCTTCCGACAGTATAGCCGGGGTGGATTCGGCAAAATGGTTCTGGGCGCAGGTGCCTTTATCCAGAATAGCCTCGGGAAAGCCGAATTACCTGGCTGTCTGGGCGCAGGGCAATGAGTTCGTTTCCAGTTCCAGTTCCCCGATAATAGCCGCCGGCTACAGCGACTACGAGGAAGAGGAGGAGAACGTGTGGCTTAACCGCTCCATAAAGGGGAATCCTCCTTCCGGTGAGAACGTGCTGGAAACTCCCATTTCCGGAATAAAACCCGCCCTGGCGGTAAAACTGGTCCCGCAGAACGAATATAAGGTCGTGGTAAAAAATTTTAACGCCGAAGTGGAAGAGGATTCCATCCTCGCCAATTTTTCCGTCATAGGAGCCGATATACAAAGGGCCTGGCTCGAGATGTCCTACGACAAATTCGAATGGCAGAAGGTGACGCCCTATATGTATTCTTCTCCCTACTTCGCGACTTTGGGAAGGGAAACTCTTTCCTCGGATATGTTTTACCTCCGCGTGGCCGCCCAGGATAATTATGAAAACACCGGTTACAGCCAGTCTTTGACCATACCCAGGAAAACCGAAAACGCGCCCAAGCAGGGCGATTAGAAACCAGGGAAGAGATGAAACTTGAAATTAGAAATTTGAAACTTGTGACTTGTAACTTGTAACTTGTGACTTGCAGGCGGAAGGCGGTAAGGAAGAAACTTTTTATGAAAAAATACAAAATAGCGGTGATAGGGGCCTCCGGCATGGTAGGCCGGGAGCTTTTGGACCTTTTTGAAAAAAGAAAATTTCCTGTTGGCGATATAGAGATGTTCAATTCCGGCAAAAAGCCTTCCAGGGTGAAATTCCGGGGAAAGACCTATAGATGCCGGAAGCCGGACCTGAAAACCCTTAAAAGAGCGGAAATGGTTTTTTTCGTCAGCACCAATGAGACGGCCCGGAAATACGCTCCGGCCCTTTCAAAGGCCGGCGTCTGGTGTATAGACGATTCTTCCGAGTTCCGTATGGATAAAAACACGCCGCTGGTCATTCCCGAGATAAATTCCGCCCTCATAAACCGCGAAAACAGGCTTATAGCCGGTCCGAACTGCACGCTTACGCCCCTGGCCGTGGGGTGTTTCGGGGTGCATAAGAAATACGGTATAGAAGAGGTGCGGCTTTCCACTTATCAGGCGGTTTCCGGCGCCGGCAGAACGGCCATAGAGCAGATGTTCGAGGAGCTCGGTTATTATCTGGGTAAAAAACGCGGCCGCCTTAAAAACAGGGCTTTCCGCCATCCTATAGCCTTCAATCTTTTTCCGCAGGTTGGCGATTTTGGCCGCGACGGCGTGAGCGGCGAGGAGAAAAAGGTGGAGTTGGAGCTTAAGAAGATCTGGAACGCTCCCAAGATAAAGATAAGCGTCACGGCCGTCCGGGTTCCCGTGGTAAGGGTGCATTCTCTCAGCGCCTGGATAAAAACCAGAAAGCCCTGGACCTTCAGGGAGCTGGAAAAAACCATAACGGCCACCGGTGGCGTGAAGTATTTCGCCAAGCCCGAAGATTATTCTACGCCGCTTAACACGCAGAAGACCTTCGAAGTCACCGTTTCCCGCCTGCGCAAAACCGGCATAAAGAACGAGTTCCAGGTCTGGCTTTGCGGCGACAATCTCTATAAGGGCGCAGCCCTCAATTCGGTGCAGATAGCGGAAGAAATAGTGAAAAGGCGTAAGGCGTAAGGCAAAGGATGTAAAAGGGGAAAAACATGAAAAAAATTCTATTGCTGGCGGTTTTTGCGGCCCTGGCCGCTTGCGAGGCGGGGAAACCCGTCGATGATTCCGCCCCGGGAACCGCTTCCCCGGAAAACACCCGGGTGAAACAGAGCACCTCTTCCGCCGCAAGCGAGGTTCTTAACGCTCCCGGCAATTACCTCAAAAGCACGGTGGGCCAGATAGACAAGGCGAAAGCGGCCAAAAAGCTTTTTGAAGAAACCGAAGCCGAGAGGATGAAGCAACTGCCCGAGGGGGAATAATGGATAAGTTTCTCGCGATAACGGCGTCGAGTTCCTTCGCGCCTGTTTTCGTTTTTATTTTGACGGTGGCGGGCATATCGGTTCTGGTCTGGTACCTGCAGCAAAAGCGCAAAAAGGATTTGGCCGCGATGTGCCTGAACGGCGGTTTTGAATTCGACGAGCAGGCCGTGTCCCTGAGCGGGCTTCCGGTTTTAAAAGTTTCTTCGCCGGCCGCTTCCCCCGAATACTCCGTTTCTTCGGGTTTCGCCGCGATAGGCGGCGGGGACCTTTCCGCCGGCCGGTCCGGACAGCCGGGAACGGCCGCGCCCGACCCCTACCTGAACGACCCGATTTATAAAAAAACGGATTTTGGGGCGCCTTGTTCGCCTATGACAGCCCTCCGCTCGCCCATACCAAGCTCGGTATTTTTAATTCAGGCCGCGCCAGGAGGGCCGCCAACCTCGTCCTGGTGCCTTTTAAGCGCGGGAAAATTTTCTTTTTCGATTACCGGTATACTACCGGCCGGGGCAAACATTCCCATACCCATAATTTCACTTTGGCCCTGATGAAAACGGCCGCTTCCATCCCTGATTTTTACCTCAGGCCGGAAAATTTTCTGGATAAAATAGGCGAGTTCATCGGTTTCGACGACATAGATATTCAGGGTCATCCCGGGTTTTCTTCCAAATACCACCTTAAGTCCTCTTTCCCGGAAGCCGTCGTTTCTTTCTTTAATAACGAGAGGATAGTGGCCATGGAGAACGGGCCCGCCTGGAACGTTTACGCCGGAGGCCCGTATTTCGTCCTGTTCAAAAAAAGGGGGATCGTCCCGGTCGCAGCTTACCCGAACTACATCGAAGAAGTGAAAACCCTGCTTAATTTTCTGAATCTTGAGTGAGGGGGTAAAAATATGTTCGAGTTGAACGGATTTGTGGCCGGCGCGGCCGCTTTTTCCATAGTAGTCGTTATCTTTATAGTCTTTTTCTCATTATCCAAAAGGTACGCGCTGAAGAGGAAAAACGAGATACGCGAATTCTGCCTGGCCAGGGGTTTCAGTTTCGCCGAAGACGAGGCGCTTCTCTCCGGAGTGTGGAACGGGGATTTCGGCCGCGCCCTCCCGGTTCCGGCCCCCTCCGGCGTTCCGCATATGTTCAGGAAGCTGTTCTCCTCCGGCCCGGCCTCGCTCGGTTTTACCGGCCTTGAGATCTTCGGGACGGGTTTTGACCGCAAGGCCGGGAACATAGTGACGCTTCCTTTCGGCAAGTCTTCTCTGCTTTTTCTGGATTACGAGTATTCCGAAAGCGCCGGCGAGGGTACGAATGTCTATTCTCACAGCGTCGCGGCTTTAAAACTCGTTTTTCCCCTGCCGGCTTTCACGCTTCGGCCGGAGCATTTAGGGGACAAAATACTGGCTATGGCCGGTTTCGAGGATATAGATATACCGGGTTTCGGGGAATTTTCCAAAAAATACTGCCTGAAAGGCCCGGAAAAAAATTCCGTAATGATTTTTTTCACGCCGCAAAGGGCGATGGCCCTGGAAAAAACGGACGGCTGGCGGATACAATGCTCCGGAAATTATCTCGCCCTTTTCAAAAAAGAGGGCTACATCCCCGTTTCGGATTATCTCTCCTTCATCGAAGAAGTAAAGGCGCTGCTCGATTCTCTCGGCCTGAAAACGTGAGGCGATAAGACCGGCGCTGCCGGGAAAACATATGATAAATGTTGCGTCATTCGGCTTTGTGGAGAGGCTTTCCGGCCTGCCCGACGGGGGGCAACTCACCGGAGGGGTTAATCATTTCTTCAATATCGCGATAATTTTTTTCTTTCTCTGCATCGTTTATGTTATCGCGGTAGAGGTCCCTAAAAGCCGGGAAAAAACAAAAAAAGACATGGAATTCTTCTGTTCTTCCAACGGTTTCGACTATGACCCTGCGTTTTCCTCTTTCGAACTCCTAAAAGGAGGCGTTTCGGCCGCTCCGGCTCCGGAAAAAAAAGGTTTTTTTAAAAAACTGTCGCTTGCCGGCACGGGCGGCTCCCCGCTTGGTTTTACCGGCCTGGAGTTCTTTTGGGAGGGGCAACATAGATGCGCGGAAAATCTGGTCTTGGTTCCTTTCAAAAACGGAAAGCTTTATTTTTTCGATTACGGGTATTCGGAAGTGTATAGAAAGGGGACCCGGTATTTTAAAATAGCTCTCATGAAAGTTTCCAGCCCCCTGCCGGAATTTGCTCTTAAGCCGAAAGGGGACGGTCTGCTGGACAAAGTTTTTACCGACCTCGGGGACGCCGCGAAAAATCTGGAGTTGCCGGGCCGGCCGGAATTCTCGCGTAAATATTTTTTGCTCGCCCGGGAACCTGAAGCCGCTTTCGCCTTTCTGACCGAAGAGAGAACGCGGGTCCTGGAAGAGAATTCCGATTGGACCGTTTACGCCGCGGGCGAATACCTCGCTCTGTTCAATAACAGGGTTTGCGTCACCCCGGAGAATTACCGCGCCTATATAGACTCCGCCGGGGACCTCCTCGAAGCGCTGAAGGTTTAAAAAAAGCCGCCGCCTGCCTTATAATTAAAATACTTTTTCAAAATATGTATAATTTATAGTGAGCCGCGTGAGTTTCGAGCGCGGAGAGGCGAGGCTTTATGTCAAAGAAAAAAAATTCCGTGAAAATCATCGGTTTTCTGGCGGTTCTCCTTTTTGTCTCCTTTTCCCAGGCCGCCGGCGTGAGCAAATGGAAAGCGACGAAACCCCTGCCGGACGCCGGCAAGACCTGGGAAGTCAAAAAAATGCTGGTCGCGACCTATTCCGGCGTGATAATCCCCGTCGCGGCGGAGTACATGAACAGCGCCGTGGACAAGGCGGAAGCCGAGGGCTATCAGCTGCTCGTGATAAAGCTGGACACTCCGGGGGGGCTCGACGCCTCGATGAGGGAGATAATAAAAAGGATACTTTCCTCCAAAATACCGGTGGCGCTTTATGTCAGCCCCAAGGGCGCCCGGGCCGCTTCGGCCGGGGTTTTTATAGCCATGGCCAGCCACATAGCCGTCATGAGCCCCTCGACCAATATCGGGGCCGCGCATCCGGTGACCATCGGCGGCGGCATAGACATAACCTCTTCCAAGGACAAGGGTAAAAAAGAAAAGAGCACTATGGAGGACAAAATCCTCAACGATTCTTCCGCTTACATGAAATCCATAACGCAGCAGAGCGGCCGGAACGTGGATTGGGCGATAAAGGCCGTGACGAAAAGCGACTCCATCTCGGCCGAAGAGGCCGTGCAGAAAAAGGTAGTGGATTTTATGGCGGCGGACCTGGACGAGCTGGTGAGAAAGCTGGACGGTTTTTACGTGAGCGGCTTCGGAAAGCTGAAGATAAAGGAACCCCAGACCGGGTATTTCGAAAAAACCAGGAGGCAGAATTTTCTGGCCACCGTGACAGATCCCAACATAGCGATGATACTTATGAGCATAGGCGCGGCGGGAATTTTTATAGAGCTTTATAACCCCGGGCTGATATTGCCCGGCGTAGTGGGGGCCGTTTCCCTTATTCTGGCCTTTTATTCCTTTCAGACCATGACGGCCAGCTTCGCGGGGATACTTCTCATGCTGCTCGGTTTTTTGCTGTTCATAGTCGAAATAAAGGTGATGAGCTACGGGCTTCTGACCGTAGGCGGAATTTTATCGATAATACTGGGGGCTCTTATGCTATTCAACAATCCCGCGGTGAGCGGGCTCAGCGTTTCAGGCAATATACTGATTTCCAATCTCCTGGGCCTGGTCTTTATAGTGGCGGCCCTGGCTTTCGTGGTGGTAAAGGCGCAGATGCGGAAAGTCTCCGCGGGCATAGAAACCCTGTCCGGCAAGAAAGGCGTGGCCAAAACCCGGCTTTCGCCGAGGGGTAAGGTGCTTGTGGAAGGAGAGCTCTGGGACGCGGCCAGCGTCTCGGGAGAGGTTGAGGAAAATTCGGAAATAATCGTCGAAAAAGTGGAAGGCTTCAGAGTTACGGTAAGAAAAATTTAGACGTCCCATTTCCTGCCACATAAAGGGAGGCCGCTCTTTGTGCGGTAAATGTTGAGGTCGGGGACAGCCCCTGTTCGATCCGGCAGAATAAACAGGGACGGAGGAAAAATGAACAGATTTACGCCCAATGCCCAGAAGGTCATAGTGTTCGCCCAGGAAGAGGCTAAGCGCCTCAGCCACGATTACATGGGCTCGGAACACATACTTCTCGGCATAACTTCCCTGGAAGAATCGGTGGCGGCCAGGGCCCTTAAAAGTCTGAACGTGGATCTGCGCAAGCTCAGGTCCAAGATAGAGGAGGCCGCGCCCCAAGGCGACAGCATGATGCTCCTGGGCGAAATACCGTTCACGCCCAGAGCCAAAAAAGTTCTGGAATATGCCGTCGAGGAAGCCCAGAAGATGGGCCACTCCTACATAGGCACGGAACATATACTTCTCGGACTTATACGCGAAGAGGAAGGCATAGGCGCGAGAATTTTACAGCATATGGGCGTTAAGTTTAACGCGGTCAGGGACGAGATCCTCGCCATACTCAGCGACGAGAAAAAGGGCGACAAGGACGGCAAGGAAGAGAAAGAGGAAAGGGACAACGGCAAGTACGCCCCTTCTTCGAGAGCTCATTCCACCAGGGTCGTAAAAACCAAGACCCCTACTTTGGACGAGTTCGGCCGCGACCTCACCCAGATGGCCAAAGAGGGCAGGATGGACCCCGTCATAGGCCGCGAAAACGAGATAGACCGCCTGGTGCAGGTGCTCGGCAGAAGGACCAAGAACAATCCCGTCCTCATAGGCGAGCCCGGCGTCGGCAAGACCGCCATAGTGGAAGGCCTGGCGCAGAAGCTGGTAGCCGGCGACATTTCGGACACCCTTATAGGGAAGAGACTTTTGAGCCTCGACCTCGCCTCCATAGTGGCCGGCACCAAGTACAGGGGCGAATTCGAGCAGAGGCTTAAGAGCATAATAGAGGAAATAAGAAAGGCCAAGAATTCCGTCATAGTTTTCATAGACGAGCTGCATACGGTCATAGGCGCCGGCGCCGCCGAAGGCGCCATAGACGCCTCCAATATGCTGAAACCCGCCCTGGCCAGGGGCGAACTGCAGTGCATAGGCGCCACCACTTTCGACGAATACAGGAAGCATATAGAGCATGACCCGGCGCTGGAGAGAAGGTTCCAGCCGATAATAGTGGAGCCGCCGACGGTGGACGAGACCATAAACATCCTGAAAGGCCTCCAGGAAAAATACGAAAACCATCATAAATGCAAATTTACCGAGGGAGCCGTTCTTGCCGCCGTGGGGCTTTCCGATAAATACATAACCGACAGGGCCCTTCCGGACAAGGCCATAGACCTGCTCGACGAGGCCGGCTCCAGGGCCAGGCTAAAGGTTTCCATCGCCCCGCCCGAGTTCAAGGAAAAGGAACGCGAGATAGACGACGCGGCCAAGGAAGAAAAGAACGCCGACATGGAGCAGGAGTCCGAGAAAAAGGCGAAGTGGGGGGATAAGAAGAAGGAGCTGAAAAAAGAGCTGGAAGAAATGAAGAAAAAATGGCGCGACGACAGGGAAAAGAAATGGCCCGTGGTCGGCGAGGAAGAGATAGCCATAGTCGCCTCCAAGTGGACCGGGATCCCGGTCACCAGGCTCAATCAGAGCGAGACCGACAAACTCATACATATGGAAGAGGAGGTGCACAAGCGCATCATAGGCCAGGAGGAGGCGGTGAAGATAGTCGCCCAGGCCATAAAGCGGTCCAGGACCGGTATGAAAGACCCCAAGCGGCCGATAGGAAATTTCATCTTTTTGGGCCCTACCGGCGTGGGAAAAACCGAGCTTGCGAGAGCGCTTGCCGAATTCCTCTTCGGCAACGAGGACGCCATGGTAAGGATAGACATGTCCGAATACATGGAAAAATTCTCTGTTTCCAGGCTCATAGGCGCGCCTCCGGGCTATGTCGGTTATGAGGAAGGCGGCAAGCTGACGGAACTCGTCAGGAGAAAGCCGTATTCCGTGGTCGTGCTGGACGAAATGGAAAAAGCCCACCCGGACGTTTTCAATATACTCCTGCAGGTTATGGACGAGGGGGTGCTCACAGACAGCCTCGGCCACAAGGTCAGCTTCAAGAACAGCATACTCATAATGACGTCGAACGTAGGCGCCCGTCTCATCTCCAAGGGCAAATCCCTGGGCTTCTCGCCGCAGGAAGACAAGGAAAAAGATTACCGCGAGATGAAAGACACCGTCATGGACGAAGTGAAAAGGGTTTTTAACCCTGAATTTATAAACAGGATAGACGAGATAATCGTTTTCAGGCCCCTTACCGAAACCGATATGGAAAAAATTCTCGAGATACACCTCGAAAAAGTGGGCAAGAAGCTTCAGGAAAGAGGAGTGAAGATGGAGATAACCGCCGAGGCCAAGAAATTCCTGATAAAGAAAGGCTTCGACCCGAATTACGGCGCCAGACCCATAATAAGGACGGTGCAAAAGATGGTCGAGGACCCTCTTTCCGAGTTCATCCTCGTAAATAAAGCCAAGCAAAGCGACAAGATAAAGATAACGCACAAGGGCGAAGAGGAAAATCTCCAGATGGAAATCTTTTAAGAGCCTATCCGCTGATGCCCCTGAAATTCGCCCCAAGGCCGGAAAGAAAGCCCAGGCCCAATCCCCTGGCTAAACTGGCTTATTTGGCGGTCATATCGGGTTTCTCCCTTTATTTTCTTTATAAATCCGGCCTTTACAAAAACATAGTTCCGGGCGAACCCGCCCCCGGGCGGCCGGAGGTCGCCAATCCCGTAGACGCAGGCCAGTGGAACGACCTGACCTCCCAGCTGGAAGAAGCGGCTCGCAAATATCCGGGCCGCGTAGGCATTTACCTCAAAGATCTGAGCCAAAACCACGAATGGACCTACCGGCCGGACCGCATCTTCCCTTCGGCCAGTCTCATAAAAGTTCCGATAATGGCCTCGGTCATGAGAAAAGTGGAGAAAGACGCCATAAACATGGATACCGAACTGAGGCTTACGCACAAGGACCGCAGGTCCGGTTCCGGTTCGCTCAAATGGGCCCGCGAAGGCACCAGGCTCAGTCTTTTGGAAATAATTTACAGGATGATAACCGAGAGCGACAATACCGCCACCCAGATGCTGCTGGATTATTTCGGCATGAACTACTTCGAGGAAGAGTTCAGAAATTTGGGCCTGGCCTATACCAATATAACGCAGGACGGGATGAGCCTCACCTCCGGCCGCGTCGCCAAGGAGAATTACACCACCGCCCGCGAGATGGGGTATCTGCTCGAGAAGATCTACGCCGGCGAACTGATAAGCCGCAAGGCCAGCGAAACGATGCTGGACATACTGAAGAGGAATAAAAGCCGCGGCCGCCTGCGGAAAGGCCTGCCGCTCGGCTGGGAAATGGGGCATAAGACCGGCCTTCTGCGCACCGCCTGCCATGACGCGGGCATAGTCTTTTCTCCGCGCGGCGATTACCTTATAGTGGTGCTGACCTCCAAAGGGCCCGATTACAGGAGCGCTAAAAATTTTATCTCCAAAATAGCGAAGATAACGGCCGCTTATTACAAGTACGAGCCTTCTTTCGACGAAAGCTCCGCCGCCCGTAAAGGCGCGGTAAAAAATATTTAGGAAGGAAATTAAATGGCTGAAATAATAGGTTACGCGGGCTCGGTGTTCATAGCCGCTTCCCTTCTGATGAGCAATGTCTTCCGGCTCAGGGTGATAAACCTGATAGGCGCCGTGGTTTTCACGGTTTACGCCCTGATGATAGACGCCAAGGCCGTGTTTTTCGTCAATCTTTTTATAGCCTTCGTCGACGCCTGGTATATCTACCGGCTGAAAAGCAGGAAAGATATTTTCAAGTTCATAGAGGCCTCGCCGGAAGACAGGATACTCAGGTATTTCCTTTCCTATAACGCCCGGGATATAATGCTTTTTTTCCCGCGTTTCGGCGACGAGAGTCTGGCCGGTTCCAGATGTTTCCTGATAATGAGAAACCTGATGCCGGTAGGGGTTTTTATCTTTAAAAAGGAAGGCGCCGGGGCCGGTATAATACTGGATTACATAATAAGCGATTACAGGGATCTTAAAAACGCGAGGATCTTCTTCGATTCCACCCAGATGGCGGAGGAATTCAAGGACTGCTCCGAGCTGTACTCCGTTACGGACAACGCCTCTCACGCGGCTTATCTGAAAAAACTGGGCTTCCAGCCCGACGCGTCCGCCCCCAATACTTTCGTGAAAAAAATATAATCTTAAAATTTACTTATAGTTAAATTCCCTGCCCCGCTTTTAAATTCCAGCCGGAACTCCGCCTTAGCGTCGTTCCCGAATTCGCTGTCGAAACTGCCCGCCCCGCTCTTGTGTATTATCGCCATTTTTGAGGCTTCCGGAAAGCTCAGGACTACGCTGCCGGCCCCGGAACTGAACGAGGCTTTCCCTTTTTGGGGAACGGAGTTCCACTTAAGGTCCACCGAGCCCGCCCCGGTTTCCAGGTCTAAGTCTTCCGAGTAAAGGTCGCCCTTCACCGAACCGGCTCCGCTGTCTATCCTGACCGGTCCGGAAAAATTTTTGAATTCCAGGTCGCCCGCCCCGGTATCTATCGAGGCGCCGGCGGAGAAGCCGGTTATTTTCACGTTCCCGGCCCCGTTTTTTACAAGAAGCTTCT
>PEXN01000031.1 GCA_002774685.1 Elusimicrobia bacterium CG08_land_8_20_14_0_20_51_18 | reverse complement strand
GATAACCATCCCCAAGGAATCCTTCTCGTCCGAAACGCAGATAGCCATCGCCAGATCGAACACGAATTCCTGCGGCTGGCTCGTGGAAGGCACGCATCCCATAGAATTCGCGGTTTACGCCGACAAGCAGCCCAAAGAACCGATAACCCTCGATTTTTACTATGCCCAGGACGAAGCATATACCGGCACCAATAGCGTGGACACCAACAGGACCAAACTGGTTTTGGCCAGGTACAACCCGGTCACCGGCCAATGCCTCCCGCTGGAAACCACCATAAACCAGAGCAACTGGAAAATAACCGCCAAACTGAACCATTTCAGCATTTTCCAGCTTATGCTGCTGAACCCCTCGGCCAATCTCAATAACGTAAAGATCTATCCCAACCCCTTTTATGTGAACAGGGGCCAGGGCTTCGTAAGCTTGACGGGGATGCCGGCCGGCGCGAACATAAAGATTTACACTCTTAACGGCGAAAAGGTTTACGAGACCTCTTCCGAGGGTTCCGGAACCGCTTACTGGTCCGGAAAGAACAGGAAGGGACAGTTCGCAGGAAGCGGCATCTACCTCTGCGTGATAAAATCGGACGCCGGGAAAAAGATTTTGAAGATAGCGGTGGAAAGGTAATAAAGAGTAAATAGTAAAGAGTAAAGAGCAAAGAGCAAACAACAAAAAGTAAAGAGTAAATAGTAAAGAGTAAAGAGCAAAGAGCAAACAACAAAGAGTAAACAGCAAAAAGCAAACGGCAAAAAGCAAAGGGTAAAGAGTAAGAAGTAAAAGCGAACAGACAAAAAAGGACGCGGGTATGAAGAATAGATTGAAACAACCGTCTAAAAACCTTAAGCGTATCGCGCTGTTTGCCGCGATTTTTGTTTTTCTTTTTAAATTTGACGCTGCGGCCCAGAGATATTTCTCTTCCGACGCCGTGGGAACCACCAGCGGCGATTTCCTCAATCTGGACATAAGCCCCAGAGCGGTGGCCATGGGAGGGGCGCAGACCGCCGTCGCCGAAGACGTCTCGGCCCTGCATTCCAACCCGGCCGGCCTGATACAGATCTCCAGGCTTTCCGCCATGTTCATGCGCGCCCAGTACGTAAGCGACATAAGCTACCAGTACGCCGCCTACGCACAGAGGCTTTCTTACGATTCCGTAATAGCGGCTTCCGTGCTCATGACCGACATCGGCAGCATAGACAACACCGACATCTCCGGCAACAAGCTGGGCACCTTCTCGCCGCAGGACCAGGTTATAACCCTGGGCTATTCCAAGGGGATCATAGAGTTTTCCGACAAGGACACCGACGTTTCCATGGGCATAGCCTATAAGTACATCCACTCCAAAATACTGGACGACGCGAGGGCGACGGCTTTCGACCTGGGCATAATGACCTACAATTTCACCTATATACCCTACAGGTTGAGCGTGCTGATGCAGAACCTCGGCAGCGGCCTGAAATACGACACGGAAACCGTGGCCATACCGCTCACCTTCAAGATAGGGGCTTCGCTCAATCCCTTTAAAAATCTGATGTTCGCCACCGACTTTATAATGCCGAAAAACAACAAAGCCTATTTCACGCTGGGCTCGGAAGTCTCCACGCAAACCAACGAATACACCAAATTCTCGGTCAGGGGCGGCATAAACTCCCAGAAGATACGGGACAAGGTCGGCGGCTTCAATTTCGGCCTGGGCATGACCCTGCACTTCTTCTCCATAGACTACGCCTTCGTGCCCATGGGCGACCTGGGAACCACCCACAGGCTGTCTCTCTCCTTCGACTTCCCCTTCAGGAGCCAGGTTTTCCAGAGAAAGAGCAGATCCATCTACTCAAAAGTCACGGATATCGGGACCAAATAACAGCAGTTTAAGGCGGATAGCGTACTTTGCAAGCGATGCAAGGTAAAGGATAGATATTAAGTAATTAAGTCATTAACCTGAATTCCGCAGTTCAGCCTGGTTTTCATTGGTAAACCCAGGGAACAAAATTATTCTGCGGAATTCCCCGCGAAGCGTCCCACTCCTCATAATACGAATGGACGGGACAGTCCCTTTCCTGATTCCATTAAGGAAGAGGGACGGGTTGCGGAACAAGCGCTACCCCATAAAAGAGGGGCTGCTTCGCTGTGCGCGCTTAATCCGCTGGCCTATGGCCGTGCCGTTTCATGAGCTATGCTCGTCAGACGGCCAAGGGTGAACCCAGAGCGAGGCTCTCCCGAACTATGTGAGGGGAAAGTTTCTAACTGAAACTTTCGGGTTAAGAGGTTAAGCGCGAACAGTTTCAGATTGTAAGCGGTATTTTTCCTTAATCTCCCAATCTCTTAATTTCTATTCTCTATTTTCTATTCTCTCCTCTATACCTTTACCTGATTTGTCGCTATACCTGCAGTATTGCTCCGTTTAAAAATTGACAACCGACCGAAAATTTTGTAAATTTTACAATTCATATTTTAAGAAGAGGCGGATTCCGGAATTAGAAATGAAAGCTTTGGGTAAACACCTCATAGTGGAACTTTACGGCTGCGACGAGAAGCTGCTGTCGAGCGTGAATTTCGTACAGAATATAATGGCGGAAGCCGCGAAGGCGGCCAAAACCACCGTCATAGACTCCATCTTTCACAAATTCCAGCCCCACGGCGTTTCCGGGGTGGTAGTGATAGCCGAGTCCCATCTCGCCATACACACCTGGCCGGAGCACAAATTCGCCTCCGTGGACTTCTTCACCTGCGGTCAGGGCTCAAAACCCTGGAAGGCTTTCGAGATAATAAAAAAGAAATTCAAAGCCACGCATTTCAGCGTGATGAAATTACAGAGAGGACTGCTTTTAAAATAACCATGCTTAAACTCGACTGGATAAAATCCGGCAGGAACAGGTTCCCGAGGGGGAACTGGTTTGTGGAATTCTTCACCAAGGGCGAATTCCACGCGCACCAGATAAAAAAAACCCTGGCCGAATCCAAAACCGCGTTCCAGACCGCGACTCTCGTCGAAACCGTGTCTTTCGGGAAAGTCCTCATCATAGACCGCGAAACGCAGTCGACCGAATACGACGAATTCATCTACCACGAGGCGCTGGTTTTACCGGCCCTGCTGGCGCATAAACGCCCGGAAACCGCCCTTATCCTGGGCGGGGGGGAAGGCGCCACCGCCAGGGAGATACTCAACTCCAAAACCGTAAAAAAGCTCGTCATGGCGGACATAGACCACAACGTGCTGAAATTCGCGAAAAAACACCTTTACAGCTGGCACAGGAATTCCTTCGAGAACGAAAAATTCTCCCTGCTGGTCCAGGACGCCGGGAAATACGTGGAGAACACCGCGCTGAAGTTCGACCTCGTCTACTCCGACCTGCCCAGTCCCGTAGAAGGCGGTCCGGCCTACCGGCTCTACACCCTGGAATTCTACAGGAGATTAAAGGGCGTAATGGCCGAGGGAGCGATCTTCACGACGCAGGCCGGGCCAGGCACCCCCGTGGAATTCGAACTGCACCCGGCCCTCCGCAACACCCTTTCGAAAGTTTTCAGACACGTCTTCTCTTATTCTTTTTTCGTTCCGGGGTACGATATGCCCTGGGCGTTTCTCCTGGCTTCCGACAGGGACCTGAGCGGGGAATTAAAAAAGGAAAAGACGGACGTGAGAATAGCGAAAAGGCTCAAGAATAAACCGAGGCTGATGAACGGCGAAGCCGTCGAAAAATTATCCAACCTTCCCCTGTATCTGACCAAAATGATAAAAAGGGATAAAAGGATAATAACGAAAGACAAACCGGTGTTTTTTTCCACCTCGAGATGACGGCACAGGAGACACCATGAAAAAAAAGAAAAACAAGAAAACTTCGGTAAAAAAAGTTAAAGCGAAGGTTTCCAGACCCAAGGTGAAAAAGCGCGCCCCCGCGAAACCCGCTAAAAAAACCAAAAGAAACCCCGCCGGGAAAACCAAAACTTCCTTTTCTTCAAAGGAACTCGGCGATATTAAGGAAAAACTCACGGAAATAAAAGGGAATCTTATAAAGACCATCGAAGACAAGCAGAAATACGATCTGGTCGAGAACGACGTGGGAGACCAGATAGACGAAGCCGCCCAGAGCCTGGAGAAAGAGGTTTTATTCGAACTTTCGGACAACGAAAGGCAGATTCTGGACGACGTGGAAGCCGCGCTCAGGAAAATGGAAAACAACAAATACGGGAAATGCGAGCATTGCGGCGGCGAGATAGACAAAAAAAGGCTGCGCGCCATACCCCACTCGAGATACTGCATCGCCTGTCAGGTAAGCAACGAAAAATACCGCTGATAAGCGGTTAGTGAATAGTGAATAGTAAAGAGTAAAGAGTAAAGAGTAAAGAGTAAAGAGTAAAGAGTAAAGAGTAAAGAGTAAGGGGCAAAGG
>PEXN01000060.1 GCA_002774685.1 Elusimicrobia bacterium CG08_land_8_20_14_0_20_51_18 | reverse complement strand
GAAGCCCGAATAATTTTCAGGCGAACAAAAAAGGCCGGAATAAAATCCGGCCTTTTTTTATTTCAGGATACCGGCGCGGGCCGGGAATTAATGAGAACTCCACGGTTTCCCGCGCGCGTCCGGATGAACGCAGTCGATGTACAAAGACCCTGCGCCGGCTTTAACATAAAGCCAGCCGCCGGTGTCCCTTATATCCGCAAAGGTAGAAACCCTCACTTCGCCGGAAGGCGGATGGCCGCTTGCGGGAAGTTTTAATTCAGGGATTTCGGATGCTACCGCGGATAAATCCGGAGGACAGGTTTTATTGGCTTCATAATACGCATAAAGCTTTGAACGAAGCTCTCTCAAGTCATAGGCGGCTTTCCCCTCCACGGATTTTCTCACCAGCCCTTCGAAACCGGGATAAGACGCGGCCATAACCGGCGGGATGGGACGCGCTGTTCGAGAAGCCAATAAAAAAGCCCCCTTGCGGGGGCTTTTCTGTCAAGTTAAAACTTTTAAGGCTGATTGATCCAGAGCCCCAGTTCGTCCCAGCGGGAAGCCTGAGCCCAGGCCAATTCCAGATAACCGTCGCCCAGCGAATAGGACGGAAGGTATACGGCTATGCCGCCGGAAAGAGTGTACTGTTTAGGCTCGCTCCACCAGCCGCCCTGGCTGTCGCGGGCGCGGTTGTGTATAACCAGCGGGCCGGTTATATAGGCCATGATAGCCTCGCCCTTGGACTTAACCTCGGCGTTCTTGGTGCCTTCCACTATCAGCCTGGCGAAATCATAAAGGTCGCGGTTCTCGTCCATGGCGAAATTAAGAGCCCCGTCACGCGCGCTTTTGGCCAACTCCTTCTCACCCGAAGCCATTATCGCATCGGCGAATGCGTTGGAGATAGTCAGCAGGCTGTTCACCGCCGAGGCCTTGGTCACGCTCTGGGTATAGCCCTGGTCTATGGCGTCATAATGGTCGGAATAGGCGTTCACGGCCAGTTTGGCCACGTCGACCGGAGCCATTTTAGGATTGGCGGCCAGCGGTCCGAGAAAATCATTGTAGGTATAGCCGTCGCCGGGCTCCGTTTCAGCGGAGCCGACTATATAGTCTACATTATCCTTTATCTCGTAAACGACCTCGGCCATCTGCATCAGACAGGCGTCCGTGCCGAAAACATCGAGTTTGCCTATCTCTTTGAGCGCCAGACCAAGCTGGGGAGTGTTTATATGGTTCCCGCTCTGCTCGTCGTAGGAAATGCCCTTGCTTACCTTTGCCTTGGCCACGCCCTTCTCCCAGCCGGAACCGTGGTTGGAAACTATCAGCATATAGCGCTTGGCCGGATATTTATTTTTGGCCCAGTTCGCAAAGGCGGCCAGGTTTTTGTAGTCGCCCATGTCCGTCATGCCCATATCCTGCACCATCTTGGAGCCCATTTTAGAGGTATCGGTATCTTTAGTGATATAGTAGCGGCGCACACCCGTCCAGTTGCCGTCGGAATCGTCATAACCGTCTATACGACCCACCTCGGCTACGATATTGATCTTGTCGGTGGAACCTATCATTTCCATTTCATTTAAATCTTTCAGCAGGAAGCCTTCCAGATTGTTCTTGGCGCTGGAAAACACCATTATGGTCCATTCCTTGTTGCGCCGGCCGGTGAGCCAGTCGAACAGGCCCTTGCTCTCGACCTTTTCGGGAGAGGTCTTGGAAGAGACCTCCGTGCCGGAGATCTGGGAATTAAGGTCGGATTTCTTCGCGTTATCGAAGCCTACTTCAGCCGAAACCATAGAAGCCAACAGCGAAACCGCCATGGTGAATATAGAAACGCCGCGTATCATGGAAACCTCCATCATCGTTTTTATTGTGCAGCCGATCATGGCTATAGTCTACGACAATATTTAATTTCCGTCAAGGGATAGCGGTTCCAGAGCCCTTATAGGCCTTTAGGGTATCCCCCAAAAAACGTTTTTCCCCTCCGCGCGCAGGCTAAAGCCTTCACGGGCATAAGACCTAAAAAAACCGGGGTCCTATGACGGACAAAATGAGACCTTAAGACACTTCATAAGGAGAGCTTATATATACCATAATTTCGGTATGAACTCAAAAACCGGAGGAAACGAATGAAAAATATAGGCAAATACGCTCGCGGAGCGGTAATAACTTCCCTGATGTTCCCCTTTATGCTTAACGCCCAGGACAAAAGCATTTACGGCAATGACGACCGCCTGGATTACTACCAGGCCTCTCCCGCCATGAGACAACTGGCGGACTCCGTAGTCTCGCTCTGGCCCTCCAAGCAGGTGAAACTCGAGAACGGGGAATACAAGCTCGCCACGGTAAATTACGGGGAAGCCGTCAATCTCTGCCCCGGCGAAACTTTCAGCGAACAGCCCATAGGCTCCTTCTGTTCCGGCACTCTGGTAGGGCCGGACATCATAATGACCGCGGGCCATTGCATAACCGACGAAGCGCAGTGCGCCGACACCAAATTCGTTTTCGGCTACAACATAGGCTCCGAGGGCGGCAAGGCCAACACTTCGGCGAAACTGAAAGACCTTTACAACTGCAAGCGCATAATCAAACGCGACCTCGACAAACAACCCGGCGGGATATTCGGCATAGGCATAGCGATAATAGGCGCCCTGCTCAATAAGGCGGGCCCCGACTACGCGCTCGTACAGCTGGACAGACCTGTGGAAGGCCGCAAGCCTCTGCCTGTCAACCGGAACGGCTCCATCGGCAAGGGCGAAAGCGTCTTCGTGATAGGCCACCCCGTGGGCCTGCCCGCGAAGATCACCGGCGGAGGCACGGTGCGCGACAACAGCCCCAAGTCTTTTTTCCTGACCGACCTCGACACCTTCGGCGGCAATTCCGGCTCGGCGGTTTTCAACGCCAGAACCAATCTTATAGAAGGAGTCCTGGTGCGCGGCGGCACCGACTTCGCGGATACGGAGAAAGGTTGTAAAGTTCAGGTCCGCACGGGCCAGAACGAGGGCAGGGGAGAGGCGGTTACCAAGATCTCGAAACTCAGCAAGTATATCCCGCTCCTCAAGTCGGCCGAAGCTCCGGTGGTCAAAGACATGACTTTCGACGGTACGCTGACGCCGGACGAGGCCCTGGAACATCAGATAAGGTTTTAAGCCGTATTCTTTAAATTAAAAAACCCCGCCCTGAAAGCGGGGTTTTTTAATTCGGCGCCTTCCGTCCCTGGAACCGCTTTTAAAACCGGATTTTTTTTTGTACTATGGATTGTGTCCAACAGGGGGCTTGTCATATGAAAGCCGTAATAATCGGATTATTTTTACTCCCGGCGCCGGCCTCGGCCAGAATGGAAGACAGAACCAAAGAACTTTACGACGCGGCCTACGCCGACGACCTGGCGGCCGTAAAGCTTATACTGGAAGAAAGCGACCAGAACGTGAACGTGCCCTACGGCAAAGGAGAGTTCTCCCCTCTCATGCCGGCCTGCCGGAACGGGAACCTGGAAATGGCCGAACTGCTCGTCTCAAAAGGCGCCGACGTCTCCGCCGCGGACCGCTACGGCGCGCCCGTGCTGGAATACGTAAAAATGTCCTCTCCCGGAACTTATAAACGGCTGCGCGAGCTTATAATAAAAACGGCGGCCGGAAAAAAAATAGAACTTCCCGTTTCCTGGCAGTTCATAACCCTGCCCGACGACATGCCTTACACGGCCGCCGCCACCTACGATTCGATACTGCCGCCCGCGAACATGACCGACGGCGAGCCTAAAACGGCCTGGGCCGGGAAAACCGGCGACGAGCTCTGGGTGTTCGTCAACTACGGAACTTCTTCCATGACCGTGACCAACGGCTATAACAAGACCCCGAAACTTTTCAAGGCCAATAACCGGGTCAAGCGGATGGCCGTATCGATATGGGCCGCCGCGCATTTCGGCGGAGACGTGACGGAAATAGCCAAAGGCTTCCGCGTTACCCGGCTTACTCCGGACCACGTTATAACCCTCAAGGACAGCGGCGCCGGGCAGTCTTTCGCGCTTCCGTTCGACTGGGAAGAGATAGACAAATCTTACGTAAAAGCCCCGGCGGCTCTTTTTAAAAGAGGGAATTTCGGGGACAATGAGCTTTACGACCTCTATTTCACGCTCCGGGCCGAGCCCCTGGAAGCGTACCCCGGTTCGAAGTACGACGACACCTGCATCTCCGAACTCAGGGCCGGCGGGCCCTGGCGGGAAGAGCCGCGCCTGCGCGGCGAATGGGTCTCCGCCGAAGGGACGGACGGAAAAACGCTGGTCTTTTCCACCAGGGAGAACGACAGGGCTTTCGCCGCTTACCGGGACGGCAAGCCGTTCCTTAACGGCTCCTGGAGGATGGAGAACGGAGAACTGCTGGTGGAAACGGAAGGAGAAACAAGCCGTTATAAACCCGTGGTGGAACGGATAAAATACAAGTTTACGCTTAAACTGACGGACAAAGACGGCAAGACGGAAGTTTACCGGCAGAAACCGGAATAAAACTCTCCGGCGCCTTTACCCCGGGCTTCAGCCGCGCCCGTTTTCCTTAAAGCCTCAGCAGATAAACCGCTCCGCCCCCGAAAGGCGAAAGAGGGGTCTTGTATTCCACTTTCTCCAGGACGCTTTCTTCCAGCCGCGGAGGAGGAGAAAAAACCACCACCGCCTTTTTCGAGGAGAGGTCGGCCCATTCCCATTCTCGGATATGGGAAGCTCCCGCGCTTTTCAGCCGGGCGAGGCGTTTTTCGTAATTATGCCAGGCGTCGTAATCGAAGCCTCCGGCTACGTCTTCGGCGGCGATGCCGTATCGGGGAGCGCGGCCGGCGGCCTCCCATTTAGCCCCGTTCCAGGCCAGATAATCCGCCGTGCCGGCCCAGGAAAAAAGAGCGAGGAGAACCGCGAAAAAGGCCGAGGGAACCGAAAAAGAAAAATTTCTCGCCGACATAGCGGCCGCCAGGAGCAGACCCGGCAGGGCGTAAATGAAATACCTGTCGAAAAAACGCGGCGCGACCAGCACAAAACCGAACTGGAAAGCGAAAACCAGCAAACAGGTTTTAACCGGAACCGGCAGATTTTTAAGCCTCGAAAATTCGGCGGCGAGAATTCCCGCCGAAAAGAGAGACAGCGCGGAAACCAGCGGCCAGAAGAAACTTTTACCGAGCAAACCGGCCGACTTGGAAGCGAAACCGTAGATTGTCACATAGCCGAGACCGGTCCTGTATACGTAATTCCCGTCGCCAGGAACCGGAGCTCTGCCTTCCAGGAGGACATGAAAACCGGCCAGGATAATAACCGCGGCCGAAATCAGGAGAGCTTTGCGGTCCTTCCCGAATTCCCTAAAAAAACCGGGGCGGAAAGCGAAAACGGCGGAAAAAGGCATAAGGAAAAGGCCGTAAAGAACTATTCCCGAGCAAAGGCGGCGCAGGGTCTGCAGAGGGAATCGCAGATAATCGCCCCAATAATTGAAAGCCTCGGAATGAACGCCGGCCGTGGAACCCGCGAGCAGAGAAGCGTCCGAAGAGTTAAGCCACAGCCACCAGCCGGCCAAAGCCGCCGCCGAGGGGAGCCAGATTATTAAAAGCCGCCGCAGTTTCCCCTCCCGGCCGAAAAGGATTTCCGGCGAGAAACCGGCCGGCGCGAGTATCCCCGTGGGCCTTACGAGGGAAGCCGCGGCCGAGCTTAAAGAAGCGCCCCATAGCGCAGGAAACTTTTTTTCCCCGTTATGCGGGAACCAGTAAACCGACAGCAGAACCAGAAAGAGGTAAGGGACCTCGGTCATGAAGGTCATGGAAAGAGAGAAGAACAGGGGATTGAAAGCGAGGCAGAAAGCGCCGAGAAAAGCGGTCCGGGGACTTACTTCGAATTTCAGCAAAAGCCTCGCGAAGAGCCACACGGCCGCCGCCGCGAAAAACAGAGTGGACATCCTGAGCGCGCCGAACGAAAAACCGAACAAAGCGGTCCAGAGCCAGCCCCAGGCGACCTGGAAAACCTGGGTGTGAAAAACGTCGAAAAGCCGCAGACCTTCGCCCGCCAGCAGGTTTTTTACGGGCAAGGCGTAGATCCAGTCGTCGTTCAGGGGGAAGTTGCGGCTCCAGGGCGAAAGGGAAACGGCCGCGGCGGCGAAGACTAGACCGGCCGCGAAGGAGGATAAAATTTTATAAAGGGCGGACATACCGTGCTCAAAGGTTGAAAAAAAATCTTATTTTCGAAAGGAGATTATGCTGTTCCGCGGCCAAACCCCGCGCGGCGTTCTCCCCGGCGAGTTTTTCCCTGGCTTCGGCCAATTCCACGCGCCTTTTGGCGAGTATGGAGGCGATGGATTCCGCTATCTGCGGCCTTCCCGCGAGTACGTCGCGAAAGCCCTCCCTGTCCAGCCGGTAGCAGCCGGTCTCTTTAAGGGCCACCGCCGTCGCCGAACGGGGTTCCCCCGTAAGCAGGCCCATCTCCCCGAGGAAATCTCCCGGCCCGAGCGTTTTAACCGCGCGGTATTTCCCGGACGCGCCTTCCGAATAGAGCCGCACTTCCACGCCGCCTTTGTAAATTATGTAGAGCCAGTCGGCCGTGGCTCCCTGTTTCATTAAAAGTTCCCCGACGGCGAACGGCGTAGATTTCAGCAAGCCGGCCAATATTTCCCGTTCGCTTTCCGTAAGCGCCTGCAGTATATCCACGCCTTCGATAGCCGCGAGTCTGCGCTCCCGCTCGGTCCTGGCGCTTTTTTCCGCGACTGCGGCCGCTCCGTCGCTTACCACCACCGCTCTAAGCGGAACGGACATTTTTATCCCGGCTCGGGAGAGCGCGTAGTATATCCTGAGGCGCACGTCGGAATCGGCGCCGGAAGGAGAGGACAGGTCGGCGAGATAATACCGGACCGCGTAAACCATGCAATTGGGCTGGAAATCTTTTATCGCGCAGCAGGGAGCGGGAGAAGCCGCCACCCGCGCGGGAGAATCTTCCAGAAAAACCCTGTTAACGGCTTGAATCACTTCCCCCGGAGCGATGTCGTAATAAACGTTGAAAAGAACCTCCCGCCAGCGCGTATTGCTCATGGCCCGGCCCATCACGGTGACGGCGCCCTTCATAAGGGTGATATTCGGTATTACCACGAGGTCGCCGTCCAGCGTCTCCAGGGTGGTCTGCCTCCAGCGTATTTCCCGCACGAAGCCTTCATATCCTTCCACGCGGACCATATCGCCGGGCATGAACGAATTTTCAAGATGCAGCACCATGCCGCCGATAATATTGCCCAAAGTGTCCTGAAGAGAGAAAGCCACTACGCCCGTCACGACCGCGGAGGTGGCCAGTATCCCGCTGAGGTTCGCGCCCGAGGCGGAGAGCACCGCGAGTCCCGCTACCGCGTAGGCGCAGGCGAGCGTCAGGTCTTCCACGAACCTGGAGATCCCGGACTTTATCTTCGGTATAATGAGGGAAAAAGCGACGACACCGAGGACGTTTATGGCGGCTATTACGGCGAATAAATGGGAAGCCAGCTCGACCAGTTTGATCAGGCCGCGCCCGCCGGAACCGCCCATGAATTTTACGGCCAGTATCCCCAAGATAGAACAAACCGCCAGGAAAGCGGTTATACCCAGCCTCTTGCGCGATTCCCGGACCGAGCGGTAAAGCAGGAGCATGGAAAGGAAAAGAACGGAATAAAACCCTATTATCCGGGAGCCGAATAAAACGGAGATGCTTTCCATAAGGTATATTTTAGAAAATATCGGACCGATTACCCAAACTACATTTTTAAAAACCGGAAGGCGGGAATTTCATATTCCGGTTCAGGGGAGACCCGGGGCCGCAAGGTCCAGCTCGAAAACTTCGGCCTTTTCCTCATAGCCCTTGAACTCCATCTTACCGACGTTCTTATAGGCGTAATCGGCGGAAGTTTTTTCCTTTACCGCCGAAGAAACATACACCGCTCCGGCCGGAGCTTTGCCCTGGAGACGCGAGGTGAAATTGACGGTATCGCCCATCACCGTGTAATCCATGCGCGATTCCGACCCCACCTTGCCGGCTATCACCGGTCCGCAATGCACGCCTATGCCCACGCCCAGAGTTCTTTTTTCCGCGGAGGCCTGTTCGCGGTTAAATCCCGCTATTTTAGCCTGCATCTCGGCGGCGCAGGCCACGGCTCTTTTTTCCGCGTCGGTCTGCTCGAAAGGATCGTTAAAAACGACTATCAGCGCGTCGCCTACGAATTTATCCAGCGTGCCGTCATGCCGGAAAACCACGTCCACCATGCGGCTGAAATAGGCGTTCAGAAGCTCCACGAGCTCCTCAGGGGCCATAGCCTCGGACATGGGCGTAAAACCTCTTATATCGGAAATGAGAACAGAAACATGGGCGCGCCGGCTTTCGCCTATGGCCGTAGCCCCTTCCGGGGAGTCGAGTATTTTCTTCGCCACCTGGCGGGAAACATAGCGGGAAAGGGCCGACTCGGCCTGTTCCCGGCGGACGAAATTTTCCGCGAACTTAAGCACCAGTCCCCGCATTTTCTTTACCGCGTAGCCCGCGGCGAACCCCATCAAAACCATGATCAGCATATGTATGACGGCCGCGTAGGCGGAAATGGGAACGAGGCGGGGATTACCGTAGGAAGATAACCAGACTACGGCGTAGCCTGAAGCGGAAAAACAGGCGGCGGCCAAAATCGCCCGGACGCTGTAGCGCAAAGCGCAGATCACTATTAAAATGTAAAAAAGCGGGACCAGCGGACCGTTGTTCCCCTCCACCGCCACTATGGTCAAAGTCAGAAAAAAAGCGTCGGCGGCGGCCGAAACGTACTTTACCGGGCGCGAATAAAGCCCGCGGCGGTTTACCAGCGACCAGGTCAGGACCGAGTAAGCGAGCCAGGCCAGCGCGGCCCAGACCGCCCGGTCGTGGAGGGCGGCGTCCACCACCTTCAGCGCATAAAAATTAAAAAACTCGTTGGCCAGGAAAACCGGCAGGAAAAAAAGTCTCAGCAGGTTTATCTTTCTCTCTCCGGACCGCTCTTCTTCCAGAAAAAAAGCGTCAAGTTTTTCCGTAGTCATAGTAAAATTGTAGCACAATGCCCCCGGCCGGTAAATCCGGAAATAACGCCGGCGCGCGTGAAACCGTCCTTCGCGGAGGCCGCGCCGGGAAGGAGAACGAGGACGCAGCCGGGACCGGGGGGGCGGTTGGAGTTTAACTTTTCCCGGACGCGATAAAATCGGAGCGAAGGCGGGCCATCTCAGGCAGAGCGCAGCCATTTACTGGGATATTCCCTGGCCCAGTTCCGGCAAGTCCTCTTTCCAAACCTAAGCGCGGCGATCCTGAAGAAATCGGCCGGTCCCAGCTTTTCCCCGCAGGAGGACTTGACATAGAAGACCGGTTTACCCCAAAGCCACAAGAGGAATCCCCTTTTCGCCGGTTCCCCGCGTTCGGCGATAAGCGGTTCCGGTGCCGAAGCGTCCGAAACCGCGGTTTTCTCCAGGGCCGCCTCAAAGGCTCGCAAATCGAGGGCCGTGAGGAACTTTGAAAGGACCCTGGACCCGCCCGCTTTAATTCCAAACCCTCTGGCGAGTGTTTCATACCGCACAAAAGCGGAGAACCAGCCGCCGCCGGCGCCGCGTTCCGCCAGGAGCTTCTCCCCTAAGTCGGAAAAAAACAGAAGCGAGGATTCGACCCCGCCGGGCCGGGAAGCTTCAGTGACCGCGCCCGCTTTCCTGAATTCCTCCATCGTTTCAAACAAGGTCAGCCCGGAAGCCCGGGACAGAAGGAGCAGGGAAGCCGGAACGAACCAAAGAAAAATATTGCCGTAATTTTCCAGAAACCGGCAGGCGGAGGGAGAGACCCCGTTCAAATTCTTAACGGAATAATGGAAAGGGAATATCCGGGGATGGGCTTCGATAAGAGCTTCCAATACGGCTTTATCCGCTTTAAATACGCTGAGCCGGTTGCCTTCGTAAGTGGAGAAATTGGAATAGATCCGCAAAAATTCCAGTTCGGCCGAGGCGGCGATCGGCGTTTTAGGCATCACCGCCAGCAAATGCAGGGCCGGATGCGCCCCGGCGAGGCGCAGCCGCAAAGCCAGGGACAAAGTGGCGTTCAGGTCCGCGGCGCTTTCTTCTGGAAAACCCAGGATGAAAGAGACCTCCACACCGGTCCCCCCCTTATTGAAAACAGCCAGCGCAGAAAGTATTTTTTGGAGGTCAAAAACTTTCTTTATCCTTCTGCTTATCGAAATGGAACCGGTTTCCAGTCCGAGAAAGATGGAAGAACAGCCGGCGGCGACCAGGCGTCCGGCCAGTTCGGCCGAAACCGGGCCCGGCCTGGAACGCAATTCCCAGAGAGTTCCGGGGTAATCTTTCAGCAACACCGTCATTCTCTTCAGAAAATCCGACAGCCATGCTTCGTCCTGCGTCAGGTTATCGCTGGTAAAGCAAAATTTCACGGGCTTCTCCCGGGCAGAAATCAGATAAGAACGCATCCTTTCTATCACGCCTGCCGCCGGCAGCAGGCGCGGCGCCCCGTTCCCCCAGAAAAGACTCGTCGGACAATAGGGACATTTTGCCGCGCAGCCTCTTCCCGCCTCCATCATTACCAGAAGCGGTCCCGGGGAAGGACCGCGGTCTTCAACCGGAATAAAAGGCAATTTTTCCAGGGGGAACGGCTCCGCAGCCGGAGGATTTGAAACGACGTTTCCCCGACGGTCCCGGTAAACGACGCCCGGGACGCTTTCAAGCGCGTCAGTTCCCGATTTAAGCAGTCTGTCGACCAATTCGGGAGCGGAGACGTCGCTTTCCCCGCAGCAAATAACGTCCACGAAAGGGAAAGCTTTAAGCGACTCTTCGGCCGTGGCTGAAGCCTGCGGTCCGCCCATGAGCACCAGCGTTCCGGGAGAGAGAGCCTTGACCGAGCGCGCTATTAACAGGGAATCCAAATAATTGCAGGCGAAGGTGGAAAAAGCGACGATAGTCGGAGCGTAAGACATGACCTTGGCCGCGAATTCCACGTGGGTTTCAGACAGGGCATCGGGCAATACGCACCTGAGAACCTCAGTTTTTATACCGGCGGATTCGAGATAGCTCCGCAGAAGTTTAATTCCGTAAAGCCGTTGTCCCGATTCCGGATAGGAGGAACTAAGCGTGTCGATGAACAATACCTGCGTAGACCGCTTATTTTGTTCCGGAAAAGTTTGCATTATCCCTCTTATTCCCTGAAACCGCGAACGAGATGCCATGGCTGATATTACAGGCAAGCGGTATGCCGGTCATGGTCGGGAAGGCGGCCAGGCCCGGCAATAGTTCCGTCCTGAGGTTGGCGCCGCGCTCCGCGAATTTAAAATAGACTTTCATTTTAACTCCACGCCTTCTTTTACCGCGCCGCGTCTTTTCAATAATTTTAGCACAATCGACCGGGTCTGGCAAATTCAGGGCCGCGAATAAAATCTTCGGCGCCGAGCCCCTTGAGGGCCTCTTTCTTTTGGTAACATTGAGTTCTGAATACCGCGTGAAACCGTCCTTCGCGGAGGCCGCGCCGGGAAGGAGAACGAGGACCGCGACCGGAACTAAAAACCGCCGCGGCGACCGTATTACTACCGAGGGGGACGGGCAGAATTCCCTATAGCTACCGGGGCCGTTAAGAACTATACTTATCTCTCCGGTGAACCGGGCGCTTTACGGAAGGCGTCTCCGGGCGGACAAACCGCGATACGCGGAAACCGGGAGGAACTTACAATGCAAAAAACCCCAGCAAAAAACATACACACAAAACGGCGCGGGTTCTGGGCGGGAAGACTGAAAATTAAACCCGACTTTCGCGGCGAACTGACCGAACACCGCGCGTGCCTGAAACGGCTGATCACGACGGCGCAGGAGACGACGCTTCAAATCGGCACGATATTGAAGGAAAAAGTAAACGAGCAGAACAAGCTTAAAAAGCAACTGGATGCCGCCTTCAAAAAAACGCCGTCTACAGCGCATCGGAAAGCGCTGAGCAAGACAAGGACGGACCTGGAAAACCACCTGCATCACACCATGCGCGAACTGGACCTTAAAAAGGCGGAATTAAAAGAAATTTACCACGAAGCGAATTACATAAAAGAGCGCCTGAGGAAAGGCTGAGCCCGAGGCGGCGGCGCGGAGCCTGAAAATTATTCAAGGGAGATAAAATCATGAAAAACGCTGAAATTATCATGTCATCGGCTTTGTTTGCGTCTATTTTTCTGTCCGCCTGCGGCCGGCCCGAAGAAAAGCCCCGCCCGACAAACCCGCCTGAAAAGACCTCAACGGCCGGGACCGGAAAATCCGGCGAAAGCGCCGGGAAGACCTCTTCCCCGACGGAATTCGTTCCGCCCAACAAACTGGTTCCGTTTAAATCCTTCAGCGAACAATCCTCCGGCGAGCGGCCGGGAGTCTTCCAAAGCACGGTCCCGGCGCTTTCAGGCGCCCCCGGAACTTCCGTGGTCACGAATATTACGAATAATCCCGGCGTAGCAACTTCTACCGCGCCGGCTCAGGCGCCGGCGGCCATCCCGGTACAAAAACGCCCCGTATACCCGCATTAACCTGAATTCCTCAGTTGTCCCGCGGGGACTATCCCTCCCTTAAGAGTTTAAGGAAATGGGATGAGGAATTCAGGAGTTCCATGTTGCATGTT
>PEXN01000095.1 GCA_002774685.1 Elusimicrobia bacterium CG08_land_8_20_14_0_20_51_18 | reverse complement strand
TGGAATACCTGATTCTCGACGCGCCTTCGGAATTTCAGGGAGTGGTGATGGAGTCCATGGGCCGGCGCGGCGCGCAGATGAAGAACATGGAGATCGTGGGCGATAATAGGGCGCGTTACGAATACATTATCTCGGCCAAGGCTCTCATAGGTTTCAAAAACGATTTTTTGACCGCGAGCCGCGGAACGGGTATCATGCATCACAGTTTTTTCGGTTTTCTGCCCGAGGGCAATTTCCAGCCCATACAGAGAAACGGCGTTTTCGTAGCCAAAGAAACCGGGCAGAGCGCGGCTTACGCCCTGAACAGTCTGCAGGACCACGGCACCCTGTTCATCGGCCCCGCCATGGACGTTTACCTGGGACAGATAGTGGGCGAGAACGACCATGAGAACGATCTGGTCGTAAATCCCTGCAAAGAAAAAAAGCAGACCAACATGCGCTCCTCCACCTCGGATGAGTCCGCGATATTGACCCCGCCTCACATCATGTCCCTGGAGCAGTCGATAGAATACATCTCCGATGACGAATTCGTGGAGATAACGCCCAATTTCGTGCGGATGAGAAAGAAGGTCCTCGACCATTCCCTGCGCAAGCGCGGCGACAAACAGTTTATATAGCAAAGGGGATAGAGGTTAGAGGATCAGAAGATTAGAAGAATAGAGGATTAGAAATCAGGAAGCTCCTTATTAAAAGCCAATCTTCCAGTCCTCCAATCCTCCAGTCATCCAATCTACTGCCTTCTGCCTGGCAATTTTCGGGTTAGTTTGAATAAAAGCTCTTATTTTTGCTATCCTTAACTTATAATGATGGTTTACCTCCTCAGCGGCGTAATACTGGCGCTTATGACGGCGCTCGCCCTGCTTTTAAGCAGGCTTTACGCCATGAAGCTTCATTATAAAGACCCCAAGAAGGACAAGAGTCCGGACCTCAAGAAAACCTGGGCCAAGTTCGACGAACTCCTCTCCAGCCTCATGGTGATACATAATCTGGGCGTGGTAGGCGCCGGGAAAACCAAGCAAAGCGAATTTTTCCAGACGGCGCTGGACAACGCCTGCGACCTGGTCAATTCCAGCAGGGGCTCCATAATGGTCTACGACGAGCAGGCCAGGGAGCTCAAGATAACGGCTTCCAGGGGCATTTCCAGGGAAGTGGTGGAAACTACCCACATAAAGACGGGAGAAGGCATAGCCGGCAGGGCTTTCGAGAAAGGCGAAACTATTTTCGTCACCGACCCGTCGATGAACCCCCAGTACAAGGGTTTTATGGGCTACCAGGAGCAGAGCGAGCCTTTCATTTCCATACCGCTGAAAGTCAAAGAAAAATCTTTCGGCGTCCTCAATATCCACCTGGCGAAGGAAAGATCTTCCTTTTCCGATTATGACCTGAAATTTCTGACCATTCTGGGCGGGGAAACGGCCGTAACGCTGGAAAATATCAAACTTTACGAAAGCATAGAGAATTTTTACCTGGAAATGGTGCAGACCCTGGCCAGGATAATAGACGCGAAAGACTCCTATACCGGCGACCACGCCTCCCGCGCGAGAGAAAGGGCCGTCAGGCTGGCCAAAGAACTGAATATGCCCGAGCAGATGATAAGGTATGTGGAATATGCCGCCCTCCTTCATGACATAGGGAAAATAGGCATAGACGCCAGGATACTCTTGAAGCCGGGCAAACTTACGAACGAAGAATATTCCGAAATAAAGAAACATCCGGTCATAGGCTACCAGATACTGGCCCCCATAGATTTCCTGGCTCCCGTCGCCCAGATGGTCCTTTACCACCAGGAATGGTATAACGGCATGGGCTATCCGGAGGGCCTGAAAGGGGAGGAGATACCCTTCGGTTCCAGGATAGTCGCCGCCATAGACGCCTGGGACGCCATGAGAAGCGACCGGCCCTACAGGAAGGCCCTTTCAAGAGAGATAGCCGTGGAAGAGCTGAAGAAAGGCGCCGAAAAGCAGTTTGACCCCAAAGTCGTGGAAGCTTTCCTCAGGATGGAAGAGAAAGAGTTCCAGGAAGAGTCCGCGAATTCGAAAAAATAACCGTGCTTACCATAATTCCAACCCCGATAGGAAATCTGAAAGATATAACGCTCAGGGCGCTTGACGCGCTCAGGGACTGCGACCTCATCCTTTGCGAAGACACCCGGCGCACCCTCCAGCTCCTCTCGGCCTACGATATTTCCAAAAAAATACTGCGGTACAGCGACCACCTGGAGAGGACGGTGGAGCAGGGTATCGGCTTTCTGCTGGAAGGGAAAAAAGTCTGCCTGGTCAGCGACGGCGGAATGCCCTGCATCTCGGACCCCGGCTGGAAGATAATAAACCGGGCCCGCGAAATGGACATAAAGGTGGAAATACTGCCGGGCCCTTCCGCCGTTACGGCCGCGCTGGCCGGTTCCGGCTTCCCGGCCGATTCTTTCGTTTTTCTGGGTTTCCTTCCGCGTTCCGGCGGGAAAATAGTGAAAAATCTGAAAAACGCCCTGGCCCTGGAAAAACCGGTTGCTCTTTACGAGTCGCCTTACCGGCTGAAAAGGCTGCTGGGGATAATCGAAAAAAAATTCCCTGCTCTCAAAATAACGGTGGCCAGGGAGCTTTCCAAGACTTTCGAAGAATGGATAAGGGGCGACGCGAAAAGCGTGCTGGAAAAACTGAAAGACAGGGAAGTGAAGGGAGAGGTGACCGTAGTTCTATACGCCGGAACGGCGACGCAGGTCTCAGGTCCCAGGTCTCAGGTCTCAAGGATGCCGGAAGAGGACGAAAAAAAACTCCTTTTCGTCTGCACGGGCAACACCTGCCGCAGCGTCATGGCGCAGTATTACGCCGGGAAACTGGCCGGAGAAAATTCCGGCCTCGAAATTTCCTCCGCCGGCCTTTACGCCAATCCCCGCCTTGAAACCCCGGCCATAGTCAAAAAACTGCTCAAAGAGGAAGGTGTGGCGGAGTTCACCCGCGTCCCCAGGCAGCTTACCCTTGAGCTGGCGGAAAATTCGGACCTGATACTCGCCATGACCAAGGAGCAGAAAGAGCTCCTTCTGGGCTATTTCCCCGATTTGGCCGACAGGATCTTTACCGTCATGGAATACGGCGGCCTCGGCAACGCGGATATCGCCGATCCTTACGGCCAGGGCGATCTCCAGTACGGCATGGTTTTCAGGACCCTTAAAAACGGCGTCAAAAGCGTACTTGAAAAACTGAAAAAAGCCGGGTAAATATATTATAATTAATAAGAGAGGAAGCGTAAGGCAGAAGACGGAAAATAGAGGATAGAGAACAGAGTTTAGCGTAAAACGTGAAACGTGAAGCGTAAAGAGTTTTTCTAGGCAACTTCCCTATACACCGTTTACCCTTTACTCTTTACTACTTACGCCAATCTTCCAGTCATCCATCCAGGGAGGAGAACTATGTACGAAGAATTGAAAAAAAACGACAAGGTTCTGTTCAAGGCGGTTCACGGCGAGCTTTTGAGGCAGCAGAATAAGCTCGAACTGATAGCCTCGGAAAATTATACTTCCACTACGGTATTGGAAGCGCTCGGTTCGGTGCTGACCAATAAGTACGCCGAGGGCTATCCCGGCAAAAGGTATTACGGCGGCTGCGAATTCGTGGATATCGCCGAAAAACTGGCCATAGACAGGGCTAAAAAACTTTTTAAGGCCGAACACGCCAACGTTCAGCCGCACAGCGGAACCCAGGCGAACATCACCGCCTATCTTTCTCTCATAAATCCCGGGGACACCGTTCTGGGCCTGAATCTTTCTCACGGTGGACATCTTTCCCACGGCCATCCTCTCAATTTCTCGGGCCGATACTTCAAAATAGTCACGATAAACGTCAACAAGGAAACCGAGCTCATAGATTACGAAGAAATGGCCAAGACCATAGAGAAGGAGAGGCCGCGGCTTATTATGGCCGGCGCCTCGAACTATTCCCGGATTTGGGACTGGAAAAGGATAAAGAAGATGGCCGACGCCTGGAAATGCTTTTTGGTTACCGACGTGGCCCATTACGCGGGCCTCATCGTGGCAGGCATCTATCCTTCCCCGGTGGAATACGCCGACATAGTTACCACCACCACCCATAAGACCCTCAGGGGGCCCAGGGGCGGGCTTATCCTTTCCAAATCGGTTTACGCCAGGGCCGTAGACAGGACCAATTTCCCCGGCAACCAGGGCGGCCCTTTGATGCACGCCATAGCCGGAAAGGCGGTCTGTTTCGGCGAGGCTTTGAAGCCCGGGTTTAAGGACTATCAGAAAAACGTCCTGGCCAACGCCAGAAGGCTGGCTAAAGAGCTGGCGGACAGGGGCTACAGGATAGTTTCAGGCGGGACCGACTGCCATCTGCTTTCCCTGGACCTGCGGAGCAAGAACGTCACCGGTAAGGAAGCCGAGGCCGTGCTCGACAGGGCGGGGATAACGGTGAATAAGAACACCATCCCCTACGACCCCCAGCCTCCCATGGTGACCAGCGGCGTGAGAATAGGGACGCCGGCCATAACCACCAGGGGCATGGGCAGGAAAGAAATGGCCGAGGTGGCCGAATATATGGACGAGGCCGTAAAAAACAGGGGTAACGAGAGCCGGCTGAAGGAAGTGGCCGGAAAAGTGGAAAATCTCTGTAAGAAATTCCCCATTTATCCCGGCTTGGAGAGCTGAAGGCGCGCAAGGAGAAAATATGAAAAACACGGCGCAAATAGCGGTAATAGGCGGCAGCGGACTCTATAAGATAGAGGAGCTGAAAGAAAAAAAAGAGCTTGCGATAAAGACCCCCTTCGGGGAAACCTCCGACAGGCTTATCTGGGGCAGGATCTCCGGAGCGCCGGTCTGTTTCGTGCCCAGGCACGGCAGAAGCCATACCATTTTACCCACCGAAATACCCCATCAGGCCAATATGTGGGCGCTCAAATCTCTCGGCGTTAAAACCGTGGTTTCGGTAAGCGCCGTAGGTTCCCTCAAGCGGGAACTGGCTCCTTCCCATTTTGTTTTTCCGGACCAGTTCGTGGACGAGACTAAGCTCAGAAAAGCCACTTTTTTCGGCGACGGCGCGGTCGCCCATGTTCCCATGGCCAAACCTTTCTGTATGGCCTTTTCGGAATATATGTACAAAGAAGCGAAAAAACTTGGCATTAAGTCACATTTCGGCGGGGTTTACTGCTGTATGGAAGGCCCGGGCTTTTCCACCAAGGCGGAGAGCGAATATCATAGGAAGATGGGCTATTCGATAATAGGAATGACCGTGGCCACGGAGGCCAAGGTGGCCAGGGAAGCCGGCCTGCATTACGCGCCGGTTTCGCTGGTGACCGATTACGACTGCTGGAAAGAGGGAGAAGAAGTGGACCAGGCCAAAGTCCTCGAAACCCTGCACAGGAACATAGAGAACATCAAGAGGCTTCTGGTGAAAGTTCTTCCCGTTCTGGTCAAGGTGCGCTGCGCGGAAGGCTGCGAGAACCTGATAAAAACCTCGCTTCTCACTTCCAGGGACCACATGCCGGCTCAGGCCCTTAAAAGGCTCAAGCTGATCATAGGCTGAAGAAGCGGGACAAGCAAGACAGCAAGGCGAGCAAGAGAGCAGAACAAGCAAGCCAAGCGAGAGAACAAAGGAAGCAAGAGCGCGGGACTAGTAAGAGAGCGGGAGAGCTTTTAGGGGGTCTTTAACTTTCTCGCTTGTCAACTTTGCCACTTTTTAACTGAGGTTTTATGACGATTAGAAGAGAAAAAACAAAGAGGAAAAGCTGGGCCGTAAAGATGAAGAACAAGCTCATAGAGCTCGCCAAGAAAGCGCAGAAACACGCTTACTGCCCCTATTCGAGGTACCCTGTCGGCGCAGCCATGCTCTGCGAAAGCGGCCGGATCTATACCGGCTGCAATGTGGAGAACGCCTCTTTCGGCCTCTCTATGTGCGCCGAGCGCACGGCTGTTTTTAAGGCGGTTTCCAACGGGGAGAAAAAGATAAGGGAGATCTGCGTGGTGGCTAAATCCGCCACGCCCTGCGGCGCCTGCAGACAGGTTATACTCGAATTCGCGGATAAAAAAGCCAACGTGATCTGCGTGGACTGGCAGCCGCTGGAGAAAAAGAAAGAGAAAATAATTCAGATAAGAGTTTCCAAGCTTCTCTACAGGCCTTTCGACCCCTCTGAAGCGGGGCTGTAGGCCGCCCCTGCGGCCTGTCTCAGGTAACAGGTTTCAGGCGGCAGGGTTTTAAAAACTAAAGATGACTTGAGCCCTGAAACTTGCAACTTGAGACTTGCAGCTTGAAACGGTTTTACTGGAGGAAAAATGAACATAACTGAAATATCCAAGATAACGAAGTGGATGGAGAGCACCGATCTGGAAGAGGTCACGCTGAGGAACGGCTCCAATAAACTGAGCCTCAGGCATTCGAACGCTCCCCAGAACCAGAATTTCAAGATACAATCCAATCTCGTACCCGCGGCCTCGCCGTTCATAGGCATTTTCAGGCAGTCCGAAAAAGGCAAAGAATTGAAGATCGCCGAGGGCGATTACGTCCGCAAGGACCAGACGCTCGGGTACGTGGAAGTCCTCAAGGAACTCAAGACGATAAAATCCCCCTGTGACGGAACGGTAAAGATAATTTCGGTGGAAGATTCCAGGACGGTGGAATATTCCCAACCCCTTTTCTTCATAGAACCGAAATAGTTCCCGGAGTCAATGTAAATGAAGCCTACGGTGATAAAATGCTCCAAGTGCGGGTATGAATCCAATATCATAAGCGATACCTGCATAAAATGCGGAGCCCAACTGGAAAAGATCTGCGGCAATTGCGGCGCGCGCGCTTCGGTGGAGAAGAATTACTGCGACGAATGCGGCAAGCTGATGCTGCTTAAGATAATAGAGGAAAAACCCGCCCCTCCCGATACGGAAAAGGTGAAAGGCGAAAAAGCGAGCATCGAGTTCGAGACCTTCGACGAGGCCATAGAAGCCAGGCAGAAAAGCTACACGGGTAAAATGGCCAAAAAGGCGGAAGACGCCCCTGAGCCCGCCGTTCCCCCGAAAGGCAAAAGTTTCACGGACCCTTTCGCGGCCAAAATGGCCGAAGACACGACGAGGGATAAGGAAAATCTGGTCGCTTACGCGGATAAGCAGAAAATAAAAGACAAGGAAGAGCTGGACAGGCTCCGGCTGATGAAGGTAAGAGAAGACAGGACTTTCTGGCAAAAGAACAGGCTCTATGTTTATCTTTTGCTCGGCGTTTTCATTTTGCTTTTCCTGGCCTGGCTGTTCCTGACTCCCTATATGCCGCGGCTTCGGCTCGTGCTCGCGGCCAAGAACTATCTCGGCGCGCTGAACGGAAAAGATTACAAAACGGCTTACGATTTGCTCTCGGCCAATTCCAAGGCCTCCTGCCCCTTCACCGACTTTCTCAAATATAACGAACGTTATTATTCCAGGATGCCCGGCTGGGAGTTCAAGGATCTGGAGATCCATTCCATTTCCTCTTCGGGCGCCGTCGTAAGGTACCGCCTGAAGGAAGGGAAAGGAGAGTGGAAAGAAAATTTTCTTTCTTTCGTCCTGGAGAACGGGAAATGGACCAGGCCTTATATCTGGCATCTTTTCACGCAGATAGACGAGTCCATCGCGGCCGGCGATTTTACCAGGGCCCTTTTTCTTTCGCAGAAACTATATCTGACGGACCCCGTGGATCCCCGGGCCTCCGGCTACCTTTGCAATTCGGAATACCTTATGCGGCTTTATGACAAGTCGGTGGAGACCTGTAAAAGGACCCTGGAGTCGGCTAAAACGTATCCGGTGAGCTTCAGCGAAGAGGAATTTTTCTGGTATAACTTTTATTACGCCGACAGCCTGCGTTTTCAGGCCAGATTTTCCGAGGCCGTGAAAATTTACGACGTTCTTTTCGATAATAAGGCGCTTTCCGGGAAGAACAAATGCCCCCTTTTGATGTCGCGGGCCGACGCGCATGTGAGGGAAGGGCGGTACTACGCCGCCAAGGAAGACATCGCCTCGGCCGTGAATTCCTGCCCGCCGGGACCGGCAAAAAACGAAGCCGGAAAAAAACTGCGGTTACTGAGCGGCGAAGCCGCGGAAGAGGCCGTTTTCCTGGCGCAGAGGTTCAGGTACTCTCCCGGGAAACCCAATTTAATGGAAATGAGGAGCGCTCAGATATTTTCCGTGGCGGGCAAGCGGAAACTGGGCAAGGGCGGGTTCGGAGAAAAGTGGGTAGCCGAGTCCGTCGACGGCCCCGAGTACCGCGTCGCGCTTCTGCAGGAAAAGAAGGGCGCGAAAAAAGGCCAGGTTGAAACAGATCAGATCTACTCTTTGCGGGTTAATGTCTGGACCGGGTTCGTCAAGATGGAAAAAAGCGCGGGTAACGGCGATTAGGGAATAGAGCCCGGAAATTAAGAAAACAGTTGATAAATTAACAAGTCGATAAGGCGATAAGGAACGAAAAATCCGGTAGAAAAATGTCCGTTGTTTTGACTTATCAACGTATCAACGCGTAAACTTTCTTCACTTTCGTTATTTGATGTTTTAAGGAGGTTCCGTGAGCGAATTTAAAAAAGTTCTGATAGCCAACAGGGGGGAAATAGCCCTCAGGGTGATAAGAACTCTGAGGGAAATGGGGATAGGCTCGGTGGCCGTCTATTCCGAGGGCGACAGAAATTCCATGCACATAAGGATGGCCGACGAGGCCGTGTGTATAGGAGCCGCTCCCTCCAGGAACAGCTATCTCGTCATGGAGAACATAATTTCCGCGGCTCTTTCCACGGGTTGCGATGCGGTACATCCCGGCTACGGCTTCCTTTCTGAAAACGCCGGGTTTTCCAAGCTTTGCTCCAGGAACCGCCTGGTCTTTATAGGCCCTTCCCCGGATTCCATAAAGCTTCTGGGACATAAGGCGCAGGCCAGGGAGATAGCCTCCAAGGCCGGAGTTCCCGTGACCCCCGGTTCCGACGGCTGCATAAAGAAGGATTTCCTTAAGGAAGCCCGGAAGATAGGCTACCCCGTTATGATAAAGGCCGCCGCCGGCGGCGGCGGGCGCGGCATAAGGATAGTTTTCAGCGAAGACAAGCTTTTGCACGAGGTCGAGATGGCCCGCAACGAGGCGGGGGCCGCTTTCGGCAACGACGAGGTTTATTTCGAGAGATTTATAGACAGGCCGCGGCACATAGAGATACAGTTCGTCCGGGACTGTAAGGGCAATATAGCGGCTTTTCCGGAAAGGGACTGCTCGGTGCAGAGAAGGAACCAGAAACTGATAGAGGAAACGCCTTCCCCGGCCGTAACGCCGGAGCTCAGGAAAAAACTGCAAAAAGCGGTTTACAACCTCGCCGACAGCGCCGACTATCACGGGGCGGGGACGGTGGAGTTCCTGCTGGATAAAAACGGCAGTTTTTATTTCATGGAAGTGAATACCAGGCTTCAGGTGGAGCATCCGGTCACCGAGTCCATAACCGGGACCGACCTGGTCAGGGAGCAGATACTCGTGGCCCGGAAAATGGAGCTGAGCGTCAAACAGAAGGACGCCGACGCTTTTAAAGGGCATTCCATAGAACACAGGATAAACGCCGAGGATTGGCGGAATAATTTCATGCCTTCGGTAGGCCGCATAGACGAGTGGATCCCTCCCGGCGGGCCCGGGATAAGGATAGACAGCCACGTTTACACCGGCTACAATCTGCCGGTCTATTACGACAGTATGATAGCGAAGCTTGTAATCTGGGCCCCTACCCGGTCCGCGGCCATAGCCCGGTCCAACAGGGCGCTGGACGAATTCAAGGTAGAGGGGATAAAGACCACTATCGGGGTGCATAAGAAGATAATAAACAGCGAGGAATTTATGAGCGGGGACCTGGACACTAAATTTCTGGAAAGATTTTTGACACCAGTGGCGGCCGATGACTGTAAAAAATAAGATCCTGTCCGAAAACGGGCTGAAACGCCTTCTTCCCCGGCTGAAAAAGTCCGGGGCGAGGCTGGTTTTTACCAACGGCTGTTTCGACATCCTTCACGCCGGCCATGTCAGACTGCTTGAAAAGGCCGGAAGCCTGGGCGACGCCGTCATAGTCGGCCTGAACAGCGATTCCTCCGTCAGGAAGCTGAAAGGCGTCGGCCGGCCGGTCAATAAATTCGCCGACAGGGCTCTGGTCCTTGCGGCGGTCCGCTATGTCGATTATGTCATAGGTTTTTCCGAAGAAACTCCTTTCCGCCTTATAAGGGAAATAAAGCCCGACGTCCTGCTTAAGGGCGGCGATTATTCGCCGGAAAAGGTCGTTGGAAGGGAGTTTTCGGGCAAAACGGTCATATTTCCGCTTTTGAAGGGCAAATCCACTACGAAAATAATTGAAAAAGCCTCCCATAAATAATAGAATAACTGGATATATGAAAGACATCTTCCAGAAATGCCGGGAATTCACCATCGCCAAAGATTTGGCAAATAAGGGTATCTACCCCTACTTCAAAGCGCTTGAGTCCGAACAGGCTCCGGAAGTTACCATAGGCGGCAAGAAATACATCATGTTCGGCTCCAATAATTACCTGGGGTTGGCCAATGACCCGAGGATGAAACAGGCCGCCAGGGAAGCCATAGACAAATACGGCACGGGCGTGGCCGGTTCCCGGTTCCTGAACGGGAACACCGTTCTGCACGAGGAGCTGGAAAGGAAACTGGCGAAATTCAAGGAAAGAGAGGCCGCCCTCGTTTACGCCACGGGCTACCAGATGAACCTGGGAGTGATTTCCGCCCTGGCCGGCAAAGGCGACGTGGTCATCGTGGACAAACTCGACCATGCGAGCATACTGGACGGCTGCAAGCTGAGCGGGGCCGAAATAAAGAGATTTAAGCATAATGACATGAAGAGCCTGGAAAAGGTCATTTCCCAGATAGGGCCGGAAAAAGGCAAGCTTGTCATAGTGGACGGGGTTTTCTCCATGGAAGGGGACATCGCCCCGCTGCCGGAAATAGTGAAGATCTGCAAAAAACACGGCGCCCGGCTCATAGTTGACGACGCCCACGCCACCGGCGTTATGGGCGAGCGCGGCAAGGGGACCTGCGAGCATTTCGGCCTGAAGAGCGCGGACGTGGACCTTATAGTCGGCACCTGTTCCAAATCTTTCGCCTCGGTGGGCGGTTTCGCGGTCGGCGACGCGGACGTCATCCATTATATCCAGCATATGTCCAGATCCATGATTTTTTCCGCGGCCCTGCCGCCTTCCTGCGTCGCGTCCATTTCCAAGGCCATAGACATAATAGAGACCGAGCCGGAAAGGATAAAAAGGCTCTGGGAAAATTCCAATTACCTGCTCGAAAGTTTTAAAAAAATGGGCTGTAATACCGGGCATACAAAAAGCCCCATAATCCCCATACTCATAGGCGACAATGAAAAGACTTTCATGTTGTGGAGAGCTTTGTTCGAGAACGGTATTTTCACCAATCCCGTCGTGAGCCCCGCGGTTCCTCCCAAGAGAACCCTTATGAGGGTGGTCGTCACCGCTTCGCATAATAAGGAGCACCTGGACCGGGCCCTCGATGTTTTCGAAAATTACTACAAAAAAATAGTCAAGAAGAGATCCTCCAGCTTGATTTGACCCTTTCGCAGACAAAAAAATGCCATTACAGTTGAAAGAAACCGAAAATCTCAGGGAATTCGTCGATTTCCCCTACGGCTTATTCCGTAAGAACCCCTACTGGACCGGCGACCTTAAAAAGGACGTCCTGAAACTTCTTTGCCAATCGCATCCTTTCTGGCGCCATGCCGAAAAGAAGCTTTACATGGCTTTCGACGGGGGAAGGCCGGTGGGCCGGCTGGCCGCCATAATAAACCACAATCATAACTCTTTTCATAATGAAAAATGCGGTTTTTTCGGCTTTTTCGACTGTGAGGACGATCAGGCCGCCGCTTCCGCTCTTTTCTCCAAAGCCGGGGAATGGCTGCGCGCCGGCGGAATGGATTTTGTCAGGGGGCCGGCCAATCCCTCGAGCAACGAAGTCTGCGGTATGCTCGTCGAAGGGTTCGATTCCCAGAACCTGGTAATGATGCCGTATAATCCGGAGTATTACCTGAAACTCGTGGAGAATTCCGGTTTCGAAAAGGAAAAGGACCTTTTAGCGTTCAAATGGCTGCGCTCCAGCGGTTTTCCGGAAAGATTCGAACGCATGGCCCGGCGCGCGCTCCGCGACGGCAAAGTAAAGGTGGAGATGGTGGACGTAAAGAATTTGGACGGCGCTTTGACCAAGCTGAAGGATATTTACAACAGCGCCTGGGAGAAGAACTGGGGCTTCGTTCCAATGACCGCGGAAGAGATAGACCGTATGGCGGCCGACCTCGGCCCGGTGCTGAAGCCGGAATACCTTTTTTTCGCCTCGGTTGACGGGGCTCCGGCCGCCTTCGCCCTCCTCCTGCCGGATTTCAATATCGCGCTTAAAGGCCTTAACGGCCGGCTGACCCCTTTAAACCTTTTGCCTTTTCTTTATAAGATGAAATTCAAGCTCAACCGCGGCCGCCTGCTCACTTTGGGGGTGAAAAAAGAGTATCGGAACCGGGGGCTGGAACTTCTGCTTATAAGGCGCGCCTATGAAAGCGCCAGGAAACTGAAATGGGAATACGGGGAGCTTTCCTGGACGCTGGAAGATAATGAGGCGATCAATTCGGTGATAGAGGCCATTGGGGGTTTCGTTTATAAGAAGTACCGCATATACAGAAAGAAACTCTGAAAGTATGAGAGGCCGTAATTCGTCCCATAAAGCCCTTGCAACAGTTCGGATTACCGGATAACAGGGAGCGGCGCCCAGGCTTTATGACGGTTTAAAAACCGAGAGGGTTTCGGGCTGCCGCCCCCTTTTGTAAGCTCAAAGAACTTACAAAACTTCAATGCCGGGCTAACCTGAAAAGTGCAGTTGCCCGTGTTTCTGCCAATGAAAGCCGCTAATGATTTTAGCCACATTCAACCCCGTGGTTTGGGATCAACCTGGTTATGGCGGAAACCCGCGGGGTTGAATGCAATGCAGTAGTAGCCAACTGAAAATTTCGGGCTAACGGGGCATCCTTCGGGGTTATCCGGGGTATGCCGTTTGTGGGGCCCAGGTGTTGGGGGGGGGATTAATCGCAAAAAGTCGGCTTAAAAATAGAAATCCTTTCGTAAAGAATATTTAACATATAAATACTAGACTTTAGGGACAGGTTGAAGGCATAAGGCAAAACAAGTTGCAAGACACAAGTCACAGGTCACAAGTAAAGAAGCGAAAGACAAAGATAAAAATATGAAATTTTCCGATTTAAGAAAAAATTTTCCGGAAGAGCCGGCTAAACCCGCCGCGCGGCCGGAGAAAAAATACGAAGAAAAGCCCGTTGAAAGAAAGCCGGACGAAATTCCGGAAGCCGCGCCGGTCGAAGAGGTAAAACGTTTTAAACAGGAAGCCGAGCCCCCGGTCATAGAAGCCGCGGTGCAGGTCCCGGATGATATGCGGTTTTCCATAAAAAAAGAAGAAAAAGACGCGTCCGCCAGGTCCGACCTTAAAGAGATGGAAAAAGAATTCCGCGAAAAGGCCGGGGTGGTTTACTCGAGGGCCCTGAGCATCTCCAAAGAGACTTTTTTTGCGCTGAACAGGCCTTACGTGGAAAAATTCTCCGAAATAGACTATGCCGTAAGGATCTTATACGGGGAAATGAAGGGGAACCCCTTTTTCCCGGGCATGATTTCCTATCTTACTCCTTCCAATTACCTTTATTCCCATTGCGTAAACACCGCCATAATTTCCATGGGCGCCGCCATTGAACTGAACATGCCGGAGGAGGAGGTCCTGAAAGTCGGCATAGCCGCTTTCCTGCACGATATAGGTATGCCGGATTACTCGGAACTTTCGAAGCTGGAAAGGAAGCTGAACGAGAACGAAAGGGAGCTGGTAAAGGGTCACGTGGCTTCGGGCCTGGATAAGCTCGAAAAGATAATGGATTTCGAACGCGGCGCCAGGGAGATAACGGCCGCCGTCATTTCCCGGCATCACGAGAGGGTGGACGGTTCCGGCTATCCGGACGGGCTTTCGGGAGACGGCATCGACGTTTACTCCGGCATAGTGGCCGCCGCCGACGTTTACGAGGCGATGACCCATAAAAGGCCCTGGCGCGAGGCCATAGAACCGCCCAAGGTCATGAAATATTTCGTAGGCAGCATGAAGGAGCTTTTTCCGTCCAGGGCGCTTAAGGGCGTTTTTTCCGGTCTTTCCATGTATCCCGTCGGCTCGCTGGTCTCCCTTTCCACTGGAGAGATAGCCCGGGTGACCGTGCTTAATAAAAAAAGCTTCAGCCGGCCGGTGGTAAAAACTCTTCTGGACGGGGAATTTAATCCTATGGAAGAGGCTTATATAGACCTCATGGAATATCCGCTTACCGATATAGAGGCCGAAGTGGAGTACTCCGCTCTCGCCGTGAAAAATCCCAGGTTCTTTTCGGATTTCGAGATCTCCAATTTCTGGG
>PEXN01000090.1 GCA_002774685.1 Elusimicrobia bacterium CG08_land_8_20_14_0_20_51_18 | reverse complement strand
GTAGCCGGCCACCTCCATGGAAAGCCGGGAGGCAATCCTAAGGCACAGGTCGTCGGCGTAAGCCCCGGCAGGCCTGTAAAAAACAGGCTTTCTGCCGGTTACGGCCTGTATTTTTCTGTTATTCAGCTCTATTTCGTCCACCATTTCGGCGGCGTTTCTGGTGTTCCTCAACCCGTATTTTTTTTCGTCGCCCAGGGCGCAGACCTTATGCGAAAGACCGTGATTCTCTATTTCAAAAAGCGGGTTCTTCGCGAGCTCTCCGACTATTTCCGGGTTCCGGTCTATCCATTTGCCGGAAAGGAAAAGCGTAGCCGGAATTTTTTCCGAAACCAGGTAATCCGCCAGTTCCTTGCTGTACCCTTTGTCGCAGGCGTCGAAGGTGAGCACTATATAGCCGTTATGGTCGCTTTTTTCGGTAAAGGATTTTTTCGCCTCGAAAACGGCGTTCCCGTCCGGTATCTCGATCTCTTTCAGTATCTTTTTCCGAAAAGAGAGATATTCGGGGGTTTTTAATTCCTTGTTGGAAAAACCGTTCCCGGCCGGCAGGCCGGTTTCGGGAGTCTGCGGCGCCAAAGGCGCCGGGCCGTAGAAAAAAAAGAGGAAAAACAGCGGGAGGATTATCGGTTTATTACGGGTCGCGGACATCCGGGGCTTACTGTCCTACGCAGTATTGGATCCGCGCTTCTTTAAGGAGCGACTCGAGAGAATAATTGCCCTTGAACACCGTGTCGACGGGCAGTCTCAGCACTTCCAGCATATATTTCACGCACATTTTAGTTTCGAACTCCTTATAGGCGGGCTCGTCCTTCGGGGCGCAAAGCTCGTTGTTGAGATATCTCGGGGTTTCGTCCACCACGTATTCCGGGTAGCCGGTTTTTCTCCAGTCTTTCATGAAGAAATAGCCGAGCGTAGAATCGCTTTTCGCCATCACGGCCTGCACGGCTGCCTTCATTATCTCGTTCCTGGCGTCGTAAAGCTCCCAGCCGGAAATTTTCAGGTTCCCCTCCTCCGAAAAGACGGGGGCCACGAAAACGGCGTCAGCCGCCGGATTGAGGCAGAATTTTTTGCCGCGGCACAAAGGCGCGAAAAACAGGAACTCCCCGGCGCTTTTCGTGAGAAATATCCTTATCTTGTAGTCTTCCTTGTAAATTACCGATTTTTTCAGGACGACGGCGATATCGGGGAGCAGGGTTTTAAAGTCATAGTCCTTAATGCCGGAGTGGCTTATCGAGATATTGTTCTCGCTCACCCCCTGCCGGAAATACCAATGGGGTTTGTTCGCGAAAAAGACGACGGAAGCCGCCAGGACGATCAAAAAGATAAAAACTTTCATGCTACCCCCGGTCAAAATCCCGCTATATACCAGACCACCAGCGCTATTATAAAAGCGAGCACTTTTATTTCCCAGTTTTCTTTTATGTAGTCGGGAACGTTCATATTTTTCAGTTTCCTTTAAACCTCACCCGCGCAGACACTTAAAAAGGTTGGGAGGCAAGAGGGCGGGGTTAACTGTCGTAAATCGCAAAAAGTAAAGAGTAAAGGGTAGCTATGGAAGTTTCCTGAAAAAACTCTTTACGTCCCACTCCCCATAACCCAAGTAGACGTCCCATTCCACATAACCCATTTAGACGGGACAGTCGCTCTTTATGCGACGGGACAGCCCCTCTTTATGGGGCGCTTTCCGCTTCACGCTTTACGCTAACCCCTATTCTCTATCCTCCGGTCTCTATTCTCTATTCCTTTCTCACTACTTTCTCTGGCCTCTTCTTAAGAGGGTTTTTTCTATTTTGCTCTTGTACAGGTCGAAGAGAGTTTTTTCCAAGTCGTCTATATTAGGCCGCTGCTGAAGTTTCCCGTTGCGGGCGAGCGACACCATGCCCGTCTCTTCGGAAACCACCACTATAATGGCGTCCGTTATCTCGCTCAGGCCTATCGCCGAGCGGTGTCTCATGCCCAGTATTTTGGAAAGCTCTTTCTGTTCGGTCAGCGGGAGCTGGCAGGCCGCTGCCACCACCCTGTTATTCGCTATAACCACGGCTCCATCGTGCAGTATGGTGTTATTGTGAAAAATGGTCAGCAGCAGTTCCTTGGAAACTTCTCCGTTTATGCTTACCCCCGTGTCTATTATATCCTTCAGGCCCATATCCTGCTCGAGAGCCACCAGCATCCCGATCTTCTCCGCGGAAGCGGTCCTGAGAGCCCCGGTGAGCTCGGAAATGAAAAGGTATTCCTGGGGGATGAAGATACGGCCGAGAGGATTGGTGCCTATGTTCGCCAGGGCGTTCCTTATCTCCTGCTGAAAAACGACTATCAAGAGGAAGACTCCGGCGAACCAGAACTTCTGAAGCAGCCAGAAAGTGGCCTTCAGGTCCAAGGCCTTGGCCGAGAAAGTTATAAGCGCCAGAACAAAAACGCCCCAGACCACCTGCATGGCCTTGGTTCCCTTTATGAGCAGTATAAGCCGGTATATGATGTAATACACCACGAATATATCGGCCGCTTTGATCACGTAATTAAAGTGCATAGGTCCCCGTCAGGCTGCGGCGCCCGACTCTTTTAAAATAACGTCTATCTCGTTCCCGTCCACTGTTTCTTTCTGCATAAGAAGCCCGGCTATTTTGTCGAGCGAGGTTTTATTTTCTATCAAAACGTTTTTCGCCTTGAAATAGGCGTCGTTTATTATTCTCTTTACCTCTTCGTCTATGTTTTTAGCGGTCTCATTGGAATAAGTGGGCTGTCTTACTATGTCCCTGCCCAGGAAAACCTCGGATTCATCCTTTTTCAGGGAAAGAGGGCCTATTTTTTCGCTCATGCCGTATTCCAGGACCATTTTCTGCGCGTAGCCCGTGGCTCTTGAAAGGTCGTCGTGCGCCCCGGTGGTTATTTCGCCGAAAGTGACCTCTTCAGCGGCCCTGCCGGCCAGCAGCACGGAGAGCCTGGAGAGGATCTCTTTTTTGGAGGTCAGATACCTGTCTTCCTTGGGCATCTGCAGGGTGTATCCGAGAGCCGGTCCCCTGGGTATTATCGAAACTTTATGCACCGGGTCGCAGCCGTCTATTATCTTGGCGACCAGCGCGTGCCCCGACTCGTGATAGGCCACTATCTTCCTTTCCTTCTCCGAGATAACCCGGGTCCTTCTCTGCGGCCCGGCGATCATTTTTTCTATGGACTCTTCTATGTCCGAAAAATCCACCTGGGCTTTGTCTTTTTTGGCGGCTATTATCGCGGACTCGTTTACGATATTGGCCAGGTCCGACCCCACAAAGCCCGGGGTCCTTTGCGCCACTATGTTCAAATCCACCGCGGGATCTATTTTTATCTTTTTGGCGTGCACCTGAAGTATCTCGAGCCTGCCCTTTATGTCCGGCGCGGGCACGTTTATCCTTCTGTCGAAACGGCCGGGCCTTAAGAGGGCGGGGTCGAGGACATCGGGTCTGTTAGTCGCGGCCATGAGAATTATGTTCTCTTTGGATTCGAAACCGTCGAGTTCCACCAGCAGCTGGTTGAGCGTCTGCTCCCTTTCGTCGTGGCCGCCGCCTATGCCCGCGAACCTGCTTCTTCCCACGGCGTCGAGCTCGTCGATAAAGATTATAGCCGGGGCGTTTTTCTTGGCCCTCTCGAAAAGGTCCCTGACCCGGGAAGCGCCCACGCCCACGAACATCTCCACGAATTCCGAACCGGAAGAGGTGAAGAAATCCACTCCCGCCTCGCCGGCTACCGCCCTGGCCAGAAGAGTTTTACCGGCTCCGGGAGGGCCGTAGAGCAGAACGCCCTTCGGGAGGGTTCCGCCGAGGGTCTTGTATTTTTTGGGATTTTTAAGGTAATCGACCAGGTCCTTGAGTTCCTCCTTGGTCTCGTCGCAGCCGGCCACGTCCTTGAAAGTGACCTTCTGTTTTTTCAGGTCCTGCTGCCTGGCCCTGGATTTGCCGAAGCTCATAGCCTGCTTCCCGCCCATCTGCGCCTGCCGGAAAAAGATGAACCACCAGATAAAAACGAAGATAAGTATCCAGCCTATATTGAGCAGCAGGCTGGTTATCCAGCTTTTGTCGGTCACGCCCGAGAAATCCCCCACCTTCCCCTCTTCCATGTCCTTTACCAGATTGGAGTCGGAAAGCGGGATGGTCCTGAAATTCACGGTCTGGCCGTTTTCAATCATTTCGCCTTTTATCATTTCCGGGGAGACCACCACTTTCCTTACCTCTCCGGATTTCAGCTTCGCCTTGAACTGCGAATAGGGAATGTCTTTCTGGGACTCTACCCCCCTGAAACTGTTGTAGATGCCGGCGACGAGCAGAAAGCCCAGAAGCCATACGAGAATTTGTCTTACGCTCTTATTTGCATTCATTTTTTTCCTCTAAGCGGATCGCGGAAGGTTTCAGCACGCCTATATAGGGGAGATTCCTGTAAAGCTCGTTATAGTCGAGGCCGTAGCCGACCACGAATTTGTCGGGGATCTCGAAACCGCAGTATTTTATCGGCACCTCCACCTTTCTGCATGAAGGTTTGTTAAGGAGGGTGCAAACCTCGATGGATTCGGGATTCCTGGTCCTGAGATTTTTCATCATGTAGTTCATGGTGAGCCCGGAATCCACTATATCCTCGACTATTATGACATGCTTGCCCTCTATGCTCTGCTTGAGGTCCAGCATGGTCCTCACCACTCCGGTGGACGCCGTGCCCGAGTACGAGGAGAGCATCATAAAATCGACGTTGGTGTCCACGGCGGCGTTCTTGGCCAGGTCCGAAAGAAAAAGAAAGCACCCTTTCAGCACGCCTATAAAAAAAACGCATTTGCCTTTGTAATCGACCGAGATCTGGAGCGCCATTTCTTTAACGCGCTTTTCTATCTGTTCCCTGGAAACCAGTATTTCCCGGATGTCTTCGTGCATAGTATAATATTTTATATATTTACGGGATTTTTTGAAAGCGGGCGCATTAGCTCATATAAAATGTCCGTGAACGCGCCCTTATTAGCTCAAATAAGAAT
>PEXN01000017.1 GCA_002774685.1 Elusimicrobia bacterium CG08_land_8_20_14_0_20_51_18 | reverse complement strand
TACTTTGGTGGCCCATACCACTTCGCCGGCTTCGAACATAATGTACGCGCTGGACACCGCCTACGGCTACGTGGACATAGCGCGCGGCAGTATAATCTTCACCGAGTTCGACGTCTATCCGAGCATGCCGCAGATGTACAGCTCCAGCGACGTGGTCAAACTGCCGCCCTTCCAGATAGATTATTCCGTGACCAGGCAGTCTTCGGTCACGGTGCAGATACTGACGCCCTATATACCCCCTACCGTGGTCGCGGACGTCGTAAGCGGGGAAATAAGGGACGCGGATATGCTTTACAGCGATTTCTGGGACGGCAGGAATAACGCCGGGGATTATGTTTCCGGCGGAGTGTACACCGTAAGGGTTATAGCCAAGGATATAAGCACGAGCCTCATCTCGCTCACGACGGTGCAGATGACCATAGACTCCTATCCCCTGAGAATATACGACGTCGCCATTTCGCCGCTGACTCTGGATAACCCCGCCATAATAAGCTACCAGGTCTCGGAGACTATGAAGGTGGCAATACTCATTTTCAAGCCGGGCACGACTTTCGACGAGGCGGGTATGCCCAATCCCCCGGAAAACATTTCGCTAGTGAAGAGGATAATAGGCGTGAGACCGGCCAGGACCAATATAAGCGAATACTGGGACGGCACGGACCTGACCCTTTCCAGGGTCCCGGACGGGAATTATTCCTTCAAGATCTACGGCTCCACCGATACCACGGGCATAAGCAGCGTGACCGGCGCCATAAAGTCCGGCACCACTCTCGCTGACGACATGATAGTGGCGGAGATCCCGGTGGTAAAGACGGTCATAGGCGACCTTTGCGAGGAATTCAAGAACAACAGTTTTTTCTATCCGAATCCCTATACCGGGACTTCCGGTAAATTCAAGCTTTTCATACCGGCCACGGGCAAGGTGTCGCTTAAGATATACAACCTGGCCGGGGACAGGGTTTACACCTACGACCTGGGAGCGCGGGACGGAGACACTAACGTAGAGCACGCCTGGGCCAGGGTCAATTCTTCCGGCAAGACGGTCTCGTCAGGGGTGTATATAGCCGTATTCAGGTATGAGTCGACGGATGGCTCTCAAAACATCTGCCAGATGACCAAAAAGATACTCATACCGTAAACGGCAGACTTTATGGATGTATAGATGTGTAGAGGCATAGAGGTATGGATGTATGGAGGTATGGAAGCTGCCGGTTCTTGCTATGCGTCTAAATCGCTACGCGTCCATGCATCCGAATAGGGAGAGTTTATGAAAAACATAATTTTGAAAAAGATGATCCTTCCGGCTTTGGCCTTGTCGCTCGCCCTGCCGGCTTATTCCGCCGAAGATTCCCTGGGCACCGGGGGGTCGGCTTTTCTGAAGATCCCGGCCGGTTCGGCCAGGGTGCAGGGGCTGGGTAATAACGGCGTTTCTCTCGTCGAGGGAACGGACGCCATAAACATAAACCCCGCCGGCATAGCGGTTTCCCAGATGCGCGAGTTCAATTTTTCGTATATAAGCTGGTTCCAGGGGTATTCCGGGAAATACATTTCCTACGTCGAGCCCATAGGGCAGAGCGTGGTAGGCTTCAATCTTTCCTATTTCAATATCGAGGGTTTCGACGCCAGGGACTCGGGCGGCATTCAGCAGTATTCCGACGATATAAAGGTCAGGCACGGCTACGCCTCCCTTATCCTGGCCAAGTCGTTCTTCCTGGAAAGGCTTTCCCTGGGCCTGGGCATAAAAGGGGTGCTCGAGGACAACTATACCACCCAGAAAAAGAACATAGTTTACGACGCCGGCGCCTTGCTTAAGCTTTCAAGAAAACTTTCCGTGGCCTGGGCCTCCCAGAATATGTCCGGTAGCAAGGAAGAGATAGTGCAGATCACCAGGTTCGGTTTTACCTGGAAATTCAACCCTTTTCTGACCCTGACGCTGGACCAGAAAAAGTATACGGACGCCGAAAGCAAGGTGGGTTTCGGGATAGAATTCAACCTGCCGGAAGAATTGCTGCAGGTGGGGAAAATAACTTTCCGCACCGGCTACACCGATACCGCCAATTACGGCAAGAACTACGACGATAAAACCCTGGACAAACTCGGGCTCAGCGATACCAGCGGCTGGTCTTTCGGTTTCGGGATATACAGCGCGCAGGCCTTCGGCAATATTTACAGCCTGGATTATTCCATGGTGCCTTTCGGGGCGCTGGGGAAAAGCACCCAGATGACTTTGAAGTTCCAGTTTTAAGGCGTAAAACGTGAAAATCGTAAAACGTAAAACGGGAAGCGTAAAAAGTTGAAATCGTAAAGCAAGGGCTTTCACGCTTGAGACCTGAGACTTGAAACTGATTCAAAAAGGGGGACGGATACCGGAAGATATGACGGATAAAACCTTAAAAAAGCGCAGAGGGCAGACCGCGGTTGAGTATATACTCATCACTATAGCTCTTCTGGTGGTTTTTGTGGTCATGTATAAGGCTCTGCAATGGGCGCTCAGGGACACTTTTACCAGGGGCGGCAGGGTCATACTCAAGACTTACGTCTCCAATTACTGAATCCCTTTGGAAATTTACGGGGTTTAGCGGGGGATTTCAGGGGGGGCGCGCTTTAGCCCCGAAGTCTTGAATTCCCGGACGGGACGAATCCGGTAGACGGGCACTTGATTTTTTGTATAATCATACTATAATATAATGGAAGCGCGGTCAGGAGGAAAAATGAACAAGTATTTCAAGAACAGAAGAGGACAGAATACGGTCGAATATCTGCTGATGCTTTCGGTCGTCGTCGGAGTCGTCCTTATAGCCGGCATGGCCATAAAGAGATTCATGCCCGGTCTTTTCGGACAGATACAGACCATGATCTCCGGAGCTGCGGGGACCCTGGGCGCCAGCGCGGGAAATCAATAAGTATTTGACCCCGGTCGTAAATCGCCGGTAAAGGGTTGTTCTTTGGCCGTTTTTCGCTCACGGCCGCGCCTTTTCCGGTGTCTTTCGTTTTCTTACGTTCCAGTTCGCGGAGCCGGAAGTCAATCTCTCTTATGTCTAAAATTAAAAAGAAAGCGCAGGTCACGGTGGAGCTTTTACTCGTTCTGCCGGTGTTCTTTCTGATGCTTTTTTTTATAATGGATCTGGGTCTGCTGGCCCATAAGATAATAGTGGTGAATCACGCCGCTTACGAACTGGCCAGGGTGGGCTCTTTGCTGGCCGGTCCCAAGGGAGGCTCGTCTTCATCCGGGTCCCACGGGGTGGATTCCAAACTCCAGTCCCTTCTCTGCGAAATGTTCACCAATTGCGGACAGATACAGCTCAGTTCCTCGTTTCAGGGCACGGCCTCCGACCCGCAGGCCGGCGGCCACATGAACGAGGATATAGTCGTGACTCTGGTATATCCGGTGAAGCTGGCTTTGCCCGGTTCCAGCTACTTTCTGGCCGATCCTCCCAAGGCGAACCACGTGAAGAGGATAACCGTAACCGTCAGGATGCCCGTGGAAAAACCTATTTTTAAGAGCGTCAGCAATTAAGAAGCCGGGACTCGGAACTCGTCGCATAAAGAGCGGCCACCCTTTATGTGGTGAGGAGTGGGGCGCGCTCCGTAACTCGGAACGGCAAGAACGGATAATGGCGGAAAATAAAGTTCACATTTGCTTAACATCGATTTAACAGGCGTCGAGTACAATATAAAAGCAGGAAAGAGGGAGTTGGTGGCGGGATGAGTTTTTTTTCCGCTATTCTCTAGTCTCTCATCTCTATTCTCTGCGGTTAACCAAGGAGTTTCTTATGGAAAAAAAAGGCGTTCTTATCCCCATGCTGCTCGCTTTGATAGCGGCCTCCATCTACTGGTGGATATTGTCCAGCAAGGAAAGCGAACTTTCCAAGGCTTACGAGGTGGGACAGGTCCTGGTCGCGAAATACGATCTTCCCGCGAGGACCATATTGAAGGAAGATCTCGTGGAAATAGTCGGCATGCCCAGGAAATACATGGAAAAAGACGTCTATGAAATAAGGAATCCCAGCGACATAAAACTCGTCGTCAATCTGGTCTCGGCGATAAGGATCCCGAAAGGCAACCAGGTAACGCAATCCGCTCTTCTGGCTTTAAGCCCGGAAGCGGGGCTCAGCGTCAAAGTCCCTCCCGGTTTCAGGGGAGCCATACTTCCCGTGGAGAACGAGCTTTTGAAGCTGGTAAAACCCGGGGACCGCGTCGACATCCTCGTTACTTTCGAAGCGGTGATGGGGGATAACAGGAAGGAAAGGGTCACGGCCACCATACTTCAGAACGTTTTGGTTCTGGGCGTGGGAACTAATTTGGGACAGGGTTTAAATATGGACGCGGCCAAGCAAAAAGCCGCCGCCGAAGCCGCCGCCCAGGCCTTCAGCGATAAGGGCGTTTTGAGCCTCTCTCTCAACCCCATAGAGGCGCAGTATCTGGCTCTTTCCCAGAAAAACGGAGACGTTAACGTGGTCGTAAGGGGACTTGGAGACATAGAGGTCCACTTCATGGAAATAGCCAGCTTTAAGAAGCTGATAAAATAAGGAATGGGAGAATAGGGAACAGCGGTTAGCGTAAAGCGTAAAACGCGAAGCGTAAAGAGTTTTTTTAGGGAACTTCCCTATACACCCTTTACTCTTTACTATTTACGATTTACGACAGGCGTCTCTAGTTAAAGGAGAAAATATGTTAAAGAAAATTTTAATCCCGGCGCTTCTTCTGGCTGTCGCGGATGCCGCCTCGGCCCAAAGTTCGCAAATGGTCGCGGTAAGCGCGGACATAGTCGAAATAAGCGGTTCCATGCAGAAAACAATCGGCTTTTCCTGGAATCAGCTTTTTGATTTCGGCGAAAAGTCCATACCCGGGGTTTTCACCCTGGGCGAGTTCGAAAGGAAGACGGCTCTTACCACCACTCTGAAGCTCCTGGAAACCGAAGGTAAAGCCCAGTTGCTTTCGAATCCCAAGGTCATAACAAAGAGCGGCACCCAGGCCAATTTTACGGTCGGCGGCGAAGTCCCGGTGCCTTATTCCAATAACCAGGGGGTCGGCGCCGAGTTCAAGAAATACGGAGTGATACTCCAGGTGCTTCCCACCATAATTCCGGACAAAAAGGACACGGTCGACGTGCAGATAGCGCTCGAAGTTTCCAATCCGGATTACTCAAAACCGGTAGTCGTTTCCGGCACTACCATCCCTTCCATGATAACCAGGCAGATCCAGACGGAAGTGGAGCTGAAAAGCGGGGAAACCCTGGTCATAGGCGGTCTTAAAAGAAGCAACAGGAACGTTTCGAGGAATAAGTTCCCGATCCTCGGCAGTATCCCTTTATTAGGAGCCTTATTCAGCTCGAAGGACGTGGTGGAGGAACAGAGCTCGCTGTTCCTGTTCGTCACTTTCGAGATAATAAAGTGAGGCTTAACCTGAATCCTGCAGTTGAAGCTGGTTTTCCCTGCGAAAACCGGCGAATAAAAAAATGCAGGATTCCCCACAGTAGTGGGTTGCGGATTGGGTGCTATGCATCCCAAATCCGCAAGGGTGAACCCAGCGCG
>PEXN01000028.1 GCA_002774685.1 Elusimicrobia bacterium CG08_land_8_20_14_0_20_51_18 | reverse complement strand
GGTGAAAGTAAAAAAAGTTTTTTACCACGCGTCTACGCTTCCACGCATCCATACATCTTCAGCGTAAGGAGTCATTATGCAGGCGAACATAGCTATAGGTTTGATAGAACTTTCTTCCATAGCCAGGGGCGTGGAAAGTCTGGACGCGATGTGTAAAATGGCCGGAATAAGCGTGGAAACGGCTTCCCCTATTTCCAAAGGTAAATATGTGATAATTGTCTCCGGGCCGGTGGGCGAGGTGGAATCTTCCCTCGCGAAGGGCGCGGAAATGGCGGGAAAGGAACTCATTTCCAGGCGCATTATAAGGAATATACACAAGGGCGTTTTAGAGGCGCTCGACAAAAAAATAAAAATTGAAAATCTGGAAGCGGTAGGAATGATAGAGACCAAAGAGGCGCTGAGCGCGGTTTTCGCCGCGGACGCGGCCCTCAAGGCCGCTTCCGTCAGGATAATAGAGGTGAATACGGGCAGGGGAATAGGCGGCAAAGGTTATTTCACCGTAACGGGCGAGGTGGGCGCGGTCAGGACCGCCGTCTCGGCCGGGGTGAACGCGATAGGCGAAGAGGCTATAGTGAACAGGATAGTGATACCCAACGCCCACAAGGATCTGGGGAAAGTACTTTAAGGAATGTCAGGGATAAATTATAAGGGCTAAGGGATAAAAAAGCAGGAAATAATCAGATGGTAAGTTTATCGCTTATGCCTTGTCCCTGGGAAGGGAGAGTTTATGAAAATAGTTATAGGAAGCGATCACGCGGGTTTCGAAGCCAAAGAGAAGTTGAAAAAATTCATACAGACTCTCGGGCATGACGTCGCCGATTTCGGGTGTTACAGCGCGGACCCGGTGGATTTCACGGACGTGGCGATGCTCGTGGGCGAAGCCGTGAAAAACAGGGAATTCGACAGGGCCGTGCTCATAGACGGTTTCGGCGGCGCGATGCCGCTGGCCGCCAACAAGATACACGGCATAAGGGCCGTTTGCGCCTACGATATCATCTCGGCGCGTTTCGCTTCGGCGCATGAGGACTGCAACGTCATCTGCGTCGGCGGCAAGACGCACGGGGAACTGGCTTTGCAGGAAATAATAAAAACCTGGTTCAACACCCCTTTCGAGGGCGGGAAATACCAGAAAAGGCTGGACAAGATAGTCGCGATAGAAAGCAAGTACTAATTCGAAAGTTTCATGCGTCGAAACTTTCGCAGGGATAAATGCTTAGGGATAAATTATAAAGTTATGAGGAACTCATTTTTTATCCCTTATCCCTGTTATGTTTTATCCCTAATATCACTATGAAACAAGCTAAAGTTATAGGCAGGGTTTTTTCTTCCAGGCAGTGCTGCGGCGCCGACAGTAAGACTATGCTTTTGATACAGCCCCTGGACTGGGAAACCGACAAGCCGGCCGGCGAGCCTCTGGTGGCGGCGGATGCGGTAGGGGCCGGCGCCGGAGAAAAAGTTTTTTTTGTCGCGGCCAGGGAAGCCATAGTGGCTTTCGAAGGCTGGGCCGGGGACGTCCTTAGGGACGATTCCCCTCCGCCCGTGGACGCCGCGATAGTCGGGATAATAGACGGCAAAAACATAGCGAAGAGGGGATAGGCATAAGGCAAGAGGCAGAGAGAATAGAGAGTTGAAAGGTTGATAAGTTAAAAAGCAGGCAGAAGGCGAAAGGTGTAAGGCTGAAGACGGACACTTAACACCTTAAACCCTCAAACCCTTAAAACCTTAAAAATAGGCGCGAGCCGGGATGGAGAACTGATATGTTCGTAGCCAAAGTGCTGGGAAATGTCTGGGCAACCAGGAAACATAAGCATCTTTCCAATTTGAAATTGCTTATAGTCAAACAGATAGACCCTATGGACCCCAAAAAGCTGGTCGGGGAGGCGACTCTGGCCGTGGACGGCCAGATAGGCGCCGGTCCCGGGGACGTGGTGCTGATAATGGACGAAGGCGGTTCCGCCAGGAAAATAATCGGCGAGCCGAAAGCTCCCGTGAGGACCGTGGTGGCGGGAATAGTCGACAGCGTCAATTCTAAAAGCGAGGTAAAAAAATATGCATGACGAAGATATAAAGAAAATAGCCAAAGAAGTGGCTAAGATTTTGAAGGAAAAAGAGGGGCCGGCAAAAACTTTCAAGATGCCCGGCGACTCGGTTAATATAGGCACCGCGGGGAAAGTTTTCCAGAGCCCGCTCGTGAACCGGGGTAAACCTGAAGGCAAGAAAGAGTGCTTTAACTGCGGCGAGGAAAACACCTGCGGTCCTGACTGCCAGGCCTGTAATCCGCTGAACAAATTCAGCGCCTCGGAGATAAAGGAAATGGGAGCGGACAGGATAAGTTTCTGCAATCCCGGCTCCTCTTCCGGGCAGGTGGCGGGCATGATAGACCATACTCTGCTCAAAGCCAACGCCACCCAGGAAGAGATAGGCAAGCTCTGCCAGGAAGCCCGGCAATACTGTTTCGCTTCGGTTTGCGTCAACCCGGCTTATGTCGCGTTGTCCGCCAGGCTTCTCAAGGGCTCCCCCGTGAAAGTCTGTACCGTTATAGGGTTTCCGCTGGGTTCCACCACCCCGACGATAAAGGCCATAGAAGCCAGGGACGCCATGGCAAACGGCGCGGATGAAATAGACATGGTCATAAATATAGGCGCCCTTAAATCGGGGAACGACCACCTGGTGCTCGAGGATATAAAAGCCGTCCGGGAAGCGACCCGCGGCAAGGTCCTGAAAGTCATAATAGAAACGGCTTATCTTACCAAAGAGGAAAAGATACGGGCCTGCAGGCTTTCCAAGGAAGCCAACGCCGACTTCGTAAAAACCTCCACCGGCTTCGGCCCTACCGGCGCCACGGCGGACGATATAAGGCTCATGCGCGAAACCGTCGGACCGGCCATGGGCGTGAAAGCTTCAGGCGGGATAAAGGATACAAAAACCGCGGAAGAAATGATAAAAGCCGGAGCCACGAGGCTCGGCACAAGCGCCAGCATAGCCATAGTTACCGGCAAAGGCGGCGGAGGCGGGAAGTACTAGAGAGAGTATTGAGAAAACGGAGATTAAGATATTAAGAGATTGAGAGATTAAGACACTGAGCGAAGTCCCCGCCTAGGGAGTAGTGGCGGGGACTTTTCATTTAGGACAAAAGAATTTTTTTGTTTAAGCCTTTAGGCCCAGGTGCGACTTTCAAAAAGATAATATGATTTATACTATGCGATTTTTTTACATTCTGTTTTCCCTCGTCTGTTCCCAGGCGTTTTCTTCGGCCGAAAATTTCATCGATCCCGCCCCGGATAAGATAAGCTCGGTTGAGATTCCGGTTCCGGGGCTTCCTGAAAAAGCCGCCCGGGCCGAATGGACGGTCATGTATTTTATAAACGGGAAGAATAACCTCGAAAGCTCGGCTATGATGGATATGAATCAGCTGGAACTGGCGGGTTCGAACGAAAAGGTCAGGATAGTGGTTCAGATGGGCCGCATGAACTTTCAGGAGGGCGACGATTTGAGCGACGGGGATTGGACCGGCGTACGCAGGTATCTTGTGGCCAAAGACGGGGATACGAACAGCATAAAATCTCCGGTGTTGGAGGACCTTGGGAGTTCGGATATGGGGTCCTGGAAGGAACTGGTCAGATTTATAAACTGGACCAAGGCGAGATATCCCGCCAGGCGCTACGCCCTCGTCATGTGGGACCACGGCAGCGGCTGGAAACCGCTAACCTGGGAGAACGCGGCTCATTTTTCCGACAATAAGGGTTTTTCCTTCGACGACGAAACGGGGAACGAGATTTCCACGCTTCAAATGGCCTGGGCTCTCAGGGACGCCGGGAAAGTCGATTTTTTGATGCTGGACGGCTGTAATATGGCGATGGCTTCCGTGTTTTACGAGCTTAAAGATTACGCCGAAGTCGTTACGGCTTCCGAAGAGACGGAGCCCGGAGTCGTGGTCAGGTACGCGCAGTTTTTGGAGATGCTTAACGCCAAACCTCACATGGGGGCGGAGGAATTCGCCGTGAACACGGTCACGACCTACAGGGATTATTTCATGAATATGGCCGGCGATCCCGAGGAAGCCCCGGTTACCCAGTCCGCGGTAAGGCTTTCAAAGATAAGTTCTTTCAGAGGCAAATTGGACGCCTGGGCTCTGGCCGCCATGAAAGCCGAGCCGGAAGTTTTACTCGAAGCAAAGAGAAAGGCGAAGATTTTCGGCGAAGACCCGGAGTATAAGGACCTTTACCATTTTGTGGAACTGGTCACGGCTTCGACCTCCGACGCGGCCCTTAAAAAACTCGGAAGCGAGGTTATGAGCTTTCTCAAGTCGGAACTGGTAATAGAAAACTGGGCGCAGGACGAAGTCAGCCACGGCCTTTCCGTCTACGTCCCCGACGCCTACGACCCTCTTTATGACCGCCTTGCCTGGTCCGGAGACGGCAAATGGGACGAGTTCGCTAAATTCATGGCCGAAAAATTCGGCAGACCTGCCGTTATAAAAAAATAATCTCGGTTCCTGTAAAGACCTATTTTTTCTCGAAAATCAAAAGGCTTTCCGCGTGGGGGGTATTAGGATAGAAATCGAAGCCGGCGGCTTTGGCTATCCTGTATTTTTCCAGAAAGAAAAGAGCGTCCCTGCCCTGGGTTATGGGATTGCAGGAAAGGTAGATTATCCTGTCGGGAAGGGCCGCCATGATGTTTTTCACTACTTTTTTATGCAGGCCCGCCCTGGGCGGGTCCAGAATGACGGTATTCAGGCTTTTAAATATCTCCTCCTGGGTTTTTTCGCCGGGGGAACAGATTATCTCGCAGTTTTTCAGGCCGTTCTTTTCCGCGTTTATCCCGGCGTATCTGGAGGAACTCGGAGAAAATTCCACCGAAACCAGTTTCTCGAACCTGTCCCTGAGATAAAAGCCTATAACCCCCACTCCCGAATAAAGGTCGAGAGTTCTGCCGAAATCCGGGGCCGAAGATCTTATCTCTTCGAGAGCCGTTTCGAAAAGCTCTATATTGTTCTGAAAGAAGCAGTCGAAACCGTAGTCGAATTCCATGCCGCCTATTTTTTCCGTCACGTAATCCGCGCCTTCCGTTTTAAGTATCCTGTCGGCCGTGCTGGTCGAGCTGACGGGGTTGGAATAAATGAGCATGAAACCTTTTAATCCCTTTATATCCGCGCAGGAGAACTCCAGGTTTTCGTCTTTGGTGTAAAGACAGGCCAGCAGGTCGCCGGTATTGGACGCTTTCCTGAGGATAAGGGTTTTAAGTTTATCCTGTTTCACGCCCGCCAGGTTCAGTTTTTCCAGGATTTTCAGGGCGGCTTCGTTCGCCGTTTCTCCTATCAGCGAGCAGCCTTTAGGCAGTATTATCTTCTCGTAATAGGCCCCTCTTTTATGGAAGGCAAAGGCCAGTTTCCCGTCTTTTTCGGTGAAGCTGTATTCTATTTTGGTCCTGTAGCCGTAAAGGTTTTTAGGCGAATGAAAGCTTTCCAGCGGAACGCTTTCCTTTACCGTCTGGTACAGCAGGTCTTCTATGAGAGCTTTTTTCGTTTTGGCCTGGAATTCATAATCCATTATCTGCCAGGGCGAGCAGTTAAGATAATGGTCCTCGACCGGCTCTTTCCTGAGCGGGCTCGTCCGCCGGATTTCCACGGTCTCGCCTTCAATGAAGTTCTTTTTTTCTCTGGTGACTCTTATTCTGGCCCTTTCGCCCGGCAGGACGCCGTAAGCGAAAACCACCTTTCCGCCGGCTCTGCCGAGGGTTTTCCCTTCGCCCACTATTTTGTCGAAATCCAGTTCCAGCTCTTTCGCCCCGTTAGAAGGAGAAAACGCTTTATCCGGTTTTGGAAAGTCGCGGTCGTTCATGTTAAGTTTCAGTTCTCCTTAAATACGGCGTTCCCGTTAACAGGGTCCGGTCTGAATCTTTACCGGATATACCCGTTTCAACGCGGCGCATACGTCTATTATATAAAATGTTCCCGCGCCTCCGGCGCCGGGGGCCCGGAAAGCCAGTTTTTTTATATAATCTTAGAAGCGGGTTTAAGGAGGGTTTTATGAAACTAAACAAATATAAGTTCATACTGTCGGTTTTTTTCTTTTTTTCGCTTCCGTTTTTTATCCTGAGCACGCATTTCCTTACCAGTATAAACGATATTTCCAAGAAAGACATGCTTTCCTACATGGATTTCAGGGTTAAAACCGTTTCTTCACGGATCTCGGATGTTCTTAATGTAAAATACGACGCTCTGGCCGTGGCGCGGGAGAAGAAATTCATCGACATGTCGCTCGAAGGGAAAAAGGCGGAGCTCGCCAAAATAGCGAAAAACTTTCCGGAAATAGTAAACGAGTTCTCCCTTATAAACGGAGAAGGGAAAGAAGTTTTTTCCACTCTCAAGGGTAAAAAACCCGGGAATTTCAAGGATAACGGGATCTTTAAGAACGCGAAAACGGACAGTTTTTCGGTAGGCGCCGTGAATTATCCGTATGACGCCCCTCCGGAACTGATCATAGCCGAACCCCTGGTAAAGACTAAGGGCGAGAAGCCCCGGTACGTGCTCATGGCCAGGCTGAGCCTTGGATATCTGAACGAGGAGATATCCAGGCTGGTCAAAAAAACGCACGGGAACATAAACCTCGTGGACGCCGGCAATCAGATAATTTTCGATTCGGGATACAACTATCTGTTCAAAGCCGGCTTGCAGGCGGAGGACACCGTTTCCGTGATAACGGACGCGATGGTCAGGAACAATATCCCTTCTTACAACGGGGCGGTGAATTTTAACGGCGTGGAAACCCTCATTTCAGTTTCTAACGTGGATTCGACGGCCTGGTGGATTTACGAGAAAACGGACGTTGAAAACGTCATAGACTACAGGCTTTATAAGTGGGCCCAAAAAGTCATAATAATAGGTTTTTTGCTCATAATCGTTTTCAGCTATATTTCTTTCAAATTAGCCGTTTTCTGGCTGAACAAACCCGAGGAATAAGGGGGAGAAGTCAGAGGTATAGACGCATAGAAGTATGGAGGTATGGAAGAAGGGTCCTCCTTATACGCTACACTTCCAAATTGCCTGCCTGACGCCGAGTCGCAACCTGCGCACCGGCAGGCTATGCATCCATGCCTCTGTTTTCGCCAATCCTCCATTCATCCAATCTTCCAGTTTAGTCCTTTATCCCACGGTTAACTGGGTCCTATTTACTTGAAAATCGCCGCTTGAACGTGGTATAACCGGTATAATGGGGTTCATCAGATATTCTTTTTCCTTTTTATTCCTTTTTGCGGCTAATTCCTTTCCGCTTTTCGCCGGCGCGGGCCTCGAAACGGACAGGTATGACGCTTCGCTGCGATTCGACCTTTCCGCGCCCGAACCCTTTCTCCCGGAACCCGGGAAAGAGCGTCCGGATGAACGGACCTACGATTTCGTCGTCGAAATGCGAGAAGTCATGTCCAGCGGGCAGTGGAGCGGCTCCATCCCCGTTACCAGGCATTTTATGTTCAGGCACGCCGACGAAGGCTGGACCGCTCAGGCTCAGGCCCCGGGCCTCGAGGGTTTTTACTGGACAAAGACGGAGCTCGAAAAAAAATACGGAGCCGACAAATTTATTCATCATCTCGACGATTATTTTTCCTATTTAGACGGGCTTCTGGCCCCGGTGAGCTGGACCGGCGAGTTGAGAAGCGCGCTCGCGGAACTTAAAAACAAACCGATGGACAGGTTCCAGAAGAACGAAATCCTCAATTCCATACTCGAAAATTATATCCTGGGTTTGCGGGAGAACATGGATAAATACGACCAGGCCGCCTGGATAAAAAAAGCCCGTATTTACGAACTTTTCCCCAGGGCTTACAACCTGGAGGGTAGAAGGGAGACTCCGGGCGGCGAATATTTCAAGGGTAAGAAGTTTTTCGCCGATTTCGAAAGCGGGGATTTCGACATAATAAAGAATATGGGTTTCGACACCGTCTGGCCCATGGGCATATTGCCGATAGGCGTGAAAGGCCAAACCGGCGCCGGGGGCGGCTCGCCTTATTCGATAAGCGACCATGGGAGCGTTAATCCGGACCTGGGGACGGAAGAGGATTTCAGGAATTTCGTCGGGCTCGCTCATCAGGCCGGTCTTAAGGTTATAGTCGATTTTGTGGTCAATCACACCTCTCTGGATTCGAAACTGCTCGAGGAAAATCCCGATTATTTCATAAGTTACGAGTCGAAATACGGGGCCTGTCCCAAAAACGACTGGTTCGAGCATTACCGGAACGGCAGGCTTTACTGCGTCCACAACGGGGGCTTCGAGTACGGAGGAGGAGTTTCCAGCTGGATGGATACGGCCCAGATAAACTATTCCGATCCTCAACTGAGGAAAAGGATGACGGAGACCGTGAAAAGCTGGGTCGTCAAATTCGATGTGGACGGTTTCAGGGTGGATATGGCTTACCTGGCGCTGAACAATGTTTTTTCCAGGACCTGGAATCGAACCATGCCCTCGGAGGAATTTTACAGGCAGCTTATAGGGGAACTTAAGGCCGCCAAGCCCTCGGCAGGCTTCCTGGCGGAGGCTTACGCTTTCCAGGAGGACCTTTCCGCCTGCGGCTTCGACGCCATTTACAGTAAGTATGAAACGGGACGGGTGGAAGGCCAGACCGGCTGGTATAACGCTTCGGAAAGCGGGGACGTTCACAGCGTGAACAGTTCAATAAACAGGAACGCTTTCCTCGCCTGGCAGAAAGGCGGAGCAGGTTCGGTGATGTTCGTGGGAAATCACGACGAAGCGGCGCCCGAACGCGTTTACGGGCCCAGACTGCCGGCCGCCCTCGCTTTGACCATGCTTTACCCCGGCGGGGTGATGATGTATTCGGGGGCGGAGATAGGCTACGACGCCCATGTGCCCGGCGGAGAGCCTAAGCCGCTTCCTTTCAGCGTGCCCTGCCAGATAGACTGGAACGGCGGCAGTCCCTGGGTTAAAGCCGTTTACGGCAAAGTTTTGCCGGAAGTGAACGCTTTAAGGCGGGAGTTGGGCGATTACGAGATAGAGCCTCTGTGGCTGGGAGGGAACATCTCCGGCTATACGATGAGTTCGATATCGAATCCCGGTTTAAAAAAGGCCGTTCTGGGCAACCTTTCCCACGCCGGCGGAAGTTTTAATTTTCAGGGACACGGGGGATATCTCGCTCCCGGCGAGTATAGGATAATAGACGTCCCTTAAATTCAGAGGAAGGGACAGTCCCGACCACATGGGCGATGAGAAATGGGACGTTAAATAAGCTAAAATATATCTTAAGGGTAGATAATTCTAAAAAATTTCAAGAAGGTATTATGCTGCGTTCTAATCCGCATTTGATAGAAATCAATACCAGGCTTTGGCTTAAAGAAATGAGGGAGAAACACTCCTCCCCCGAAATGACCATTTCCTCCATCCCCGACGAGGAATGGCTGAATTTGAAGCATCTGGGTTTCGATATAGTCTGGCTGATGGGAGTATGGACCTGCGGAAAAATATCGGCCGAAATAGCGAGGAAAGAGGAATTTCTGATCGAGGAAGCCCGCAAGAACAATATGCAGCCGGAAGAGCATATCGGTTGCTCTCCTTATTCGATAATGGAATATAAGCTGAGCCCCGGGATGGGTTTCGACTGGGAACTGAAGGCGCTCAAGGAAAAACTCAACGCTTTTGGAATGAAATTGTTCCTGGATTTTGTTTCCAATCACACGGCCATAGACAACGTTTTTATAGACGAGTGCATAGACTGTTTCGTGAAAGGCTCCGCCGAAGATTACGCGAAAAACCCGGAAATGTTTTATCAAAGGGAGTTGAACGGAGAAAAGATCTATGTGGCTTACGGCAGAGACCCGCATTTCCCGGCCTGGAAAGATACGGTTCAGCTTAATTATTTTAACGAGAAAACCAGGGAGAAAATGAAGCGGAGCCTGCTCGAGATCTCCGAGCTTTGCGACGGCGTGCGTTGCGACATGGTCATGCTCACGCTTAACGATATACACGAGAGCGCCTGGAGCTGGCTGCTTTCCAGGGACGGCTATAAAAAGCCCGAGAGGGAGTTCTGGCAGGAGGCGATCTCCATGGTCAAGGAGCAGCGGCCCGAATTCGTTTTCATGGCCGAGGTTTACTGGGGTCTGGAGTGGAAGCTCCAGCAGATGGGTTTCGATTACACCTACGACAAGGTTATTTATGACAGGCTGAAATCCATGGGCGCCGACGACGTAAGGGGGCATCTAAGGGCCGAAAGGCTTTATCAGAAGAGGTCGGTGCGCTTTATAGACAATCACGACGAAATCCCTTCCGTGGTCTCTTTCGGCAAGAGTAAGGCCATGGCGGCGGCCGTCATAATTTCGACCGTGCGCGGCATGCGGTTTTACAACGATATGCAGTTGCGGGGAATAAAATATAAGGTGCCGCTTCAGTTCCTGGATTTCGACATGGAAAAGAACGAAGACCTGGAAATGGAGAAATTTTACCAGAAACTGCTTAAAATTTGCGATCATCCCGCCTTTCACGGCGGGGAGTGGAATCTCATAGAAGCCCTCCCTTCCGGGCCCGAAGACAGGAGTAACAGGAATATAATATCTTTTAACTGGGTGCAGAGAAGAACCATGAAGGTCGTGGTAGTCAATTATTCTTCCGAAGAATCCGGCGGACTTCTTAACGTAAAGATAAAACCAAAAGGAGATTCCGTCACCCTTTTCGAGGAGATGTCCGACCGTTTCTTTCCTTTCAAGGCGGAGCAGGTGTCGGACGGTCTGAGGCTTGAGAAAATTCCGCCTTACGGGTTCTACATTTTCGACCTGGAGATGTAGCAGCTGCGAGAAAAGCGACGCAAAATCCGGTTTTTTTGCTGTTGCTTGTGTCTTGTGACTTGAAACTGGTAACTGGTAACTCCCTGAATTCCCCGGTTGTCCCACGGGGACTATCCCTCCCTTAAGAGTTTAAGGAAATGGGATGAGGAATTCAGGTTAACGGAGGGGGGATGGGGTGGAAAGATAAAACGGCCGGTGTTTGCGGTTTTCTTTTCAATGTCCTGGCCCCTAAAACCTGCCTTTACTGCAAAAAAGACCAGAAATACGATTATCTGCCTCCCTTGTGCGGGGAGTGCCTTAAAAACCTCGAAGTCATAAGATTTCCCTATTGTTCCTCCTGCGGAACCGTACTGGATTCCGGGGGGAGCCTGTGTTATTCCTGCCGGCATGAAAAAAGAAAAAAAAGTTTCGCTTTTTCCAGGTCCGCCGTCATGTTCGAGCCCCGGATAAGGGCGGTTATACACGCCTGCAAATACAACGGCTACAAAAAACTTTCCCGCTGGCTGGGAGAGTTCATGGCCGAAAGGATCGGAAAATATCCGGAACTGGGCGGTTATGGCCTGGTGGTCCCGGTCCCGGTTTCCGTGAAGAAGGCGGCGGAGAGAGGGTTTAACCAGAGCGAACTTATAGCGGAGGCGCTGGCGGCCGGGACGGGGAAAAAGTTTTGCCGCGACGGACTCCTGAAGAGCCGGGAGACCAGGTCCCAGGCCGGCCTCAACAGGGAAGAGCGAGAGAAGAATCTGGCGGACAGTTTCAGCTGTCCGGAGCCGTCGAAGATAAAGGGGGAGAAAATAATTCTCGTAGACGACGTGGCGACCACTCTCTCCACTCTTAACGAAGCGGCGGGAGTTTTGACGAAAGCCGGAGCGCTGGAAGTGGCCTGCTATACGCTCGCCAGGGAATAGTAACAGCAGGTCAGGTAGATAGCATACTTTGTAAGCCCCGCAAGGTAAAGATAAAAATGTCAGGAAGGTTGGAAGTTTGGAGGTTTAGAGGTTTGGCTTTTTATAAGGAATTTCCCTTATTAAACTAACCATCTAACCTTCAAACCCTCTAACCCTCAAGCTTTAGACCGCTTTCCGCTTCACGTTTTACGCTAATCTCCCTTCCCTATTCTCTAGTCTCTATTCTCTAATCTCTTTTTTTAAAACTGAAACGTCACCGTGCTGCCGGCCTGGTAGGAGAGATATTCTTCCTGTTTCAGATATTTATGCCAGAGCCGCTGCACCGAGGCGTTGAAACTTACCCTTAAATTTTTGCTGGCCTCATAGTCCGCTACGGAGTTCAGGGAGAGCAGCTTGTTGTTGTCGGCGGAGGTGATCGGGGATTTTTTTATCGCGTAACTTATCGTATTGGTCCAGATTATCCTGTTCGTGAACATTACCGTGTCTTTCGCGAACGGGAGTTTCAGCCCTTTGGGCGCCTGGATGTCGGTCTTTATCAGGACGCTCGGAGTTATCTGTATCACGTCCTGCGTAACCGTTTTAAGCGTTCCCTCCGCGTAATCCTTGGAAAAATCTATTTTCGGCGTGAACCGGAATTTCTTGTGGTCGAAAGTTCCCTGCAGGGTCGCGTCATGGTGTTTCGTCTGGGAGGTCTTTTGAGCGGTTTTGAGATCCATTTTGTTCCCGGTCCTGAAGTTGTAGCTGAGCGAGGAGTCTATGTAGTTCAGCAGCCTGAACCTGAGATCGGTGCCGTAAGTTTTGGCGGTTTCAAGACTGGAAGTTTTAGTCTCGTTGGAGTTTTTGGAATACTTGAGGTTCATGGTGGCGCCATAGGCCCATTTCTGGGCCTTGAAGAGCGTTTCCAGCTGGGAAAGCGTGAAAATCAGGTCCGGGAAGGTTTTATTTACCGTCTGGGTTCTGGTTCCCGTGGTAAAAGTTTTTTGCGAGGAAAGGTTGTAATTATTGCTTATGGAAAGGGTGGAAAGCGTGCTGAGCTTGTTCTTGAACGAATAGCCTTCGAAGGGCTGCCATCTCTGGGTGGAGGAATAGGTGTCCCTGGTGGTAAGCGAGGTTTTGGAGGCGTAAGGGTTGGAGGGTTTGAGCCCGTCCCTTATCCACAGGCGTTTCCTCGAGTCGAAGCTCTTTTCCATATTCTGCCAGACGTCCCCGTCCTGAAGCTGGTAATTGGAGGAAACCACGAAAGACCGCAGGAGCTTGTTGCGCGGCATTATCTCGTTCATGTTCAGAGTGAGGTTTACCGAGCCCTGAGAGGTCCTGTTCACCGTTTTTATTTCGCCCGTGTTGAAAACGGCGGAGGACTGGGCCACCGTGACCGTAGCGACCGTAAGGTTGTTATTCTCTATGGTCGTTATGGAATAATTCGCCGAAGGGTTTAACCAGCTTATCAGCCTGAAGCTTGAATTTGCTTCCACGGTCTGCTGCATGGCTTTCGCGTATTTCAGACTGTCCGAAGGGTCGGAAAGCTGGAATTTCTGCTCTCTTGTGCGGCTTAAGCTGTAGCCCGGGTTGAAGCTGGCGCTCCGAACGGGGTAAAAGCGAGCTTGGTGCTGTAGTATTCCGTTCTTTCGTCCGTATTGTAAAACCCTGCGGGGCTTACAAGCTTCGCGGCGTCGTAATTCACTTTGCTCATGGTGTAAGAATAATTCAGGGCGATAGTTTTAGGGATGATAAAAATCTTCAGCGGCAGGGAGTAGCTCGTATTGGCCGAATAAATATCCCTGTTGTCCTCCCTGGCGAGGGTGTGAT
>PEXN01000013.1 GCA_002774685.1 Elusimicrobia bacterium CG08_land_8_20_14_0_20_51_18 | reverse complement strand
AAGTCTCAGGTCTCAAGACACATGCCGTATTTAGAAATATCCTTAAAAAGCCTGTGACTTGCAACCTGTAACATGTCTCTTAGTACGGATACATCTCCAGCTTCTTGTACCACTTCTCCAGATCGGCCATTCTCTTGGAATCGGCTTTCGGCAGTTCGAAGGGCCGCCCTCTGCCGTCGAAAACAATTCCGACCACGCCGCCTTCTATCTTGGCCTCGTGGGAGGAGCCTTTGCCGGCTCCCGCGTCGAAACCGCGTACCGGCTTCAAAACTATTCTGGCGTCGGGCTCCTTGAAGGGGACGATGAAGATGTCGCCGAAGCGGAGTTCGCCCGACCGGCCTTTCCCGTCCTTCGGGATTATTTCCCAGTCGAGGATCTTTTCTCCTTCCCTGGCCAGGCCCACGGGCGCCACGCAGGTCCCCAGCCTTATGAGGCAGTCGTTATAAAAAACGTCCAGCGCGGCCTTCTCGCTGAGCTGGGCGAGCACGCCGAGATGGGGCATCATAAAAATGGAGTCTACGGCCATCATGGTAACTCCCTGCGGCTGATAGGCGTCTATCATCATGAGCATGGACTGTATCCTTCTGGGGGAATGGGCGAGGATGCCGCCGGAGCCTATGACGTAGTTCAGGTGCATCATGTTTATGAGGCTCTGTCCGCTGGCAGACTGCTCGAAAGCGTCGGAGATGGACCTTTCCTGCTGTATGCCTTTGAGTCCCACGGCGAGAGACTTGTGCTGATCGAGGGCGAGCCGCAGGGCTTCCCTAGCCACGCCGTGCTCCACCTGCAGGTCCTCCACGGTCTGGGGAATGGTGGTCGGGCGTATCATCTTGTTCTTAAGCCTGTTCCTCATGTCCTGCTCGTCTATCTTGAAAGGCAGCCACCTCATGATATTATGCACGCCGGCTTCCGCCATGACGTTGGAAACGGAGTAGCTCATGCCCAGGTTCGCGCTGACCGTCCTGTTGAAGACCCCGCTGAAAACCGAAAACACGTCGGTGGTGGCGCCGCCGATGTCCACGGCGAGCACGTTATAGTTATTGGCCTTGGCGAATTTCTCGGTCATGGAGCCGACCGCCGCCGGCGTGGGCATGATGGGCGCGCCCACCATTTTCATAAGCTTGGGATAACCTGGCGCCTGCTGCATCACGTGCTCCAGGAAGATGTCGTGTATCTTGTGCCTGGCCGGCATGAGATTCTCTTTTTCCAGCACGGGCCTGATGTTTTCCGTCAGGATCAGGGCGGTCCTTTTTCCGAGTATCTCGTTTATCTGGTCCTGCGCCCTGTTGTTGCCGGCGTAAATTATGGGCAGCTTGTAGGAAGCGCCGAGCCGGGGCTTGGGGTTCGCGGCCTTTATGAAATTAGCGAGCTCGACCACGTGGTTGACGGTGCCGCCGTCGGTGCCGCCGGAAAGCAGTATCATGTCGGGGCGGAGCTGCCTTATCCTTTCTATCTTTTCATGGTCCGCGCGCCCGTCGTTGGAAGCGAGCACGTCCATCACTATGGCCCCGGCGCCCAGCGCGCATCTCTGGGCCGATTCGCCGGTCATGGCTTTGACGGCGCCGGCCACCATCATCTGCAGGCCTCCGCCGGCCGAGCTGGTAGAGACGTAAACGTCGGCCCCGGTATTCCCGCTGTTGGGGGTGATGACCCTTTCGCCGTCCAGTATCTTCCTGCCGGAAAGCTCTTCCACCTCGGTGATGGCGTTAAGCACGCCCTTGGTCACGTCTTCGAACGGCGCTTCCACCGTGGTCGGGGCTTCGCCCCTGAAGGTCTGCCTGTAAGTGCCGCCTTTTTTTTCTATCAGGATAGCCTTGGTCGTGGTGCTGCCGCAGTCCGTAGCTATTATTATTTCGAGATCTTTTTTGTCAGCCATAAACTCTCCTTAAACGGCAGATTAACACCAGGGTTGAGAAAAAACGCAAAAATAAAACTTTTTTATCTTCCCAACCCCGTCTTATTTCCCGCTCCGCAAAAGACTTTAAACCAGGTTATCCTTAAAAAAATCCAGGGCCGCCGGGTTCTGGAGGATGGAAACGAGCCTGTCCACGTCTTCCTTCTTAAACACGCAGTTCAGAAAAGGCATGCCGAAAATTACCGCCTGGGAAGTAAGGTTATGGACCGGCTTGGTCCCCTCGGCGATTATCCCGGCTATGTCGGACAGCTTCCTTTTCTTTATTTCCCCGCAGACTTTAAGCAGAAAGGCCTTCTCCTGCTCCGTCAGAGGCGTCTTCTGCGGAAGTTTAAAAGCGTTGCCGAAAATTCCCATACTTTGACTCTATTCTACATAAATTATCTTGAAAATGGAAGTTCGCGTAAGGGTCCATAACATATTGGATTTTTAGCAGGCGGGCTGATTTTTGAGCGATTTTGGTCGCAATGGCTGTAAATTTGAGGGTATCCCGCTCCGCGGGACTGGGTCTGATTGTTTGAGCGAGAAAACCTTTGGTTTTCGAAGCGAGTTCAGACTTGCCGAAAATTTCAGCCATATAAATCCTTGATTCCATGCGACCGTTATGAGCGAAGAAGCAGACTGCCTGCGTCACTTGTACTAAAACTTTAAAGCCAACTGTTCAATATGTTTCTAAACTTCTTCAGTTCGCCCCCGGGGAGCCGGTTACGGGAGGAAAGCGCAGTCCTTCGCTTCGCGGAAATAAGAGATCGCAAGCCTGCCGCCTTCGCCCAGCCCGCCCGCGGCCGCGGCGCCGGAGGAAATCTCAAGCACGTATCTGGAGGACGGCGCTCCGGCGCGGGGGAGGTCCTCGTCCTTCATCCCTTCGGAGAAGGGGGGAACCCCGTTGAAGATCTTCCTGACCCGGCGGTCGTTTCCTATGAAAACCATATCCAGGGGAATAAAGGTGTTTTTCATCCAGAAAGTCCTGTCGCCTTCTTCCCCGAAAACGAACAGCATGCCCCTGTCCGCCGGCAATTCCCTTCTGAACATCAGCCCCAGGGCGTGCCGGGAAGGAGTGGAAGCGAGTTCGCATTTTATTTGTGCGCCGGAAGGAAAACGGACCATGGCGCAAAGCGCCCCCTCGGGTCCGTTATTTTTCGAAAAAAAGAAAAAAGCCGACACGGCCCCGAGGGCAACCGCGAATAAGAAAAAAAATTCCCCGTACTCAGTTCTCATCCGGAGGCCCCTTTATTTCTCCTTCCTTCCGCGGACGGTTTATGATCATCTCGTGCAGGTTTACTATGTCGTCGTCCGACATTCTCTCCACCTCTTCCTTTATCTTCGAGGCTTTGGCGAAATTTTCCAGCAGATCGAAACCCAGGTCCGAGGAAAGTTTCCGGAGCGTCTCGCCCTTGATGATTCTGTCCGCCAGCGGCTTGAACTTCTCTTTCTTTTCGGAGGCGAGCAGGATGAGATAAACCAGTTCCGTCCTGTAAAAGCCCTTGTCGGAGTATTTGAGGATCTCCCTTTCAGGGGAAGTGGAATCGAAAACTTCGTACATCGTCGCGGTGCTGAAATAAAGCGACAGGCTGTTTTCGAAAGAGCTTTCGCTCCTCGTCATGACGGACGGAGGCTTGCCGCCGGCAAAACCGCCAGGATCCACGGAAGCGCCGAGATAGACCTGTGAAAAAACGGGAAGGGAAGACGAAAGAAAAACCGCAAGGAAAAATAAATTCCGCATTTGCCTCCCCAAATCACAATTACAAACCATAGACTGAGGGCAAGAAAGTTCAAGGCTGAAGCCTTACGCCTTCTGCCTTACGCCTTTACTATATGGAAGTGGTAACGAGGGTTTCGGTGGAAAGAACGCCGGGGATACCCCTTATTTCCTGGACCACTACGTTGGAAAGCATGGGGAGATCTTCCGTTTCCATATCGAGAACCAGGTCCCATCTTCCGAAAACGGCCGACATATGCAGCACGTTCTCCAAATTTTTCAGCCTGGCAAGCGCCTGTTTTTCCTTGCCGGGCATGAGTTTTACCAGAACAAGTCCTGTAACCATACTGTCCTCCGTATGACTATAACAATTATACAACCTAATGGGCATACAGGCAAGGGAGGGAGAAAAGTTAGAAAGTCAACAAGCAAGAGAGCAAGTTAAAAAGTTAATAAGCAACAAGTAGCAAGTCAACAAGTTAACAAGCCAGAAAGTTTAAAAGTTGACAGGTTGATAAGTAACAAATAGCAGGCCAACAAGTTAACAAGCCAGAAAGTTTAAAAGCTGACAGGTTGATAAGTTAACAAGTTAAAGAAGCTAATCTTCTAATCTCTTAATTTCTATTTTCTGTTCTCTTAACTTTCCCGCTGGTCTCGCTTGTTTTGCTATTGTCCCTTTTGCCTTATGCCTTCTGCCTATTCTTAACTTTCTTACTTTCCCGCTGGTCTTGCTTGTTTTGCTATTATCCCTTCTGCCTTCTGCCTTATGCCTTCCACTAATTTGAACTGCGGGGGCAAAATTTGTAAAGTTGTTATACACCGCCATGGAAGACGAAAAAAAAGAAAAAATCCTTAAAGTTTTTCTTTACTTTCTGGCCTTTTCGCCTTTTTTCCTTATGCCGCTGGAAAACCCGGACATCTTCTGGCATTTGAGCTCCGGCAAACACCTCCTGGAAAAACGCGAATTCCTGACCACGGAAATTTTCTCCTGGACGCTCGCCGGAACCCCCTGGCGCAATTTCGAATGGCTGACCCAGGTCTTATACTATCTCCTTTATTCCCTCGGCGGCTTCTCCGCCATAGCGGCCTTCAAGGCCCTCATCTTTTCCGCGGCCGCGCTCATCTTCCGTAAAACCCTGAGTACCGCCGGCGCAAAAAGCCCAGTTTTTTTTCTGCCGTTCCTTACCGTCGCCGTTATCTCGGTAGTCGACGCGAGGGCGGATAACCTGACCCTTCTGGGCTTCGCGTTCCTCTTCGACCGGATACAACTGCTGGCTGAAAAGGGCTCCGGAATGTTCAGCCGGTTCTCGGCGCGCAACATTTTCCTTACCGCCCTGCTCTTCGCGCTCTGGGCCAATCTTCACGCCGGCTTCGTCTACGGGATATTTTTGATGCTCGCGTATTCGGTCTCTCTCCTGACCGCCGGCGGCGGCGCCGCGGGGAAAGAGAAAAGCCGGAAACTGCTGTTTTTTTCTCTGACCGGAGCCGCGGCGGCCCTGGCCAATCCGCTGGGCTGGCGGCTCTACTCGGTCATACTTACGCATATGAGGGAAAGCGGCGCCTATAAGGCGGACATAGCGGAGTGGCAAAGCCTCAGCCCCCTGAACGCGCACCAGCTTCCTCTTTTCCTGCTTCTCTCCGCCCTGCTGATACTGGCGGCGGCCGCGTATTTCCGCCGGAAAAGAACGGACTGGGCGAACCTGGCGCCGGCGCTGGTCTTTTTCGCGGCGGCGGCGAAACACGCGAGGCTCGCCCCTTTTTTCGGGATAACCGCCCTGCTCTTCGCCGCCAAAGAACTGGAACGGACTTTCGACGGCTTTGAAAAAAGGAACCCCACCACCCGCTTGCCCGAAAACGGGCTTTCAGAGCCCGAAGCGGGTGGTAACCAAAATGGCGGCATCATACCGCCATTACCGGAGGATATCCTTTTACCCCCGGCACGAGACAGGGGCTTTATTGAATGGGGTAAAAAAGCCTTTCTGCTGTTCTTTTTCGCCCTGCCGGTTTTCTACTACTCCCTGTACCTTATCCCGCAGTTCAAAAGGGAAAATTTTTACAGGTTCAGGTCCGAAGGACTGGTCTCTTTCCTGAACGCGAACGAAAAAGAGCTTTCGGGGCTGAAGCTTTACAATCCCTATCATTGCGGCGGCTGGCTGTCTTTCGAGACCGGGGGGAAATACCGGATCTTCATGGACGGCAGATATCTTTTTTCCGGTCTTCTGGCCGAATTTTCCTCGGCCCTCCGGACGCCGGAGGCCTGGAACGCTTTCCTGAAAAAATACGGCATAGAGCTGGCCGTGATAGAAAATTTAAACCAGACTTTCAGGCAGGAGACCGGGCCCGGCTCGCCGGTCCTGGAAAGGCCCTTCTACCTGAACCTTTTTCCAGAGAAAGACTGGGCTCTCGTCTACTGGGACGGGAAATACCTGCTTTTCGCCGACAGAAAAAAACTGGGAAAGGAAAGGGCGTCGGCCATGGAATTCGAACATTTCAGGGCCAATGATTTCGAGGCGGCGGAATACGCTGTGAAAACCGGCTCGCTAAATCCGGAAAAACTCAAAAAAGAAGCGGAAAAATATTTCCGGGCTAACCCCGCCCTGGCGGAAGGGGAAAAGAAGATATTCCGCGACTGGCTTGAAAACATGAAAAAAGCCGCGGAGAAACCCCGGTAGTTTTTTTATCTTCCCCAATTTTAATATAATTCTTCTTAATGGTTCCTCTTATTCTACACGGCGGATTTTCGATTCGCGAGCGGGCGGCCGGATGAAGGCCGTTATCCAGAGGGTCAAAAGCGCCAGCGTTTCGATAGGCGGGAAAAAGCATTCCGAAATAGCGGAAGGCTGCCTGGTGCTCCTCGGCGTAGCCGGAGGGGATTCGGAAGACGACGTAAAGCGGCTTTGCGAGAAAACGCTCAACCTGAGGATCTTTTCCAACCCCGGGGGAAAGTTCGATTTTTCCATAAGGGATATAAAGGGAGAACTGCTCGTGGTTTCGCAGTTCACGCTTTGCGCGGACACCCGAAAAGGCAGAAGGCCCGACTTTACCGGGGCCGCGAAACCGGAGGAAGCGGAAAAGCTGTACGAAGATTTCGTCGGGGAAATAAAGAAGTCCGGGCTCGGGGTCAAAACCGGGGTTTTCGGCGCGGAGATGGCGGTGGAGCTCCTGAACGACGGGCCGGTCACGATAATACTGGATACCAGGGAAAAGCAGCATGCAAATCAATAAAAAAAGAATGGTGGAAAACTTCACGGCCATGGCCAGAATAAATTCCCCGTCCGGCCGGGAAAAAGCGATGGCCGCCTTTTTGGCGAAAAAATTCGCCGTATACTCCAAAAATATCCACAGGGACTCGGCCGGCGCCAAAATAGGCGGGGACACTGGCAACCTGATAATAAAGATCCCCGGCGACCCGAAGCTGAGGCCTTTCCTGCTTTCCGCCCACATGGACACGGTGGGGCCCTTCGGCAATATCCGTCCCAGGCTCTCCAAAGACAGAATAACCTCGGACGGGAAGACCATACTCGGAGCAGACTGCAAGGCCGGGATAGCCATAATTCTGGAAACCGTGGAAACCCTTTTTGAGAGCGCCGTTACCAGGCCTCCGCTGGAAATAGCGCTTACCATAAGCGAAGAGATGGCCCTGATGGGCGCCAAGAACCTGGATTATTCCAGGATAAAGGCCAGGCACGGCCTGGTCTTCGACAACGAGCAGAATTTCGAGAAAGTCGTAACCAAGGCGCCGGCGGCCAATTCCCTGGAAATAAAATTATACGGCAAGGCGGCCCATTCCGGAGTGGCGCCGGAAAAGGGCATCTCGGCCATAGAGGTGATCTCCGGCGCCATCACCGGGATGAAACTGGGCAGGATAGACGAGGAAACCACCGTCAACATAGGACTTATTTCAGGCGGAGAAGCGATAAATATCATACCCCCTTCGGTCCTGCTGAAAGGCGAAATAAGAAGCCATGACCCCAGAAAAATAGAAAAAGAGAAAAATCTTCTGAGGAACTGCCTCCTCAAAGCCGTAAGAAAAGGGGGAATAAAAATTTACGGAGAAACGCACAAGCCGAGTTTCGAGTTTTCAAGCAGCGTAAAATTCCCGAATTTCCACATCTCCGAGAACGACAGGCTCCTCGCCCTGATAGAAAGGTCCATGGCCCGAATGGGCTTTAAAATGGAAAGAACCGTTTCCGGAGGCGGCACGGACGCCAACATTTTCTACGGCCACAAGATAATAACCCCCATACTCAGCACGGGCATGAGGAACGTGCATACCACACAGGAATATCTGGACCTCGGGGATTTCTTCAAATCCGCCATCCTGACGCTTAAAGTGATCTCGGGCCTGGCGGAAGAAAAATTATGACAAAAAAGGACGGACAATATGACTGAAGCGACGGCGCCGAAAGAAGAGTCTTTCATAGGAAAATTCCTCGTGCTGAAGGGCGCGGTGAGGGAACTGTGGATAATTTTCGCGACAAAAATAATGACGATCCTGGCCTACAGCGTCGTCAATTCCACTCTGGTCCTGTGGCTCTCCTCGGACCTCGGATTCGGGGACAAGTCGGCCGGAGTGGTCGTAGCGGCCTGGTCCACTGCGCTGACCATATTTACCGTGATGGTAGGCTCGCTGGTGGACGCGGTAGGGATACGGAAATCGCTGCTCGCGGGCTTCGGTCTCGCGGCGGCTGCGCGCCTGGTAATGGCCTTCTTCGCGGTAAAATGGATAGCGCTGCCTTTTGGCTTGTTCCCGCTGGCGCTCGGCGAGGCCCTTCAGACCCCCGTAATGGTGGCCGCGGTCAAGCGCTTCACCACTACGAAGCAGCGTTCGATAGCCTTTTCGATGTACTATTCAATGATGAACGTGGGCTTCGCGGTGGCGGGCTGGACCTTCGACAAGGTGCGCGGCGGATTGGGCGAATATGGCCATTTCAACGTGCCTATTCTCGGCTTCCAGATCAGCACGTACCAGACAATAATCCTGCTGGGAGCCCTGTTCACTCTGCCCAATTTCATTCTGACCTGGTTCGCCCTGCGCGGCGGCGTGGAGGCCACCGACGAGGGAGTTGTGGTAAAGCCGGAGCCCGAGAAATACCCGGGCAAGTCTTTCTTAGAGGCTTTTCTGCTTTCCAGCCGCTCAGCCCTGAAAGACTGGTGGCGGATCTTCGGCAACCTCTGGAGTCAGCCGACCTTCTACCGGTTCCTCGCCTTTTTCGGTCTGGTGGTGTTCGTTAAGCTCGTCCTCTACCACATGTACTACACCTTCCCCAAGTACGCCATACGCGAGCTGGGCGCGGGCGCGCCTTTCGGCCAGTTGTTCGGCACGCTGAACGCGGTCATTGTGGTAATACTCGCCCCGATAATCGGCGCCCTGACGCAGAAATTTACGGCCTATAAGGTAGTCATCATAGGCACCCTCATCACGGCCCTTTCGGTATTCTTCATGGTCGTCCCGCCGGCACATTACCAGAGCCTGGCCGACGGCACGTTCGGCCACGCCATAGCCTGGTGGCTGAACCTTTCCGGCCCGGTGCTTCCTCTCTACGTGTCAATAGCGCTGTTCACGATCATTTATTCCATCGGCGAGTCTTTCTACTCTCCGCGCCTCTATGAGTACCCCGCGGCCATAGCGCCCAGAGGCCAGGAAGGTTCTTATCTGGCCCTATCCATGCTGCCTTACTTCGTGGCAAAGTTTTTCGTAGGCTCCATGTCCGGCTTTTTGTTAGACGCTTTCTGCCCGGAAACCGGACCGAGGAACTCGCAGATGCTGTGGGTGATAATAGGCGGCATGGCGCTCCTGACTCCGGCTGGCCTTCTTCTGGCGAGGCGGTACATACAGGTCAAAGAAGCGGGAAGAGAATAATAGACGCAAAGACGGAGGCGTAGATGTATAGCAATTTAGAGGCATGGTGTCATAAGGAAAACCCTTCTTCCATACATCCATACCTCTACGCATCCACACCTCTAACAACGGAGATTTTATGGAACATATGAAAGAACTTTATTCCCAGCTTGCGCATGTGGCCGGGAAATACAAGGAAAAAACGGCTTTCGTGGACGGGGGAAAACGGGTTTCCTACGCCCAGCTCCTCCATTATTCCGACAGGGCCGCGGATATGTTCTGGCAGCTGGGAATAAGAAAAGGCGACAATGTAGCCATAGTCCTGAGAAATTCGCTGGAATTCGTAATCTCCTACTTCGGCCTGGCCAAGCTCGGCGCCGTCTCAGTTCCGATAAATTTCATGATCTCAAAGGAAGACGAGATAGTCTACATCCTCGAGAACTCGAAGACCAAGGGCGTGATAACCGAAAGCGATTTCATAAATAACTACGAAAAGCTTCCGGAAAAGATCAAAACGCTGAGTTTCATACTTTCCTCCAATTCCCATACGGACAAGATCCACAATTTCTGGAGCTGCCTGAACCACTCCCGCCATCATCCCCAGGCGAAAAAGAACTGGGCCAACGGGGACGACATAGTAGCGATCCTCTACACGTCGGGCACCACGGGACATCCCAAGGGAGTGCTGCTGACCCACCGGAACCTCCTCTCCAACGCCAGAGCGGCCATAGATATAATAAACCCCGGCGACAAGGAAGTCTTCATGGCGCTTTTGCCCATGTTCCACACCCTTTGCTGGACCGCCAACGTGATAATACCCATAGTGCTCGGAGCCAAGACCCTCATAATAAAGAATATCACGCCGCCGAAACCCTGGCTTACCGCCATGGGAAAGGAAGGCGTGACGATAATGATAGCCGTGCCCCAGATCTACAGCGTTCTGGCCAAGGAAGCCAAAGGCTTCAAAAAGATCTTCCTGAAATACTGGGCTTTCAGAAAGGTCTGGCTGGCCGTTTCAGGGGCGGCGCCGCTCAGCAAGACCATACAGCACGCTTTCGGAAAAGCCTTCAACATACAGATTTGCGAAGGTTACGGCCTGACGGAAACCAGCCCCGTCGTCACCATAACCCCGCCAAAAAAAATAAAACACGGCTCGGTGGGAAGGGCTTTGCCGGGGGTAAAGATAAAAGTCGTGGACGAAGCGGGGAACGTCCTGAAATCGGGGCAGCCGGGGGAGATCTGCGTGCTGGGACCCAACGTCACCATGGGTTACCATAAGAACGACAAGGCCACAGGCGAACTTTTTACCGGCGACGGCTGGCTTAAAACCGGCGATATAGGCATAATAGACGAAGAAGGATTCCTCTTCATCCAGGACCGGAAAAAAGACATGGTAATAGTGAAAGGGCTCAAGGTTTTTCCGGCGCAGATAGAACAAGTCATAAACGCGCACCCGAAGGTGCAGGAATCCGCGGTGATAGGCATACCCGACAACACGGGCAATGAAACGATGAAATGCTTCTGCGTGCCCAGGCAGGGCGTGACCGTGGACAAAACGGAAATGATGGCTTTCATAAAAAACAACCTGGACGCCTACAAAAGGCCCAGAGAAGTGGAGATAGTGGACTCTCTTCCCAAGAACAGCCTTCAGAAAATACTTAAAAGGGAACTTCTTAAAAAAGAGCTGGAAAGAAAAATGAAACCTGTTTATACAAAATAGACCGTAGGCGGAAAGGCATAAGACGTAAGCCTTCAGCCTTGAGCCTTCAGTCTGCCCCATATGAACATAACCCGCGAAATAACTTCAAAAATAAAGAACGAAAAATATCTCGTAGGCGGAGCCGTAAGGGATTTCCTCCTGAAAAGACCGGTAAAGGACCTTGACCTCGCCGTGCTCTGCGGCGAAAAAGAGATTAAAAAAATCGCTTTTAGAACGGCGCGCGCGCTGAAAGGGACCTGCTTTCCCCTGGACGAGGGAAGAGGCGTCTGGAGAATAACCCTCAGGTCCTCCGGCCTCAACCTGGACATTTCGCCCGTCTCCGGGAACCTGACGGAGGACCTCTCCGCCAGGGATTTTACCGTCAACGCAATGGCCCTGCCTTTCGCGGAATTGAAATCCCTGAAAACCGCAAAGGGGGCTTTCCTCCTGAGCCTGGACAAAAAAAAGATAGTAGACCCTTCGGGCGGCGGCAAAGACCTCCAGAAAAAGCTCATACGGGCCTCGGGGAAAAACGTCTTCAGGGAAGACCCGCTGAGGATGCTGAGGGCTTTCAGGTTCGCCTCCTCGCTCGGCTTTGAGATAGAAAAAGACACGTTTAAACTCATAAAAGAAGAAAGCCCGCGCATAAAGGAATCCGCGGGGGAAAGGATAAAAGAGGAACTGCTGGCGATATTCGCGAGCGGGCGCAGCGCCTCTTTTTACGAAGAGATGAGGAATTCGGGTCTGCTCTTCTCGCTTTTCCCCGAACTCAAGCTGCAGGAAAAATGCGCCGAGATCTATTACGGAAAAGGCGGGGTGCTGAAACACACCTTCAACGTGATGAAGCGGATGGACCTGCTTTTTTCCAGGCCCGGGAAGTTTATTTCCAAATACGAAGGACTGAATATCCGCCCGGCGGGGGAAAAACTGCTGAAACTCGCGGCGCTTTTTCACGACATAGCCAAACCCCACAAAGCCAAGGAAATAAACGGCAGGCTCAGGTTTTTCGGGCACGAAGAGTACGGCGCCTTTCTGGCCGGGCGGCTCATGCGCGGATACAAATTTTCCAACGAAGAAACCCGCTTCGTCACCAAAATAATAGCCCAGCACCTGCGGGTCGGGAACATCGCCCATAACGACGTCATCTCGGACAAGGCCATATACAAGATCTTTTCCGACCTGGGAGAATACGCCATCCCGCTCCTCCTCCTCTCCTGGGCCGACCACGCCAGCTATATCCCCGAGAAAAAACTGCTGGCTTCCGCCGCCGCCATGAAACAAAAACCTTTCAGAATACCTCCGCGGGGACTGCCGAAAACCGGCTTCAAAAAAACCCTGCGTTTCATACAGGTCGTGAATTACCTCATACGCTATTATTTCGAAAAGCGGAGCAAATTCCGGCAGGAAAACCTCCTCGACGGACATCAGGTCATGAAAGCCCTGGAGCTGAAGCCCGGCCCGGCCGTCGGGGAAGTTTTGAGACGGGTAAAGCTCATGCAATTCGAGGGAAAACTGAAAAACAGGAAACAGGCCCTCAAGTACATAAAAACCCTGAAAGTATAAACCAGCAAGACCGGCAAGATTAGCCAGAGAGCGGGATAGCAAGAGGCGTTTCGCTATCAACTCTCTTGCCAATCGACTTTCTTGCTTTTTAACTTGCCTGTTCCTGGGTCTTAAGACCTATCCGGCCATAGTCCCTTTTTTAACTAAAAAGCATCTTATGGTCCCTTTTGGAATCTTCCTCAAAAGGGTAGACTATACCTGAGAAGCAAAAAGAGGCGGAGGAAATATGAAAAACACGTTCAAAGCGGCCCTTCTGGCGATATCGCTTTCGATGGTTTTCAGCGCGCTTCACGCCGCGCCGAAAGCCGCCCCTCTTTACGGGGACAAAGCCGATTCGGGACTGAACGGCGAAGAACCCGGCGGCCAGGCCGTACAACAGCCTCCCTCCACGGAAAAGCTTAAAGAGATACTCTGCAAGCTGGTCAAACAGGACGAATACCTGGATGAAACCATCGAGGACATAGAAACCAAAAACGCCAGGCTGAACGGCGACGAGACGGGAGCCGCCCTTTCCAGCCTGAAGCTGATAAGAAAGAACATGGAACATATTTCCTATCTGAATAAAAACGAACTGGCCGCAGTCAACCCGGACCCCGAGATATACAAATATACGAAGACCATAATGCTTTACAGCGCCAAGATAACCAGGAAAACCTCGCAGGTCGCGGCCTACGTCAACTCGGTCATAATAAAAAACAAAAAGACCATGAGGAACGCCCCGGCGTCGGGTAAATCAAAAAAGAAAGGGAAAAAACTGGGACAAATACTTCAGGAACAGAAAAATCTGGAACAACTCGGCAAAGAACTTGCCGCGCTCAACAGATCCGCCGGGAAAGTCAAAGCCACCAGCAAGTGGCTTTACATAGCCTCGAAATAATAAAGACAGGCTTAAGGCATAAGGCAGAAGGGGTAATAGCAAAACAAGCAAGACCAGCGAGAAAGTTAAGAGAAAGGCAAAAGCAGGACCCGCGGAAAAAAATCCGCGGGCTTTTTTTTGACCGCAAATTTGGTAAAATTTTAAAATGGAACATAAAGAAATGCAGGAAAACGTAAGGCAGCTTCTGAAAGCGATAGGAGAAAACCCGGAAAGGGAAGGCCTAAAAAAAACGCCGCTCAGGGTATCCAGTGCCCTCCTGGAAATAACCTCAGGCTACAAGGCCGACATAGACAAACTCTTCAATAACGCGTTTTTCAAAGTCGATTACAAGGAAATGGTCCTTGTAAAAAACATAGATTTCCATTCCCTTTGCGAGCACCACATGCTTCCCTTTTTCGGCAAAGTCCACATAGCCTACGTTCCACAGGGCAAGATAGTGGGACTTTCCAAGATACCCAGACTGGTGGAAGCCTATTCCAAAAGACTGCAGATACAGGAAAGGTTGACCATACAGATAGCCGAAACTCTGCAGAAAAAGCTCAAACCCAGGGGCGTAGGGGTGGTGATAGAAGCGCAGCACTTATGCATGACCATGCGCGGAGTGAAGAACGAGACCTCCATCGCCATGACCAGTTCCATGCTGGGATGTTTCCAGAAAGACGAAAAAATAAGAAACGAATTTCTCAACCTTATAAAGGCCTCCTGACGTCACATAAAGGCGCCCCGCGCAATTTACCGTTGAAAAAATCTCCCTTTTTATATAGAATCTTTTGTATCATAATTACAGGCGAAGTTGTTCGCTTGTGTGGTTTTTGGTACGCGGGCGTAGTTCAATGGTAGAACGAGTGCTTCCCAAGCATTAGACGTGGGTTCGATTCCCATCGCCCGCTCACAATAGTAAATGGTAAATAGTAAAGCGTAAAGAGTGAGGGGAAAAAGGGTGAAGGGAAGCACTTCTTTCGTGC
>PEXN01000116.1 GCA_002774685.1 Elusimicrobia bacterium CG08_land_8_20_14_0_20_51_18 | reverse complement strand
CCTCTAAACCTCCAAACTTCCTGACATTTTTCCCTTTACTCTTTGCTATTTACGATTTACGACAGTCATCTCTCGCCTCCGGCCTCTTATCTCTTTCTTTTGATCTTGGCCAGTTTGGCCGTCACGGAGCCGATGAAAACCTCCGCCTTGAGCATCACCGGCAGCCGTTCGTTTTCGGAAACGTAAACCAGAAGCCGTTTCCCTTTTTTCGGCGCGAAAATGCCCTCCTCGCCGACCATGGGTTCAAGCACGTGGCATCTGTATTTCCCAGCGGGGGTTTTTATTTTCTCCTTGCCGTGGTTTTTCACGGTAAGGTTCCAGTTCTTCTGCGTGTTCACCTTGAGGTCATAGCTTTCTTTTTCTTTCGAATCCCTCGTCCTGAAAAAATAAAGGGCGGAAAGTATGTCGAAAACGTTCCCGGTTTCCAGATCTCCCGAAATTTCGGTTTTCCGGCCTTTCCTGAGCTTCTCCCCGCGGAATTTACGGTTCTGAACGTCGTAAAAGACCCATTCGCTGCGCTTGTAACTGCCTTCGCTTATTTTCTTGTAATAGCCATAGGAGCCGGCCAGGTTGACGTCCAGCAGCGCCTCGTTCAGGTCTTTTACGGGATAGAAGTTTTGTAAAAATCTGGTCGAGCGCGCGCCGGAAACTATGTGGTAGGCGTAAACTCCGGTGGAAATCTTCACCGCCCTCTCTACCTTTATGTAGGCTTTGCCGACCAGCATTATTCCCCAGGATATGTCGTATTCCAGCGTTTCGCCCAGAAAGCCGTGCGGGTCCGGGACCTCCGTTTTCGCCGTTTCAAAACCGGTTAAGGGATTCCGGAGTTCCGGCTCTTCGGAGAAAGAGAGGGAGGAGCAGAGAAACAGCGGGATTATAAGGGATTTAAAAACCATAAAGTATTTTAAGGATTATCGCGGCTTCAATCGCCAGTATGCCGGAGAACCCCCTGTATTCCTTGTTTTTTTTGAAAGCCTCGGCCGAATAATTTTCCTTTTTAAACAGTTCTCCGGCGTTCTTTAAATCGGGGAGGAGGGAGGGGACGCGTTTCATGTAGTTCTCGAATTCCGCTCCGTATCTTTCCAGCAGAAAGGCCTCTTCGGCCGCTATCGTCTTCCTGTAAATTATCAGGAACGCGAGAATGGAAAAAAGCCAGATAAAACCCGTGTTCGGGGCTTTTTCAGGGGAGAACGAGGAAAGCTGTATGAGAACCCCGAAAGTTACGGCAAGAGTGCCCAGATAAAGGGGGTTCCTGAGCATGGAGTATATCCCGTTGGCTGTGAGCGTCTTCGATTTTATTATGGTGCCCGACGAAACCAGCCTTATCGCTTCGCCCAGAAGCACAAAAAACAGTCCGGCATAAAACAGGGCGCAGGAGTCGGGTCTTGAAACTACGAGCTGCAGCATCACCGCCAGGTTGGAGATCATTATTCTTTTTTTCATAAGTTTTTTAACGCTCTTTTCAGGCCCCTCAGGTCTTTTATCCTGAAATCGGCCTTTATATTATACTTCTTCATCTGTTTTCTCGCCTGCCCCGTGAGGACGAAGACGGAATTCAGTCCGGCCGCGGCGGCCAGCTTCATATCGCTTTGCTTGTCTCCGGCCATAAAAGACCTTTTGAGGTCCGTCCTGAAATCTTTCAGCGCCTCTTTCACCAGGCCGGTAGACGGTTTCCGGCAGGAACAGCCGGAGTCCGGGAGATGGGGACAGAAATAAATCCCGGAGATCTTTACGCCTCTTTTCCTGAAATAAGCCGCTATAAATTTGTTTATCCCGACGGACTCACTGAGGGAAATATAGCCCCTGGCTATGGCGGACTGGTTGGTCAGGACTATGAGCCGGTAGCCCAGGCCTGAAATTTTCTTAAGGCCCTCCACGGCGGTCGGGTAAACGCGGACCTCTTCCAGTTTTTTAAGATAAAAACCTTCCCTGTCGCGTATCAAAACCCCGTCTCTGTCCAGGAACAGGGCGGGCTTGCGTCCTTTGTCTTTTTTGTCGGCGAAAGCCCTCATCCAGACACCTCTTTGGTCGTGAAGAGTAAAGGGTAAAGAGTAAAGCGTGAATGGCAACTTCCGACATCCAAACTCTCTGACTTTTTAACCATCTTCACCTCTGCTAACCTATACGTCAAATCCTCCAATCTTCCAATCCTCCTTCGATTTGGCTGCGTCATTTGGCGGTCTCCATAAGCTTTTTAAGGAAAATTTTGTAGCCGTTCGACAGGAAACTGACCTTTATGGAAAAGATATAAAGTTTAGACGAGATCACTTTTTCCCAATTCCGGGGAAAGCGCACGAAGTCCTTGTAGGTGGTTATGAGCGGCAGGCCTTCCCTGAGGTCTTCCACCGCTTTCAAATCTTCCAGCGTGAATTCGTGATGGTCGGCGAATCTCCACGCCTTTTTCAGCTTCACTCCCAGGCCGGAGAGCATGTTCTCGAAAGAAGCGGGATCGCCTATGGCGCTCAGCGAGACGGCGTCGGCTCCCTTGAAGGAATAAACGTCGAACCTTTTGCGGCTCAGGGCGTCCAGGAAGCATTCCGGGACGTGCATGCTTTCCACGACAGGAAGTTCCGGATTCGCTTTTTTAATCCGTTCCCTCAGTTCATCCAGTTTTTTTTCGGAAGCGTTTTCGCAGTGGGTAAGCATGGCGAGATGAGCCCTCTTGAGAGCCGAAAAGGGCTCCCTGAGGTTGCCGAGAGGGATAATACTTTCCCCGTGGCCGGCGGAAGCGTTAATCAGTACCACGTTGAGATCCCTTTCAAGCGAAAAATGCTGGAAGCCGTCGTCCATGAGGATCACGTCCGGATTGAATTTTTCTACGGCGAAAGCGGCCGCTTTCGCCCTGTCGGGGTCCACTATCACCGGGATATCCTGTTCCTTCAGGGCCGTGTGTACGAGGGCCGCTTCGTCCCCCGAGAAATCGGAAGAGGAATTCTCCCCGGTTCCGACGAGAAACGGGGACCCGGTTTTGCGTTTCCTTTTATAACCGCGCATTATTATGGCCGCGCTTTTTTTCATTTTTTTCAGTTCCGCCGCCGCCATTATCACGGTCGAAGTCTTGCCGGTCCCTCCCGCGGAAATGTTGCCGAAACAAATGACGGGCCTGGAGACCTTTTTCCCGGCCAGTATTCCCGCCGAATACAGCGCTTCCCTGAACCTTACGGCCAGCAGATACAGCCCGCTCAGCATTAAAAGTAAAAAACGGCCGGGCGCCGAGGCTCCTATGGAATCGCGGGTCTTTTCAAGGCTCATGGCACGACCGTTTCGGAAAAGGTTTCCAGGCGGGAGTAGATCTCTCGCGCTGAAGTTTTTTCCAGATCGCCCTGGAACCAGGCGTGCCTTTCCGAGGGAGGCGACCAGTTGGCGGGATCGGTATAGGGGCTGTAAACCGTGAAAGTCGGTGTGTCCTGGCTGACGGCTATGTGCATGGGGGAAGAGGAAGTCCCCACATGCAGTTTTACCCTGCCGAAAAGACAGGCCAGGTCGAGAAGGTCGAAATCGAAGCAGGCCAGATGGTCGGAGAGGGAATATTTTTTGAGGCTGGCGTTCACGTATTCCGCCTCTCCCGGCCCGGCCAGGAAAACCGGT
>PEXN01000164.1 GCA_002774685.1 Elusimicrobia bacterium CG08_land_8_20_14_0_20_51_18 | reverse complement strand
CGCAGGATTTCCCCGGCTTTAGCCTCGTCGCCGAGACAGACGTGGGAAACCGCCGCACCCATTTTCGAAAGCGCGGGATATTCCCCGGAACTTCTTTCGAAATACGCCAGAGCGCCTTCGCTTTCCCCAAGAAGCAGATTGGCCAGGCCGTAAACAAGCGCGTAGGGACCCGCCGCGCCGGCCGCCTCGGGGTTCTCAAGATCGTCCTCCACTATCGAAAGCCAGTTATTGCCGATAATCCAGAGCCCCATGTCGTTCCCCACGTTTCTGGGGGAGTAGACTACCCTGGAATCGTCCGGGGCCGGGGAATAATCGCGGCTTTTCCTGGTATTCATGGAAAAATTAACCCTGGAATCCATCTTATCGGAGCCCGATGCTATTTCCTTTTCCAGTTCCCCGAGCGCCCTGGAAACCGCCGCCTCCCTTTCCTCTTTTCCTCCGGCCGGCAGAAAATAATCTTTGGAAACGTATTTTCTGGAAAGAGGCCTGAAATTAGCCGAAAGGGCGTTTTTCATCCGCCCCTCTCCCGCCTTTTCAAGGCCGAATTTTTCCGCGCTTACCAGATCCACCGAAAAGGTTATTTCCTCGTCCTCCGGCACCCGCATGAGATTTTTGTAGATCTCGGAAAGGTTGTGATCCGAAAACTTCTCCCCTTTTTTTCCCCCGGAACCGGAGGGCTTCTCCTTTCCGGCGCTGTAGGAAATAAACAGGGAAATTCCGCCAAGCTGATTTTTGGGAGTGAGCAAAAAACTTTTTTTTATGTATTTCGGAAGATTTTTGACGTCCCCGGCGCGCAAAGAGGCGAGCGAGAGCTTATACCTGGCGAAAAAGTCGTGAGGTTTGAGATCCACCGCTTTTTTATATACCCTCACCGCCTGCTTCAGCTCCCCCTTCCTCTCGGCCGTTATTCCAAGCCACAATAAAGCCTCTTCGTAGGCCGGATAAAAGGCGACCGCCTTTTTAAAGCTTTCTTCCGCCTCGTCATACCGCTCGAGATAAAAATACACCAGGCCCAGCTGATAATGGTAAAGGGGATTGCGGCCGTCGAGCTTCACCGCGTTCTTGATGTGCGCTATGGCGCTGGCCATGTGCCCTTTGGAGAAGTATATCGAGCCCATATTCATATTCACGTCCGGGCGGGACGGGTCGAGCTTCAGGGCTTTTTCGAAATCTTCCAGAGCCTTTTCAGGGTCCCCCGACTTGGCTTCCGAAATCCCCTTAAGCTGCCAGGCCATGGAGTTTTCCGGATCGAGCTCCAGGGCTTTGGCGTATTGCTCCAGCGAGGCAGGCACGTCGCCCATCCAGTAAAGGCTGGCGCCGTGCATGGCGTGGGCCATGGAAGAGGGATTTTTATCCAGGGCCTTGGAAAATTCCAGGGACGCCCTGGAATACTGTCCGTTCTGCATGAAAGCCATTCCTTTATGCAGGTTGGAATAGCTTTGCTCTTTCATTATCCTGTCCCAGACCGTCTCTATCCTTTCGTTGGGAGCGAGGGAGAAGAGCGGCGTCCCACTCCCCATAGCCCAAGTGGACGGGACTGTCCCTTTCCATGATTCCATAAGGAAGAGGGACGCAAGCCCGAGAGAAAGAACGATCAGGAAAGGTATTTTCAGCATCAGATATATTGTATTAAAAATGAAAAGGCAAAAATAATCCCGAACAAGAAAGGGGTTGAGGATTTAAGGAGGGTAACGAAACTGCCGGAGAAGAAAACGGGGACAAAAAACAAGGGAGCGCGAAAAGATACCAATCCTCTCCCAATGCCCTTTTCGCGCTCCCTCCATCCGATGTACGTCCCCCGGCGGCCGCGCGACCTCCGCAACGACTTGCGCGCAAACCGCCGGCCCGCCTCCCTCAAAGGAGAAAGCGACCTCGCCTTACTTTATAGCACATAAACCCTTGACATGTCAAGGCCCACTCCGGCCCCGGATCGGAGTCTACCTGACGGAGATCTGTCTGGGCTCGGAGAATTTCCCCTCAAAACCCAGCAAGTCGATATAGGCCACCCTGAACCAGTAATTCCCGCCGGGGAGATGCTCCTCGAGATTGACTTTGGTAAAAATGTCGTAATTCCTGTCGAAAACCACCCGGGAGAATTCCCTGCTCCTGGAGACCTGCACATGATAGCCGCTTATCGTCTTGGAAATATCCATGGTCTCCATAACTTTCCTGGAATCCATTATATCCTTGCTGATATCGGGCGGCTTAACCTTGTCGGTATCGGGCGCCGAGCCGTTTTTAAGGTCGGGAACGCCCGGCGCCTTTCCGGTCTTCAAATCGACCTTCACGTCCGTTTTCTTAACGGTTTTCCCGGCATCCAGGGAGATAACGCTGCCTTCGAGTTTCAGATTCGCCGTTTTATCCAGCTTGGGATTCCCCGCGTCCGCGAACTGCGCCGCCGGGGGCAGCTTTATCGACGCGGAAGGAGGCATATCTATCTTTATCTCCGAAGCGAAACCCTCTTTAACCTCCACGGTTTTCCCCTTCGCCTCCACGGAAGCCGCGCCCTTGTAAACCTGCACCAGGGTGGTGAGGTCTTCCTTTACCCTGGCCCCGAATTCGGTATCCCTGGTCTTGGGCGTTATCCTGGCGGAAGCGGTGATAACTCTCGTATTGACGCTTCTTATCTGGCCCGTAAGGAGCTGCACGTCGGAATCTTTTTTCTGCGGCGGACGCAAAACGACCATGGAATTGGCGAAAAGATTCAGCACCTGGCCTGTATAAAATTTTATGTCGGCCTTGGAATTAACGTTGGTCCTGAGGGTGTCGCCGTTGTAAAGCTCGTCCCGGACCCGGGCCTTGTTCCATTCGGAAAGGTTTTTTTTTCTGACCCTGACGTCGTTTACGAGCCCGGTGAATCTGGCCGCCCTGTATTCCTCCTTGAGCAGGTCGACCGGGATCTTGAGCGTCATTCCCGGGAGAGCGGCGTAAGGATTCTTGGGAAGATTATTGTACTTCAGTATCATGTCCCACTTGTTCGCGTCCTTGAGATACTTCTGCGAAATGGCCCATAAAGTGTCGCCCGGCTTTACCGTTATGCTTTGAAGCTTTTCCTCGGCCGAAAGGAAAGAAGGCAGCAGGAGCGACAAAGCGCAGAAAAAGTTAATTATTTTGTTCATCCAACCGCCTCCCTTAACCTGTATACGATTCCCGACCTCAAAACGAGTCTTATTCTCCGCATGTTTGATGGTGGCCGGATTCGTTCACGATAACCCGTCCATGTTCGTCTTTGGCCAGGTTCAGAGGCAGGGTAAAGACGAACAGCGCCCCCTTGCCCTCCCTGTATTCCGCCCAGATCTTGCCCTTATGGGCTTCCACCACGTTCTTCGAGATGGTAAGGCCCAGCCCCGTTCCCCCCGCTTTCTGGCCCTTGACCTGCTCGAATTTCTCGAAAACCTTGCCTATATAATCCAGCGGGATGCCGTCGCCGGTATCCTCCACCCAGGCCCGGAGGACCCTCTCTTCCTTCCTGATGCCTATGGTTATGGTGCCTTCCTCCGGAGTGAATTTTATGGAGTTACCCACGAGATTGGTAAAAACCCTTTCCAGCAGATTGGCGTCGCCGATTACCGTCATCTCCCGGGGAGAATCGACCGCGAATTTTATTTTTTTCCTCTGCCCCAGGGACTCCATGAGATCGAGCACTCTGGCCGCCACTTCCCTGATATCGAAAGTCGAGAGATTTATCTCCATTTTCCCGGCACGCATCTTGGCCGCGTCGAGAATATTGTTTATCATTCCCAGCAGCCTGAAGGCCGCGCGGTCTATGGAAACCAGCATCTTTTTCTGGGCTTCGTTGACCGGCCCGGGGATCTCTTTCAGCATGAATTCCACGAAACCCTTTATGGCTCCCATGGGGTTCCTGAGGTCGTGCGTTATGGAATGCAGGAACTCTTCCTTTATTCTTTCGAGCTCCTTATCAAGGGTTATGTCGTAGATGGCTATCAGATAGCCCATTTTCTCGTTCTTGTCCGGCAGGACCATTTCCTTAAGCCCCGCCTTGAAAACCCTTTTAACCTTGGCCTGCTCCAGCTCGAATTCCCTAAAATAATTCTCGTCGCGCTTCTCCATGAGGTCGGCGATGGCCTCCCTGGTTTTTTCGGTCTTCGCGCTCTCCCTGAAATCCTTGTTCTCGGAATTTTCCGGGTCCATACCCATCAAAGAGGCGGCCTTCCTGTTTATAAGCTGGATCTTACCCTTCATGTCCACCATTATTATGCCGTCTTCGGTGGAATAAAGCACGGCCTGCGTGTTTTTCTGTTCCCTCAGGATCCGGTCGATCTGCATCTCGGAATAGAGCCTCAACTTTTCGGTCATCTCGTTGAAGGTTTCCGCCAGGTCCTTCAATTCGTCCCCGGTGGCCACGTTCACTTTGTGGGTGAAATCGCCTTTCGCGACGAAATCCGCCGCCTTGGTTATCTGTATTATGGGCCTGGAAAGGTTCCTGGAAAAAAAATAGGCGAGAAGAGCCACCAGAACCGCGAACATCGCGACTATCTTGCCGCCTTCCCCCGCTATATCCATGGCGAACTTGTGGGCGTCTTCCCTGTCCTGCCTCACGATGACCGCGCAGCCCATCTCGCCGAGATAGGAAAAGGCGCCCATATACTCTCCGCCTTTTTCGTCCTTGTAATTCATGGACCCGCTGGAAACGGCCTTCAAAGTCTCCTGAGTGAGCTTCCATTCCGGGGAATCGCCGAAATCGTCCCTCGAAAAACCCTCCGGCATGTACACGACCTTTCCCTCGCCGTCCACTATCATGGACACCCCGGTCAAACCGGTCTTCCCCAAATTCAGTTTGGAGAAAAAGACGTCCATATAAATTTCAAATTTCAGGAAAAATTTTTCCAGGGGATAGAGGATAATGATGAGATTCCGGTCCCGCCTCAGCCGGACTATCCTCTTTTTTTTATCCGTCTTTTTCATGACCAGGAAATAATCTTCCCGGGAAATGCTTTTGAGTTCCGCGTTCTTTTCGCTCCTGGCCACCGCCTTTATGACCTCCGCCCCGTCCATGGTCACGGCGGAAATGCTTTTTATGGATTCGTCCATTCCGAAAGCCGAAGCCAGGCTGGCCTGCTTGCCTTCCCAGTCCAGTTTGGCCATCATAGCCGAAACCAGGACGGCTTTTTCGTCGAAAGAGGAAAATTGGGACTCGAAGCGTCTTTTCACGCTTTCCGCCATGTAGATATGTAATTCGTTTATCGGAGTCTCAAGGCTGTATTTGGCCTTGCTTATAAGCTCGTTGCCCAGCCAAAGCATGGGCAGAATGCCGGAAAGCATCATTACCAGGAGGAATTTGTGAAAAAGTTTCATTCTGAACATAGTTATCCGCCCCGTTGAAAATTCAAGGCTTTCGGGGCCGTCGCCGAACCGCTCCTAGCGGGAACTGCCGGTCTTCAGCCGAAGGCCGTTAAGATACAGGACGACCTCCCCCAGATCCGCCTCGAGAGCGGCCAGCGCGGCGTAGAGGTTCCGGCCGGACTTGGACTTAATTATATCATTTAACCGGGCGGCCGACAGCTTGCTTTTCTTCACCTGCTCCGAAGCTTCCCTGAGCTGGGAGCTTATTTTCCCGTCCGAAACCCTTTCTTTTATTTCCGAAAGGAAGGTTTCGGCCAATTCGAGATTATTGTAGATCCCTACGACGTCGGCCGAGGAAACGGCTCCGTACTTGCGGGATTCTATCGCCTTTTCCAGCGCGAGCTTGTTTTCCCGAACCAGGGTCAACACGTTAGAAAAGGAGGACGGCTTCCGTTCGCGGTCCTGCGAACGGGCGGAGGGAACGTCCGCCCCCTTAAGTCCCGGGGGAGCGGGGGCGCAATCGCAAAAAACCGGAAGAAACGCCAGCTGCGCCAGGGAAAAAAGCAGGATTCTATTTTTCATCCAGTCTGTTAAACCTCGCTATATTCATCAGGTATTTTCTGACGTTTTTCAGCGCCAGGGCCCGGTGGCTTATCCCGTTTTTTATTTCCGGAGGCAGTTCGGCGAAAGTCCCGCCGTATTCCGGAACGTAAAAAAGAGGGTCGTAACCAAACCCGCCTTCGCCGCGCAATTCCCCGGATATAAGACCTTCTATCCTGCCCCCGGCGCTCCTCGCCTCGCCGGAGGGCGAAGCCACGGAGATAACGCATCTGAAAACGGCTTTCCTCTTCTCGCGCGGCACGCCCGAGAGCGCCGCAAGCAGTTTCAGATTATTGTCCCGGTAAGTACAGCCTTCCCCGGCCCAGCGCGCGGAATAGATTCCCGGAGCGCCGCCCAGGAACTCGACTTCAAGGCCGGTATCGTCGGCCGCCGCCCATCTGCCGGTGAGCTTCGCGGTTATCCTGGCCTTTTTAAGAGAATTTTCCTCGAGAGTCTGCCCGTCTTCCCCTATTTCCCCTATTCCCTCGAAGTCGGAGGAAACCTTAAGAACCAGGAGCCCCGGAGGGATTATCGAAGATATCTCCTTTATCTTGTTTCTGTTCCTGGTCGCTATCACCAGTTCCGTCATAAATTTTTCTTGACACATCCTGCGTATAAAAATATAAAATAATCCCTGATGGCGTTCCAGAGCGATTTAAAGACCTTCTCTTTCTCAAGCCCCTCCTCGGTTTCCATTACTGAGATTCTAGATAATTTTAAGAGGTTTTCAAAACTTTATTCTCCCGTGGTAAAATTCAAAACAGCCGAAAAAGAGATCTACACCATCCCCAAAATGGTCCTCTCCGACGGAAGGGAAACGCTTCCCGTCTTCACTGACGACCGGCTGCTGGACGCCCCCTACGTCTACAAAAACACGGTGGAGTTCCTTTACCACATTTTCTATTCCGGAGGCTCGGGCCTGTTCTCCTTCAACCCGCCTTTTAAAAAAGAATTTCCGGGAAAGGAAATACTCCTGGACCTCAATACGGTTTCCCTCATAACCGGCTTCCTGCAATGCGAGGAGGAAAAGGAACGGGGACCGGGAAGCGCCCTTAAAGCCCTCAATTCCTGCCAGTTCCACAAAGCCAATTATCTCGCCTTCAAGAATATAAATAGCGGTATGGACCCCTTCGTTTATTCCGAAATATTTTCGATGATAGGCTTTTATGAAAAAGCCGTGGAACTGATAAAAACGGCGGCCAACGACAACTCCCTCCTCGCCCAGGCCAGGATAAAAAGGATGCAGGGCGATCTGAGGGGCTCGGCGGAAATGCTTAACCGGATAAAGGACGAAAACCTAGTCTGGGGCAAGAATATGGAATACGCCTGGATACATCTCCTGACCGGCAACGTGCCCCAGGCGCAAAAGATCTTCAGCCAGTTGTCCGGCGGCGCCTTTAAGCAGGAAGCCCTCTTCGGCAACGCGATCGCGCTCCTTTCCCAGCAGAACCTGGGCAAAGAAACCGTAGCCGAGGCGGTAACGCTTCTCTCTTCGGCCGCCGCGATGGAAGGGAAGAACAGGCTGAACATACTGATCTACCTGGGAAATCTTTTTTTCAACATGCAGGACTTCATAAAAGCGGAAGACTGCTATCTCAAGGCTTTTTATTCCAATCCTGCGCCGCATATAACTTCCCTCATAGGGATGGCGGAAATAAAGAGAGGCAAGCTTAAAGAAGCCATGGGCAAAGCGAACCAATGCGCGATTTTCGACATAAACTCGGCGGTCAGGATCCTTTCTGCCCTGCCGCCGGATTATTTATCCAATGACAACTCCGTCTCCCCCGAAATAATGGAACCCGAAGAAAAAGCGCCCGAGTCCCGGGCCGCGAACCCCAAGGAAAAAAACCGGGAAACGCAGGCGTCCCCCTCCGGCGGAGAAGCGTCCATGGAGCCCGCGGACATCTCGGCCAGGACCGCCCAGAGGCTCAAAGACGAGAAAAACGCCAAACCAGGGAAAGCCGGCGTGGACTTCGAAACGAATTACGAGACTTTTTCCTCCATAGGGAAAAAGACCGGGGGAACGGAACCATCGGCCGGACCGGGCTTTCTGTCCCGCGCCCTGACCCTCGCCTCAAGGCTCGAAGAGGAATTCAACAAGAAAATTTATTTCAACTACGAAGGACTGACGGACATCGAGAGGAAACTGCGCCTCACCTTCATACAGGAAAAGCTCGACCAGATGGAAGCGATAGAGACGGTGAAGGACTGCTCGGCTTTTCTCTGCTTTTTTTTGAAGGAAAGATTCAAAGCCAGGCTTATGGAATACGAAGATTTCGATCCCTGGGCCTGGCCCATAGTGATAAACGCCGGGAACTCGGAGGTCGCCAGTTTCGCCATAGCGAGGATATGGCAGTTGCTCTGGACCAACAAGCTTCCGGACCAGGGCTGGCTTCTCAAATACATACAGTTCCTTTCGAACGAGCTGGCCGAAGCCTCCACGGCCCGGGTCGCGGGACTGGAAGCGGTAAAAAACAAAACCAGGAGCCACCCCGAAAAGATCATGGACGCGCTGATGGAGCACAGAAAGAATATTATTCTGGCGTCCTCACTGGACGAGACCCGGGACATAGAGCTTTTCAGGGGGGGGATCTCCAAGATAGACAAGGCGCTCAGGGAAAATTTCAAACCCGGGGTTCCGCCTACGACCGACGGCTGGAGACTTTTGAGATGTTACGGCCACATTTTCGCGGAAATATTGATGAAGGATTTCAAAGGAACGTGGTTCAACGTGGAAAGCAACGACGGGCTCTGGTCGCTGGAGCTTCCGTGGCGAACCTATATCTTCCCCGTGGGCAAGGTTTACAAGGCGGCCGCGAACGGGGAAAACCTGCTGGCGTATTACGACAAGCTCTCTTCGGACAAACTCAGTCAAATTATCTGACCGGAAAGACCGCCCGGGATTTGATTTCCGCCTCGAATATTGATAAACTTTTTTGATGGAGACTCTCATGAAAAAACACGCCCTCGCGGCCCTTTTCTGCGCCCTGCCCGCCTACGCCCCGTTTTCATATTCCGGGGCCCTGGAAGAAGTCACTCTGGAAAAGATAAAATCCGTCGAGGTCGGGGAACCGAAATCCCCCCCGCTAAAAAGATGGACCATAGCCGTCTATATGAACGGGAAAAGCAACATAGAGCCTTTCGCGCTGGCGGACCTGAACAGGTTTGAAACGGCGGGGTCGGACGACAACGTGAACATAGTGGCGGAAATAGGCCGTTCTAAAGGCCTGGACAACGATACCCAGGCGGACGGCGACTGGAGCGGCGTAAGGCGCTACTACGTAAGAAAGGACGGGGATAAGGAACGGATAGCCTCCGACCTGGTCGCGGAACTGGGTAATCCGGATATGGGCGACTGGAAGGAAGCGGCCTCGTTTCTCAAGTGGGCGAAAGAAGTTTATCCGGCGCAAAGATACATGTTCATAATCTGGGACCATGGCTGGGGCTGGATAGATCCCCAAAAACCCGGAGAAAACCTGCTAGACGGCGGGGACAAATCCATCTCTCACGATTTCGTTTCCGGCAACTACATAAAAACCACCGAACTTTCCAAAATTTTCAGGCAGGCGGGCAGGGTGGACCTTTACGCTTCCATGGCCTGCTTTATGCAGATGGCGGAAGTGGCCTACGAAATAAGGGATTACGCGGACGTGATAGCGGGCTCCGAGGAAGTGATACAGCTTCCCAGTTTCAATTTCGAGGATTTCTTCACCCTCATGCTCGGGAACCCGGACAGCGACGCGGAAAAAGCCGGCGTTTTCCTGGTCGACACTTTCAGGGAAATGTACGCGAGACCCGAATACCAGGAAATGCTGGTCGCCACCAAATACGGGACCCAGCTTTCCGCGATAAGAGGCGCCGGGCTGAATAAATTCGGGGAACTTATAAAAAAGATCTCGGAAACGCTGAAAAAATATCCGGACACCGCCGCCCTGGCGAGGGCCAAGACCGAAGTTCTCCGGTTCGAGGTCGGGGACGAAAGCACCGATCCGGACAAGCTTATCTCGTTTTACGCCGATATCTGCCACTTCCTGGAACTGGTGGAAAAACATTCCGACAAAAGCCTGCCCGGTTATCCGGAACTGAAAAGCCTGACCGGAGAATTCCGGACTTTCCTGGACGGGGAACTGGTGATAAAGAACGTCTATTCCAACAAGGACAGGACCGGAAAGGATTATTCGAACACCCACGGGATCTCCATGCACGTGCCGGGCAAACCCGGCAATCTCATAGGATACTATCCGACTTACGGCAGCCTGGCTTTCGAAAAAGCGACCCGCTGGAGCGAAACCGTAAAATACCTGGAAACAGTGGAATAATGTTCCTCTCAGGAAATTATTTTCGTTACCCCAAAAAATCAAGTTTTTCCCCCGCTTTTTCACTCCTGGGATCCGAACGGCGCCGGGCGCTTTCCGTCGTCTACGCTTTCGCCAGGGCGGTCGACGACATAGCCGACGGGGAAACCCTTTCCAAAACCGAAAAAACGGCCGGGCTCGAGGCCTGGCGCTCGGAAATAAGGAACGTTTTCGCGAATTCACCCTCGAAAGGCCTCCCGGAAGAGATAGCCTTCTGCTCTAAAAAATTCGGCCTGAAGGAAAGCCTCTTCCTCCAGATAATAGACGGCGTTTCGAAGGATGTACAAGGCGCCGGGTACCGGGACTTCGCGGAACTTAAAAAGTATATCCACCAGGTAGCCTGCGTGCCCGGCCTCCTTACCCTGGACATACTGGGGTACGGGGAGCCCGGCAGGACCGAACTCGCGGAAAACCTGGGCTGTGCGGTGCAACTGACCAATATTCTCAGGGACGTGTATCCGGACGCGGGGCAGGGCAGGTTCTACCTGCCTTCCGAAGACCTGGAAAGGTTCGGCGTCGCCAGGGATTTTATAAAAAACCGGAATTATTCCGAAAATTTCGCCGCCCTTATGGCTTTCGAAGCCGAAAGGGCACGGGGATTTTACCGCCGGGCCTCGGAACTGGTTTCCGCCGCCCCGAAAAAAAAACTTCTGGTTCCGGCCATCATGGGCAACGTTTACCTGGACCTCTTAAAAGCGCTGGAAAAAATTCGCTTTGATACCAGGAAAAAAATTCCTAAAATAAATAAGCTGGGAAAACTTAAAGCCGTTCTAAAATCCTGCTTCGGAGGTATAGATGCTCAGATCTGACAAATGGATAAGGCAGATGTGCCTTAAGAAAAAAATGATCTCCCCTTTCGTGGAAGGTCTCATAACAAAAGGAAAAGTCTCCTACGGACTTTCCTCCTACGGCTACGACATAAGGGTGGCCGACGAATACAAGGTTTTTACCGACGTCCACAATACGGTGATAGATCCGAAAGAATTTTCCAAAGAGGCTTTCGTCGACTTAAAGGCCCCCCACTGCATAGTCCCGCCCAACTCTTTCGCCCTGGCCAGGTCCATAGAATATTTCAGGATACCCAGGAACGTGATAGGCCTGTGTATAGGTAAAAGCACCTACGCAAGATGCGGCATAGTGGTCAACATCACGCCGCTGGAACCGGAATGGGAAGGACACCTGACCCTGGAAATTTCCAACACCACGCCTATACCGGCGAAAATATATTCCAACGAAGGAATAGCGCAGCTCGTATTCCTCGGAGCCGACGAAATATGCGAAATCTCCTACAAAGACAGAAAAGGGAAATACCAGTCTCAGAGGGGCGTAACCCTGCCGAGAATGAAAAAGTAAGAAAAGCCCTGTGCCTGCTTTTCCTGCTGACGGCGGGAGGACTTTCCGCCCAGACCGGCGACAAGGACAGGCTTTTGTCCCTTCTTAGTTCCGGGGACAGGGGAAGCGCTTTGGTTTTTTGCTCGGAAAACGGAGCGAAAGCCGGGGCGGACCTTGCCCTGCTTAAACTCTGTCTGGAAGCCGCCGAAGAAAAAAAAGAACTTCCGGAGTTTCTGCCGCCGGCCTGTGAAAAACTCGCGCAGAACGGCGAAGCCGCCGGTTTCGCCTGCCTCTGCAAGATCCACAGGCTCAGAGGACACAACGACATCGCCCTCGCCAACTGCAGAAAGGCGATAGCGGCGGACCCTCTTTACCAGCTCTCCTATCTGGAAGCCGCAAAAACCTTCTCCGCCGCCGGCAGGACGGACAAGGCCCTGGAATATCTGAATACGGCCGTCGGGATCTCCAGCGAAAATTACAAAGCCCATTATCTCCTGGGAGAGGCGCGCGAAAGAACGGGGAATTATGACGGAGCGGCTTCTTCCTACGAAAAGGCCTTAAAAACCCTCAAGCCGGACTCCTCTCCCGCCAACCTCAAAAAAGCGGGGCTGATAAAGAAGAAACTGTCAGGCCTGAAGAACCGGAAACGGTCAGCCCTGGCCAGGGAGAAAAAAAACAAAGCCGCCAGGTGCCGCTCGGAATACTCTTCGCTTGCGGGCCCGGGAGACGTGGGAAAAAAATACAGAAAAGCCTCGGAATGCCTTTCCTATTCCCCCTCCGACCCCGAACTGGCCGCCGAACTGGCCGGCCTCGCCCTGGACCTGGGCAAATACGAGGAAAGCGAGGCCGGATATAAAAAAGCCCTGCCGGGCCTTAAAAACCGGGAAAAAAAACTTGAAGCCGCCCATAACCTGGCGAAAGCCTGCCTCCGCCTGAACAAAACCCCGGAAGCGGAAAAGGCTCTGGCCATGGCCTACGCGGCCGGGGACAGGGAGCCCGGATATCTTAAAACCTACGCCGAAATACTGGAAGACTCGAGGAATTACGACAAGGCTCTCGAAGTAAGGACTTACCTGAACGGCATAAAGCCGGAACGGGAGTCTCTGGAGATCATAGAAACCCTCAAAGACAAAAAAATGACCTCGCAGGAGATACTGGAAGACCTCCAGCGAAGAGGGGCGGTGAACTCCGGGAAAAAAGCGCTGGAGCCGCAGGACAAAACGCTCTTTCTGGCCATTCGCCTGGCTGAAAGGAAAGGGGCGCTGGAACAGGTGAGAAATAAATACCAGGGCTACGCGAACCTTTACGTGGAGGTCCTGGAAGGCAAAGAATTCGGCAGGAAGCTGACGCTTCAGGGATACAAGTTCTACCTCAGGGACTTGAGCCAGGCGGCGGTCAGATTTTTCGAAAAAAAAGCCATCCGCCTGACCGAAGTCTTCAAGCTCAGAACGCTTTACGGCGAGCCGATCTTCACCCCTAAAGGAGAACTTACCGACGAAGGGATACAGGCCTATTTCAAAGCTTTGAACGGCGAAAAAAGCTGGCTTATGACCTACGAGGAAGCTATAGCCGGCAGGTCCAGGGAAGCCGAGGAAGAGGCGGAAAGCGTGAATGAGGCGGTAAAAGGTCTGTTGATGGCGGGATACATGGAAATGTCGGAAGGCGAATACGACTGGCTCATGCTCGCGACGGACTGCCCGGACTATGTCCTTAAAGCTTCGCCCTGCAATATAAAGACGGTGAAAAGCCGGGAAAGGCTCCGTTATTTCATCTGCAACCAGGAAGGGCTCTGCACCGGAACGGCCATAAAGCTCTCCCTCTATATTTCGAAGTACAGGGACGGGAACACGGATATCCCGAAAGAAAAAAGGGCCACGGCATTTTTCGGCGCCGGCGGCGGACCGGCCAGGAAATTCTGCTACAAAAACAGGATTTGGAACGGCGAAGAATAAGGGCGGAAAAACGCGAAGCGGAAAGCGTGAAGAGTAAAGAGTTTGGAGTTGAGAGTTTTAAGCTAAGGAGCCGTTAAGAAATAAATGACACATTTGGCTGCCCGAATTTGTGGCGAAACAAGGAACGCGGAGCGCGGCATAGCATCGCGCTATGTGAGCGACGCGTGACGTCCCTCTTCCTTGTTTTTGTAAGGTTAGGGA
>PEXN01000051.1 GCA_002774685.1 Elusimicrobia bacterium CG08_land_8_20_14_0_20_51_18 | reverse complement strand
AGTAATCAAAAACTGGAAACCGGTAATCAGCAAAAACATGAAAATGGGAATTTTCTCGCCGCCGTTTATTTTTTCTTCATACCCATTACTGTTTACTGATTACTATTTACTGCCTTTTTGTTTCGCTTTCCAGCTGAGGTAGCCGTGCATAAAAGGGTCCAGCGCGCCGTCCATTACGTCCTGTATCTGTGAAGTCTCGTGGTCGGTACGCAGGTCCTTTACCAGCTGGTAAGGCATGAAAACGTAGGAACGTATCTGGTGGCCCCAGCCTATGTCGCCCTTCTCGTCATAATGTTTTTCCATGGCGGAACGTTTCTTGTCCATCTCTATCTCGTAAAGCCGGGCCTTGAGCAGCTTCATCGCGTTCTCCCTGTTCTGATGCTGGGAACGCTCCGTCTGGCACTGTACCACTATCCCGGTCGGGACATGGGTTATCCTGACCGCGGTTTCCACCTTGTTCACGTTCTGGCCGCCCGCGCCGCCCGACCTGTAAGTGTCCAGCTTGAGGTCCTTCTCCTCTATCTTTATCTCTATTTCGTCCTCTATTTCCGCCAGGACGTCCATGGAGGCGAAAGAGGTATGCCTTCTCTTGTTGGAATCGAAAGGCGAAATCCTCACCAGCCTGTGCACTCCCACCTCGCTCTTGAGATAGCCGTAGGCGTATTTCCCCCTGACGAAAGCGGTGACGCTCTTGACCCCGGCTTCGTCGCCGGGCATTATGTCGGTTATGACGAACTGGAAACCCTTGGCCTGAGCCCAACGCTGGTACATTCTCAGAAGCATCTGAGCCCAGTCGCAGGCCTCCGTTCCGCCCGCGCCTGAATGTATGTTTATTATGGCGTTGTTCTTGTCCAGCGGTTCCGAAAGTTTGAGCTCGAAATCGAGGGCGGAAAGTTTCTTGTGCAGGACCATAAGCCCGTCGAAAACCACGCCGACCTCGGCCAGGTCGTTCATTTCCTTGACCAGTTCAAAATGCACTTTAAAATCGTTCAGGTCCTTCCTGATGCCGTCGAGCTCGGCTATATTCCTCTTGAGCTCGTTCATCTTCCTGACCACTTGCTGGGCCGACTGCTGGTCGTTCCAGAAGCCGGACTCGGAGGTCTTCTTCTCTGCGGCCGAAAGCCTTTCCTTCTTATTCTCCATGTCGAAAATGGAGACGGTTTCCGAATATAAATTCTCCAGGAAATCTATCTTGTTGGCTATATCCTTGAACTCTATGTTTTCCGCCATAAGCAGATTTTACCATTTAAAAGGTGTCAGGCTACTTTTCATAAGAATCTTAAGCCGCTTAATTTTACGCCAAAAAGTAGCCTGACACCAAAATTGACAGAATATGCAGCAGGGCCAGCGCGAGGGTGAGCAAAGCGAAAAACCTGTGCTTTTTAAAACCGAATTTAGGCATATTGAAGCCGAGGAACACGGTAAACGCCAGCGACAAAAAAGCCGCCGCGCCGAAATAGATGAAAAGGGGGTTATCCAATAACCCTCTCATTTCACGGTCCCGGTGCTTTCCATGACTTCCCTTATTTTCTTCGTCGTTTCATCTTTCAGGGCCGGCTCCAGAGCCTTTTCGGCTTTGTGGATTATTTCGGACTTAAGTTCCGGATTCGTGACTTCCCCCGCTTTTTTAGGCGAATAGACGACGGTTTCGACCATCTCGATCATTTCTGTCGGCCCGGAGCCCGTCTTCTTTCCGTCAAGCGTTTCTTTTCCTGCCGGCAGAGGGCTCCCGGCTAAAACGCCGACCTTGGGCATCTTCTCAATAATTTTCCCGCCCTTATGTATCTTTTGGGGAGCCCTTTTCTTCAGGTCTTCGCTCAGGTCGTTACCGGCTTCGTGCATTTTCATATGTTTACCGGTTTTCCAGTATTTGGATTTGCTGACGTCGTAAACTATCCCGTCCGCCGCCACGTAAACAGGCATCCCGTTCTCGCCGTTATATTTTTTAAGCTCTTCGGCCGTGAATTTTTTGTTCTTCCAGCTCTCGTCCGCCTTCTTGTCCGCCGAAAAGAGAATATTCGTGGGCAATATCGCCAGCGCCGTAATTAAAATTATTTTCTTCATATGAGTCTTCTCCCCTTTTTTCCTTCTGCCTTTTGCCTTACGCCTTCTGCCTATTCTTAACTTTCTCGCTTTCTTACTGTCTTGCTTGTTTTGCTATTGTCCCTTATGCTCATTTTATCATTTCCACTATCGCCCTGCCGTATTCCGCGGCTGAAGCCGGGCCGTCGGCCGTTATTATTTTCCCGTCTATTTCCACGCCGTTGCCGGTATAAACCGCGCCGGCCTTTTTCAATTCCTCCGCGCCGCCTTCCCAGACTGTCGCCTTCCTGCCTTTCAGGAGCCCCGCGCGGCCGAGTATCACCGGCGAGATGCAGATAGCCGCTATCGGCTTGCCCGAAGCGAGGAAACCGGAAAAGAGCCCGTGGATTTCCGGGGTGTCGAGCTGTTCCAGGGCGCCGGGGCCGCCGACCAGGGCCAGACAGGAATACTCTTCCGGCCTGACGTCCTTCACCAGCTTGTCCACGTCGGCGGTTATTTTTATCTTACCCCGCGCTTTTCCCAAAGCCGTGGAAACGGTATCAACCTTTATTCCCGCCGCTTCCAGGACCCTTTTGGGCTCGGCGTATTCCTCGTCCCTGAAACCCTGATAAGCTATGAACAAAGCCACTTTTTTCATTTTTCCCTCCATTGACGGCAAATTACACCAGGCAAAGATTAAGGTTAAGAAAAAAGGAATTATTTTTTGCGCTTTCCACTTCCACGCCGGCGGCCGCCTTTTTTTATTTTACTCAATCCTTTAATTCCCATTCCCTGTCGTTTTTCACTGCCGCCTTATGCCTATCGCCTGATTGCCTTTTCCCATATTATGCCATTTTTCTAAAACACCCGGAACCGGTCCCGGCCGAGCTTGACGAATCTCATGGGCCTTTTTTCCTACACGCATTAGGACTTACGGCCCTTATTAAGGAGCAGGTTTATTTGTTTTAATAGTTATTAAGATCTGATGTGATTGCTTTTTACGTTAAATCAAGGGAGGGAATGATAATGAAAAATGAAGTAATCAAAGGAATCGGTATCGCCGCCGTTGCCGTCTTGCTGGTCGGCTGCGATGAGATAAAGTTCAACGGCTTAATGTCGATTAACGCGCCTATCACCTTCGCGCAGAAAACGAATGAAGGCGTCGCCAACATAACCGTAAACCCGGGACAGTTTTCGGCCAAAGCGACTATCGGCAGAAGCGGAAACAAGAACCAGATAAAGCTGCAGATAGCCAACGCCGAGAAGCCGACCACCGTGGTGCTGAGCTTCGACAAGAACATAAATATCGGCGAAAACTTCAACATACCCGCCGTCGCGCTCAGCCAGAACTTCGATCTGGCCGGAACCATGGCCACTAAGGTAGAAAAAGGCGAGGAACAGTGGGGCAGGGAGAGTTGCACCTACCAGGAACCGCAGACCGTCTGCCGCTCCGTCGAGAAGAGCGACGAAGAGACCGGGGACGCCCTGATGGAAGCCATCGGTGAGGAATTCGATAAATTCGACCACAACGCCTACAGTTCTTATCAGGCCCAGCCTAACACCCCCGTCTGTCACACCATATGGGTCTCGAGGCCCGGCTGGATGGACGTCCGCTACTATTACGAGACGACCCTCCGCGACATAGACGCGAACTTCGTTCAGGTAGGCACGGCTCTCGCGAACTACAAGGGCCATTCCTCTCAGACCGAGAAAGTGATAACCTACCAGGGCCACTGCGGCTGGTAAGAAAGGTACCTATTACCTTTCCCCTGTTGCTGAGTTTTATCGCTTATAAAATAGAGTTAAACTGGAAGAGGACGCCTTTCGGGAAAAGAAACTATCTTCCCTGTATAGCCGAATTTACACAAAATGCTTGACACTACCCGCTTTCGCCGTGACGCGCTAATACGATCTTGTACATAATGTCCCTCCCGGCCTATCCAGGCATTTACCGGCAAAGACGGCTTCAAAACCTGAATCGCCTCGATATGTTCGCCGTCGTTGCGCTGCGCCACATCAAAACCGCGCCAAAAGGCGCCTGACACCTTTTCCGCTTGATCAAATCGCCTTCCCAATGGCCAGCTATTTTTCGGGCATTGACTTCAGGCGGTCTGTCGTCAATGCTGATGTAGTCTTGGATCGGGCTGGATCTTCTAAGCGCTTTATTCTTAACGCGACGCTCCTTATGGCTGCGCCTTAACTGGAGCACCAGCTGACGTTTAAGGTGCTGCCTGGGATGAATATATAAGTAGGCGTAAATGGTCTCATGGGAGATATGCATCGTAATATCATTAGGATACAGGATTTTTAACCGTTTAGCAATCTGTTCCGGCGACCAGCGCAATTTAAAATATTTAATCACCGTTTTTTGAAGTTTTTGATTGGCATCTAGTTTTCTGACACGGCGGGGCTTTTTAGCCGCGCGACGCGCCCGTTTCTGGGCATCTATCGCTCTGTAGCGAGAACGCGTAGGGCCATTCCGAAGGATTTCCCGATAAATGGTACTGGGAAACCTATTGGTAAGACGAGCGATCTGTCGATAACCCAAGCCTATCGACAAGTATCGGCTTAATTCTTCGCGTTCTCTGAAGCTGAGTCTTTGATATCGGTTCATGTGCGACTCCTTATCTTGTTTGTACTCTACAAGATTAAGTGTTGCAATAGAACCTTGAATGTAAGCTGGTACCTTTTCCCCGGCGATGTCCGCCATGGTTGGATTTATTTTTAAGTTGACGCGATATATTCGCATCCCGGTTTAATTCCCGCTTTTTTACGCTATAGCGTGTTTTTGCGGGAATATACGCCAAAACGCGCCTGACACCTTTTAACATTATTTCTATTTCCCTCTCAGAATCCATTTTTACAGACATCCATAGGAATCAATCCTTTCAAATATTGTAAAATTATCAATGAATAAGCCGACGTAGCTCAGTGGTAGAGCAATCGCCTTGTAAGCGATAGGTCATCGGTTCAAATCCGATCGTCGGCTTTTTCAATTTGACTGGATTAACATGACGAACAACGATATACTGGCAAGAAACGCGCTTCTTTTGGGCGTCCTCGACGAGCTGGAACCGCATTTGAAAAAAGCGGGGATAGAAATAATGCTCTTAAAGGGCGCGGCCTGCCTGGAGCTGGGGATATTCGGCCTGGAAGAGCGGGAGATGACGGACCTCGATTTGCTGGTGAAACCCGGGGACCTGCCCGCCCTGGTTAAAATCCTCGGCTCTCTGGGTTTTGGCGAAATGCCTGAAAGCTCCGCCGCTTATTACAGGACCGTAAAAGAGACCCTGCCGCCGCTGGTGGTGGACTTACACACTTCCCTCAGGCACGAGAAGGGCCCCGAAGAAGTCTGGCCGGGGAAAATAAAAATAAGGGAGAACGTTTACGCACCCCCTTTGGACGACCTGCTTCTTTTTTCGGCGGCGCACCCCGTCCTGCATCACGGTTTTTTCGATGAAAGGGCGGCCCGCGATTTCAGGAAGATACTTGGAAGGTCGGCGGACCCGGACGCGCTCCTGGAACGAACCGCGGCGAAAGCGGCGACGCGGGGCGTAGCCGGGCTTTTTGCCGGGGCCCTGGCCGTTTCTTTGCCGGAAAAGGCCGGAAAAACGGAAGCGGGGATTTCCGCCAGGGAATTTTTTTTCGCGCCGCTTATAAAGCTTTCCTTCAAAAGGCATTACGCTTTCAATGAGTACCTGCTTCCCTTCCTCTACAGGCCTTCGTCCGGGTTCAGGCTTCTTTTTCCGGACCGGGAATTCATGCGCAGAAGGCATGGCTCAGCCGGGCTGAAAAACAGGATTAAGCGTATATTGGGAATATTGTTGAGGGCGACGGGGATAAGGCCGTAAAGCGTAACACGTGACGCGTGACACGTGATGAGGTTTAGAAGGTTAGAGGGTTTGAAGATTGGCTTTTTATGAGGAAAAAACCTAAGCCAAACCTCTAAACCTCCAAACTTCCAACCTTCTATTTGTTATTTCACCGAAAGGTACAGCTTCACGAGGTTTTCCAGCTTATCCATCTGGGCGGGGCGTATGATGAAATCGAAAGCTCCTT
>PEXN01000025.1 GCA_002774685.1 Elusimicrobia bacterium CG08_land_8_20_14_0_20_51_18 | reverse complement strand
GACCCTGATGACTTCCGAAAGGGTGGTTACGCCTGCCCTGGCTTTTATGATCCCGTCCATAAGGAGCGTTTTCATCTTGCCGGTCTGTATCGCGGTCTTCTTTATCACGTCTGTCGGGGCATGGTCGAGCACTTTTTTTCTTATTTCCTCGTTCATCAGCATAAGCTCGAAGATCCCGGTCCTGCCGAGATATCCGGTGTTTTTGCAGGCCGGACAGCCTTTTTCCACTTTGTAGTCGGCGCCGGGTTTGAGTATGAGTTCCTTCACCACGCTGCCTTCCGCCGGGTCCATGTTCTTTATGAATTCGTTGACGACGGCTTCGCTGGGCGGAGCGGCTTTCTGCGCGCATTCCGGACAGACCTTCCTTACGAGCCTCTGGGAGACGGCGCCGAGCATCGAAGAGGCGATAAGGAACGGAGGAGTTCCCATTTCGAAAAGCCGTTCGATTATACTGGGAGCGTTTATCGTGTGTATGGTGGTGAAAAGGAGATGTCCCGTAAGCGCGGCTCTCAGGCTTATTTCGGCCGTGTCATAGTCCCTTATTTCGCCGACCATTATGACGTCGGGATCCTGCCTTAAGACGGTCCTGAGGCCTTCCGACCAGGTAAAGCCCGCCTTGACGTTTATCTGCGCCTGATTTATGCCTTCAAGCCTGTATTCTACCGGGTCTTCAAGAGTGATGATGTTTATCATCGGAGTGTTTATATTCTTGAGCATAGCGTAAAGCGAGGTTGTTTTACCGGAGCCGGTGGAGCCGGTTATGAAGAAAATTCCATAGGGGTTTCGTATCATTTTCTTGGCTATGGTAAGAGTTTCCTGGTCCATGCCGAGCTGTTCCATGTTAAGGCCGAGCTGGCCTTTGTCCAGGACCCTGAGCACCAGTTTTTCGCCGTTGACGGTGGGGAAAGATGAGACCCTGACCTGTATGGGCCTGCTTCCTATTATTTTCTGGAATCTGCCTTCTTCGTTCCTGAAAGTGCTGGGCGGTTCGGGATCGAAACCGGCGAGAACCCGGATCCTCTGGGTAAGAGGGATCTGCGAATTTTTCGGCGAATTGAGCACGTCCTGGAGTATCCCGTCTATCCTGAACCTTACCCTGAGATTGGCGCCCTGAGATTCTATGTGGATGTCGCTGGCCCGCTCCTTGATGCCGTGTTCGAGTATCAGGTCGCTTAGTTTTATCGCCATGTCTATGGCCGGAGATTTGGCTTTGGATTTGAGAAGTTCGTTGTAAGACTCTTCTAGCATGCCCGCGGGCATAGATTGGGTCTGCGGCTGCTGAGGCTTCTGCGGCTGGTCGGGTTCCTGTTCCGGTTTTTGTCCCCAAAATGCCATATTTCCTCCCTTACTTGTACTCTATGGATAAAATTTTGAATTCCTTCTCTCCGTTCGGCAGGCTGACTTTTTTCGTTTCCCCCGCCCTTGCTCCCAGTATCCCCTGGGCCATGGGCGAAGAGACGGAAATCTTCCTGTTAACGGGGTCCGCTTCGTCGGAACTGGTAAGGATGTAGACGAGCTCTTTCGAGGACTTCAGGTCCAGGAGCTTTACTATGGCCCCTATGCGTATTTCTTCCTTGTTTACGGTGAACTCGTCCACCAGCCTGGAGGTCTTGAGCCTGTTTTCCAACTCGGCTATCCTTTTGAGAACCAGGTTCTGCTTTTCTTTGGCGTACTGGTAGCCGGCGTTCTCGCTCAGATCTCCCTGCTCCCTGGTTTCCTGTATTTCCCTGGAAAGCTCCATTTTTTCATTGTTCAACTTATCCAGTTCTTCCTTGAGCTTTTTGAAACCTTCTTTTGTTAAATAAATGTCCGGCATAACCCCCCGATAAAACGGAAAAATCGTATGGCGCCGAGAGGATTTGGCTACTACGCTCACAGAGTTCCCTGCGTAGCCCCTGGCGGTTCCGCTTCGCAGACCGCCACAGTGTTCCTAGCGAAACCCTACGATAGCACAGTCCACTCCCCTCTTCTTGTTTACGCGTACAACGCTCTTCGCTTCGCGCGTTACGCTCGCTTCAAATCTGCGAGAAAAATCCGTGGCACCGAGAGGATTTGAACCTCTGACCTAGCGCTTATGAAACGCCCGCTCTTACCAACTGAGCTACGGTGCCGAATGCGGGCAGTTCTCCACTACTGCTATGGCGAACAGCCTCACCAACGCTTTAATGGCGGGCAGGTTTCGCCGCCGGGATCGCTCTCGGGCGGCCAATGAAGTAATTATATAAAAAAGCGTTTGTAAAGACAAATTTTATTTAATAGAATTAAATTATCGGGATCTTTCAAAAATCGGAAAATAAGGGGAATTCATGAAAACCACAAAATTGGAAAAAGTGACTAAAGAAGAGCTTCTTAAAAAAGCCAATAAACCGGCCGAAGACGCGATGTATATGCATCCTTTTTATAAGGGCAAGATAGAGGTTACTCCCAAGTCGTGCATAAGGGATTATAACGATTTTGCCATTTGGTATACGCCGGGGGTGGCTTCCGTGTGCAAGGACATAAACAAGAATCCGGAAAAAGTTTATGAACATACCAATAAGGGTAACATGGTCGCCGTGGTCAGTGACGGGACCAGGGTGCTCGGCTTGGGCGATATAGGCCCCGAGGCCGGCCTGCCCGTCATGGAAGGCAAAGGCCTCCTTTTCAAATACCTGGGAGGCGTGGACGCTTTTCCTATCTGCCTTAACACCAAAGACCCGGACGAGATTATAAAGACCGTGATGCATCTTCAGCCCAGTTTCGGCGGGATAAATCTCGAAGATATCTCCCAGCCCAAATGCTTCTATATCCTCGACGAACTAAGGAAGAAGATGAATATTCCCGTCTGGCATGACGACCAGCAGGGCACGGCCACCGTCTGTCTCGCGGGCCTCATAAACGCCCTTAAGGTGGTGGGCAAAAAGATACAGGACGTAAAGATAGTCCTGTTCGGAGCGGGCGCGGCCAACATAAGGATCGGCTCTCTTTATATGAAATACGGAGCCAAACCCGGCAATCTTATCTATGTCGATTCCAAGGGCATGATGCACAGGGGCCGAACCGACCTTAAGGACCATAAAGAAAAATGGCATATGTGCGAGATAACCAACGAGAAACAGCTTACCGGCCATATCGAGGACGCCCTGATCGGGGCCGACGTGCTGAGCGCGGCTTCGACTCCCGGACCGGACGTCATCAGGAAGGAATGGGTGCGGAAAATGAACAAGGACTCCATAGTTTTTACCACGGCCAACCCGATACCCGAGATGTGGCCCTGGGACGCCAAAGAGGCGGGCGCCAGAGTGGTCGCTACCGGCAGGTCTGATTTTCCCAACCAGGTGAATAATTCCCTCGGTTTTCCCGGCATTTTCAGGGGAGCTTTGGACGTGCGCGCCAGTACCATAACGGACGAGATGTGTGTCGCAGCGGCCGAGGCCATGGCTTCCCACGCTGAAAAAATAGGTCTTACCGAGGATTTTATCATGCCCGCCATGGACGATCCCCAGGTTTTTGTGGAAGAAGCCATAGCGGTGGGCCTTAAAGCCGTGGAGCAGGGCGTGGCCAGGAAGCCCCAGACCGAAGCGGAGCTCAGGAAATCCGCCGAGTTCATGATAAACAGGGCGATAAAGGATACCAAGCTCAGGATGGAGAAAGGCATTATAGAGCTTCCCCCGAAGCAGAGAATAGAGGATAGGGGAGAGGGGTTAGCGTAAAGCGTGAAGCGGAAAGCGGAAAACAGTAATAAGTGGCAAAGGAACATAGGCACAGAGGCACAAAGGGAAATATGATATTCCTTAATAACACTTTGCCACTCTCTCAAGTTACAAGTCTCAAGTCTCAAGTTGCAAGTCGCAGGTTGCACAGTTTATGAGGGTTAGAGGGTTAGCAAAACTTCCAAACCTCAAACCTTCAAACCCTCTGCTGCTCGCAAGTCTCAAGTCTCAAGTTACAAGTTTCATCTATGAAAAGGGAAGTCAAGAGGGCGCGCTT
>PEXN01000137.1 GCA_002774685.1 Elusimicrobia bacterium CG08_land_8_20_14_0_20_51_18 | reverse complement strand
AAGGTGGCGGAAGGGCTCAAGGCTCTGGGCGTTCACGTTTTCCCGTCCAATTACCTGGCCGCCCTAATGGCGGGAGAAGTCATAAGATAGGCGTAAGGCGGAAGGCTATAGGCGTAAGGCGGAAGGATGAAGAATGGCAAATTATAAAAATTTGATTGCTTGGCAAAAAGCTAATCTTTTAGCTGTTTCCGTTTATAAAATTACCGCAAATTTTCCAAGAACGGAATTTTTTGGGATAACTTCTCAGCTCAGAAGAGCTTCTTTGTCCGTGCCTGTGAATATTGTCGAGGGATATGCGAGAAAAAGCAAGAAAGAGTTCGTGCGTTTTTTAGATATTTCACTGGGGTCTCTTGCCGAAACTGAATACTTGCTTGATTTTTCAGTTGAGATGGGTTTTATGAAAGAGGAAGATTCAAAGAAAATCAAATGCCTGATAGAAGAAACAGGGAAGTTGTCGTGGAGCTTGCAGAAATCTAAATTACTTAAGCCATAGGCCTGTCGCCTTGCGCCTGTTATACGGGAGAATCATGAAAAATAAACTTTTTGAATCCGAAATAAAAATCCTTAACATAGGCCTGGAATCTTTCGGGAAGAATCTGGAAAGGAGCGGCGTCAAAACCCTGAACATGAATTTTACCCCCTCGCTTTCTTCCGACGCCGCGGCCTGGGCCGTGATAAAAAAGAATTCCCGGGAAATAGCTAAGGCGAACGCCCTGGCCCTGGAAAGGGTGCTGAATTCGACTCCTTTCCTCGTCGGGGTGGACATAGCCCTTAAAGCCGTGCCGGGGATGAAAAAAAATCTTATTCTGCACGCCGGCCCGCCGGTGAAATGGGGAAATATGTGCGGACCTATGAAGGGCGGCATAATGGCGGCTTTAATGTATGAGGGGATGGCCAAAGACGAAAAGGAAGCCGTAAGGCTCGCCGAAAGCGGAAAAATAGAGTTTTCCCCCTGCCACGAGCATGACTGCGTCGGCCCTATGGCCGGCATAATCTCGGCTTCCATGCCCGTTTTCATAATAAAGAACGAGAAGTACGGGAATTATTCCTACGCCACTCTGAACGAAGGGTTGGGCAAGGTGCTGAGGTACGGCGCCTATTCCCCGGAAGTCCTAGAGAGACTGAAATGGATGGAGAAAACTCTTTACCCAGTCCTGAAAAAAGCCGTGGAATTCCTCGGCAAAATAGATCTTAAATCCCTCGTGGCCCAGGCCCTGCACATGGGCGACGAGGTGCATAACAGGAACAGGGCGGGGACTTCCCTGCTTTACAGGACCATCGCTCCGGCGATAGTAAAGACTTGCGAGGACAGGGACGACGCCTATAAGGTGATGGAGTTCATAAACAAGAACGACCATTTCTTTTTGAACCTTTCGATGGCTCTCAGCAAGGCCTGCCTCGACTCGGCCAAAGGCGTGAAAAATTCCTCCTTTGTCAGGATAATGGCAAGGAACGGCACCGAGTTCGGGATAAAGATCTCGGGCTGCGGGGACAGGTGGTTCACGGGGCCCGCCCCGGTGCCGGACGCTCTTTTTTTTCCGGGCTATACCAGGGCTGACGCCAATCCGGACATAGGCGACAGCGCCATAACCGAGACCAACGGCCTCGGAGGTTTCGCCATAGCGGCGGCGCCGGCCATCGTCCAGTTCGTGGGCGGCAAGGCGACGGACAGCCTGAACTACACCAAAAAGATGTACGAGATAACTGTAGGAGAAAACAACATTTACAAGATCCCGGCCCTGGATTTCAGGGGCACGCCTACCGGCATAGACGTCATAAAGGTGGTCGAGAAGGCCATAATGCCCTTCATAGACACCGGCCTGGCCCATAAAAAAGCCGGTATAGGGCAGGTGGGAGCGGGTGTTGTGGCCGCGCCCGCGGAGCCTTTCATAAAAGGTTTCGAAGCTTTCGTGAAAACGCTGAAATAGTAAAAAATTTTATGGCCGCTGAATTCGGAAAGGTTCCTTTGGAGCGCGCCCTGTCCAAGCTGGGCGCTGCTTCCCGCAGCCATACCCGCGAATGGGTCCTGGCGGGCCGCCTGCGGGTTAACGGCAAAACGGTGAGGGACCCCATGTTCCAAGTCTCGCCCGAAAAAGACAAATTCACGGTGGACGGGAAACCGGTGCGCAGGGAAGAGTGGCTGACCATCATGCTGAATAAACCCGGGTCCGTGGTCACCACCGCGAGCGACGAGAAAGGCCGGCGCACAGTGTTCGACCTTCTCCCCCCCGAATTTAAAACTCTGCATCCAGTCGGCCGACTGGACATGGCTTCCACCGGCCTGCTGATATTGACCAACGATACCAGGCTCTCGGCCTACCTTACCGACCCGGCCAACTCCGTGCCGCGCACCTATATCGTGACCGTCACCGGCAACTTTACGGAAGAAGAGCTCGCCAAAGCTTTGGCGGGCGTCATGGACGAAGGCGAACTGCTGAAGCCGGCGGGGATAACCCTGCGCAAGGCCAGTAACCGTGAATCTCACCTGACGGTGAAACTTACCGAAGGGAAAAACCGCGAGATACGCCGGCTTTTTAAAGCGTTCGGGCATGAAGTCACCCGGCTCAAGCGCGTGGCTTTAGGTCCTCTCCAGTTGGGAAATCTCGAGCCGGGACAGTTCCGCCGTTTGACGCGGGAAGAGGTTCCGTTTAAGTAGAGCAGTTAAAATTTTAAAAGGACGGGAAGGACTAGTCCCGGCGGTTGTAGAAGCCCAGAATAAGGCCGAGGGCTACCGACCATAAGGCCGCCAGGCCTATCTGTAAGGGCTTATCCAGCGTGAAGGTGACGGTGTGGGCCGGTATCCAGAACCAGAGAAGCGATAGCAGCCCTTTGTCCAGATTCGCCCAGTTCGCGCTCCCGGCTATGGCGTTATCCAGCAGGCGGTGGGCGATTACCAGAAAAGGCCCGAACTGCAGGTTCATTAAAACGGATATTGAAAAAGCCCGGCCGAAAGTCCCCCATTCCGGCAGAAGACCGTGTCCGACAAGGGCGTCCGTGAAACCGTTAAACCCCACGAAAGCGTATTTAATGCATACGGCCAGAACGGCCCACTCAAGCATTTTCAAAATAGTGGTTCGGGCGTCGAAAGGCATGAAGAACCTGCGCGCGACCAGCCATTTGGAGACGGCGTCCCCGAGAGTTCCCAGCGCGGCGAACTGGGCCATGGCGGTCAGTATGGGATTGGCGGTAACGAGTTCTATATACCAGCGCATAAGCGATATTTTACCAATTTATATCCCGGCACGGGATCTTTTTTAAAATACAAAACCGCTGGTCTTTTGGTATCATAAGGGTAGGGGAAGATTTGCGGGATTTTTTAAACTCTAACCGCAGGTCGTAAAAAAATGAGACTATCGACAGAGATTAGAAGAGCCGGAGCCGGGTCGAGAGGAGGCTCTTGTCTTAGCCTGATTTTTGCGCTTCTTTTTTTTCCGGCTTCCGCGAACCCGGAGAAAGGCGCGACTGCCGGAGAAGCGGAATGGCAGCGGCTTTCCGCTGAGGGAAAAATCGAATTGCTTGGCATCTTAACCGGCGGCCGCCTGGATATTCTCCGGCGGCCGCGGTTCGAAGCTTACCAAACCGAGATCGGGGAGTTTTACAGGTCAGGGGGTTATACCCTTAAATGGGTGCGGAATTCCAGACCGACGACTACGGCGCGCGGCGTCATTAAACAACTGCAAGCGGCCGATAACAAAGGTTTGCCGGCCCAGGACTACGACAGCCCTTTGTGGGCTGAGCGTCTCGCGGCGCTGGAACAGCCCGGCCGCCCCGCTTCGGAGTCCCAACTTCTACAATTCGATCTTGCCCTGACCATTTGCGCCATGCGCTATATCCTGGACCTGCACCTGGGCCGGATAAATCCGCTGGTTTTTCATTCAACTCTGGAGGCCGGGCCGGACATCCGGGGGCCTTCCGATTTTCTCCGGAAACGCGTCCTATCCGCGGAGGATGTGGCGGGCGCGTTCAGCGCGCTCGAGCCGCCATTCCCTTCTTACCGCCGCCTGGTGAAGGCCGTGTGGCGGTACAGACAATTGTCCGGCGAGGATGACGGAGAGCCGCTCCCCGCTTCAAAGACCGTTATCAAGCCGGGAGACAGTTACTCCGGAGTGCCGCGTCTTACGCGCCTGCTAAGGGCTCGTTAAGGAATAACTGACCGAATTTGGAGGTCAGGATTTGAGACGAGTCTGAGGCGCGACGAACGAGCATACCGGGAGTCTGTGAGCGAGGAGCAACGAAGGAATCGGCCAAAGGCTGGCCTCCCCCTGGGGGCCGAGCGCTTTCCGGCTACAACTGTGTCGCATTTTCGCTTATGTAGCGATGCTACACCGCACTCAATGCTCCTCGTTTCGCTCATAAATCGCTCGGCCAAATTGTATCA
>PEXN01000078.1 GCA_002774685.1 Elusimicrobia bacterium CG08_land_8_20_14_0_20_51_18 | reverse complement strand
CCTCGTTTCGCTCATAAATCGCTCGGCCAAATTGTATCAGTTATTTCTTAACGAGCCCTAAGCCTGTTGGGAGATCTTTCGCCTCAGGCGGTTTCAGATACGGAACTTTATACCGGGCCGCTCGTGGAGGCTGTTAAGCGTTTTCAGCGCCGCCACGGGCTGGCTCCCGACGGACGGTTGGGAGAGAGGACATTCCGGCAGCTCAATACCCCGCTGTCTCAGCGTTTGCGTCAGCTTATGCTTACTTTGGAAAGATGGCGCTGGCTGCCGCGCAGTTTTTCCCGGCCGCCTATCATCGTCAATATCCCCGAATTCCGTCTTTCCGCCGGCGACGCGCCGTCTCAGAAAGTGGTGGTCGGCATAGCTTTCAAACATGAGACCCCGGTTTTTGCGAGCCGGCTGACCGAGGTCATATTTCGTCCTCCGTGGAACGTCCCGATGAGCATCCAGCTTTCAGAATTAGTGCCGGAGATAGAGAAGAACCCCGCCTACCTGGAAAAGAACGGCTTCGAGGTAATTGACGGTAAAAATTTAGTCTTAAGTTCGGGAGCGGTCAGCGCGGCGGTCTTAGACCGCCTCCGTGAGGGCCGGCTTTATCTTCGGCAAAGGCCCGGTCCGAATAATTCGCTGGGTTTGGTAAAGTTCCTGATACCGAATAATCATAGCGTATATCTTCATGGCACACCCTCAAGGCGGGGCTTCAGAGCCGCGGCGGCGGGATTTCAGTCACAGCTGTATCCGGGTCGAAGACCCCGAGGCGCTGGCGTTTTGGGCGCTGCGTGACCGTCCCGAATGGACCGAGGAGAGTATCCGGGCGGCGGTGGAAGGGACGGAGACGATGACGGTAAAACTTGCCGAACCTATCCCCGTGCTGATCCAATACGGAACGGCTGCGGTAGGAAAAGACGGGGAGGTCAAATTTTTTGAGGATATATACAGCCGGGACGAGGCAGAAGCTGAAGCTTTCGAAAAGAGGGCGTCAGCCGCGGCGGGGCGTTAGGGCGCAATTTCTACCACTTTCGCACGCGGCCAAGGTCTACGTGAATGAAATTTGAACCGGCGTAGTAACCCACGCCGCCGCGCCCGATAGCAAGCGCGGCGGCGCGCAGGCTCGAAGTGCGCAAACCCGGGAGACGTATATCTATGGCCTTCGCCTGTATGTGCAGGCTGTTTTTGCCTACGGCCGAACTGCGGCTCCGGAGGTATTCATTGCTATCCGGGCTTCGGTAGCCGCAGATGATATGGAGCTCGGCCCCCGGCCGCCCGACTTTGGCGGTGAGCTCGGTAAGAAGGTCGAAGAGGCGCGGATCGTAGCGTTTCACCTTGTTTGCCCGCCAATCCCTGAGGAACCAGTCGAGTTTCTCCAGCGCTTTGGTGTCATAGGCGTCGCCTCGGCGGTATACCACGTCCAGGCGTTCGAGGGTATGGGTGTTAAACATGCGCAAACGGTACTCGCGCGGCGACGAAGGCGTCCCGTAAGCGAAAGAAAAAGTCAGGAAGAGAACAACCAGGAGCAGGTGTCTCATGCGTATAGTGTAGCAGGTATTTCCCCGTATTCACAGGGGGGTATCTTACGTAGGGAGGAAAAATGCGTGAATTGAGTTCTTTATCCTCCTTCGCGGCTAGAAGACCAAAGTAGAGTGTAATGAAGCTTCGGAGGGATTCCGCTTTGGGAAACCCCGGCTTTTAAGCCGGGAAGCTTCATTGACCGCGGGACAATCTTTTAATTGCCTTGATATACCCCAAAATGCTATTATATTGATAGTGGCTTGCAGTCCGAAGCCACATTTTTTTTCAAAAAAGAGAGACTTATGGACTTTAATGATTTGCAGGAGAAGCTGGAGCCCATGTTCGAAGGGGCGGAATTCTATATAGCGGACATGAAGGTTTCCAAAGGACACGGCAAGACTTTCCTCCAGATCTTCCTGGACAGGAACGAAGGCAATATCAGCCTGGAAGATTGCGGGAAATGGAGCGACAAGATAGGTTCCTATATAGACATGAACAATATTATAGAGGGCGGCTATATACTGGAAGTCTCCTCCCCCGGCGTGGACCGGATAATAAGGAAAGAAAGAGATTTCAGGAAATTTACCGGGCACAGCGTGAAAATTACGCTGAAAAAGCCCCTGGAAGGGACGAGGGTTTATTATTCCAGGCTGACGGGCTACGGGAACAACGCGGCTTTCTTCGAAGACGGCCTGAGCTTCAGCATGGAAGACATACAGGAAATAAGGCTCAACCCCGATTACGACCAGCTGCTTAAGAAACATCCCTCTTCTTCATAAGAATCAGGGAAAGGGATAGCCCCTCTTTACGGGGGCTGTCCGGCAGTTGAAAAATACAAAAGCGGAGAGGTTCAATATGGAAAAACAGTTCAAAGGAAAAAGCGAGTTCGTGATAATACTCGAACAGCTCGAAAGAGAGAAGAATATAAAGAAGGAAGACGTTTTCAAGACGATAACCGATTCCCTGGTTTCGGCTTTGAGGAAATATTTCGGCAAGACCGCCCAGATAGTGGCGGAAATAGACCCCGAAACGGCGGAGATGAAAGGCTATCTGGTAAAAAAGATAGTGGAGACGGTTTTCACCCCCGATGTGGAGATCTCGGCGGCGGACGCGGAGAAATATAAAAAATCGCCTAAGCTGGAAGAGGAAATAAAGATCCCCGTCGAAGTGAAGGATTTTGCCAGGATAGCGGCCCAGACCGCCAAGCAGGTCCTTCTGCAGAAAATAAGGGATATAGAGAAGGAAAAAGTTTACGAGGAATTCAAGCCCAGGGAGGGCGAGATTGTCACCGGCCTGATAAACCACATGGGCGGCCGGGACCTTTATGTGGACCTCGGCAGGGCCGAGGCCATTCTCCCGTATAGCGAGCAGATAAAGAAAGAGCATTACAACGTGAACGACAGGATAAAGGCCATAATACACAAGGTGGAAAAGGACCGCGGTTTCCAGATAGTCCTTTCCAGGGCTTCTTTAAATTTCCTTAAAGCCCTTTTCGAGAACGAAGTCCCGGAAATAGCGGACAAAATAGTCGAAATGGTCCGCATAGTGAGGGAACCGGGAGTAAGGTCCAAGATCATAGTAAAGAGCAACTCTTCCAAGGTGGATCCCGTCGGTTCCTGCGTGGGCGTCAGGGGGTCGAGGATAAAGCTGATAATGTCGGATCTTTCCAACGAGAAGATAGACCTTATCCCCTTTACCGACGAAATAGTGCAGCTCATAGCCAGATCTTTTTCTCCGGCCAAGGTTTCCTCCGTTTCCATAGACAAGGAAAATAAAAGGGCTATAGTCATAGTTCCGGACGACCAGCTTGCCATAGCCATAGGCCGGGAAGGCGTCAACAAGAGGCTCGCCGGCGAGCTTACCGGCTATCTCTTCGAGGTAATGTCCGAGGGGCAGAAGCAGGAAGAGTCGGACAAGAGCACCAAATCCCACCTTGCCGAACTCATGAAGGTGGACGGCATGGGCCAGAAAACGGCCGAAACCCTCGCCGCCATGGGTTATGTGGACATAGAAAAGATCTCCAAGATGAAGAACGAGGACCTGTCTTCTCTGCAGGGCATAGGAGAGAAAACCGCGGCTAAGATAATAGAGAATTCCAGAAAATATTTAGAGAGCCTAAGGAGCCGTTAAAAAATAACTGGCGTATTTGGAGGCGCAGTTTTGAGTTGGATACGAGGCGCGACGAGCGAGCATACCGGGGGTCTGTGAACGAGGAGCAACGAAGTAGCCGGACAAAGATGCGCCTCCCCCAGGGGGCTGCCCGCTTTTGGGCTGCATCTGCGCCCCACTCCTCATAGCCCATGTAGACGGGGCTGTCCCTAACCTTACAAAAACAAGGAAGAGGGACGTCAC
>PEXN01000070.1 GCA_002774685.1 Elusimicrobia bacterium CG08_land_8_20_14_0_20_51_18 | reverse complement strand
GGGGAACCTTTCGCTGAAAGATTACCCGACCATAAGGCATTGCATACGTTTTGTCCTGGACGAAACGGGTCTCAAGTCACAGGCTGAAACCACGGAGACACAAGTCACAGGTCTCAAGTCTCAAGTCTCAGGCTCAAAGCCTGAAATCGCCGAAAATAAACTTGTGACCGGAAACCTGCAACCTGTGACGGCGGTCGAGCCGCAGGCGCAGACCGCGGCGGCCGTGGCCGAACCGGCCATAAAAATAGACGTGGAAGAAATAATCGGGAAAATAAAGAACACCCACCCGAAAAGGCATTTCAGATATATACCGACCATAACCGAATGCCCGGTAGAGGACGAGATAATAAAGAAATTCGATTCCAAGAGGCCGGCTTTGATAATAGGCGAAAACATAGAGCTCATAAAGCTCTACAAGACCGAACTTTCAAAACTTGGAATAAACGCGGTGACGATCACTTCCCAGAAAAGCCGCATGCGGGACCTTTATTCCGTTAATTTCGACGACCTGGACGAAGTGGAGAACGCGCTCAAGGAAATAACCCTTAAATACCCGGATCTCCAGGGTCTTATCTACCTGATGGGCTGTATGGACAAAAAACTGGCCAACGATTCTCAGCCTTTCAAGGACCTGAAACGCTACGCCATGCCGCTGTTCCTCGCGGCGAAGTATTTCAACAAAGAGCTCAACGAGCCCCGGGACGGGAATTCCACCTTCGTAAGCATAATCACGACGCTCGACGGCGGCTTCGGCTATTCGACCAGGGAAAATTACGACCCCGTTTACGCGGCTATCTTCGGCATAAGCCTCTGCCTCAGGAAAGAACTGGACAAGGCGGTGGTGAAGCTCATAGACTTCCCGAAAGATTACGGCCACAACAACATGGTCAAAAAAAGCTTCTACGAGACGCAGTACTCGGACCTCCGGCACGCCGTCTGCTACAACCACAACAAGAGATTCACCATGCTGGCCAGGCCCAACGAGATAGACGATTCCAGGGAAAGGTATTCCCTGAAAGGGAAAAAAGTGATGATTACCGGCGGAGGCAGGGGCCTCGGCTCGCTTTTCGCCAAGATCATAGCCCACAGGTGGAAACCCGGCATAGTGATACTGGATATCATAGAACTGAACGAAAAATCCGCAGAATTCGCGGCCATGAGCCCCATCGACCTGGAAGACTACAAGAAGACCACGCTCTGGACCGAACTTAAAGCGAAACTCGAAAAAGCCACGCCCGCAATACTGGAAAAGGAATTCACCAGGATAAAGGACGGGGCCGCCCTTTACAGGACCATAGAAGAGCTCAAGGCCCTGGGCTCGAAAGTGGAATACCACCGCTGCGACCTGAACGACCAGGCCCAGTTCGCCGGGGTGATGGAAAACATAAAGGCCAGGGGGAAACTGGACGGCGCGGTGCATTTCGCGGGGCTGGAAAGGTCCAAGCTGATAGCGGACAAGACGCTGGAAGAATTCTTCATGATCTTCAACACCAAGGCGCAGAGCGCGCTGAACCTGTGGCGCGCCGAAGTCGTGAAAGACAACGGCTTCTGGGCGATGATCTCCTCGATAGCCGGCAAATTCGGCAATCTGGGACAGAGCGACTACGCCGCGGCTTCGGACTATATCTCCAAGTTCGCGATAAATCTTTTCAACCAGGGCAACAGGGCCTTCTCGATAGACATGACCGGCATAGCTAATATCGGCATGGGCGTAAGGCCCGGCGTCGAGGCCTTCCTGAAATCGCAGAACATGGAATTCCTCTATCCCGAAGAGGTTATGAACGCGCTGGCCGACGAGATAGTCTACGGCGACTCCAGCGAGGCCATACTTTCCGGCGACCTGGGCAAGCTGGACTGGGACAAGCAGCTGCAGTACGAGCCGGATTATCCCAATTCTTCCCCGGCCGCGGCCGGCGGCGCTCAGGCCGGCGAGGCCGCCGGACCGTCCGAATCGGCCCAGGGCCTGCATTTCATGGAAAAGATCGAGAAGAACTCCAAAAGCGACGGCTTCCTGGCCTCCAAAAAACTGGCGGTGGAGACCGACCATTACCTGACCGACCACGCCATAAACGGCACCCCGGTTTTCCCCGGCGTCATGGGGATAGAGACTTTCGCCGAGGCCGTGAAGACCATAAAAAAGGAGAATCCCAAAACCCTGCTGAACCTCAGGTTCCAACTGCCCATAAAACTGCTGAAAAACAACCCCGTCGACATAAAGATCATAGCCAAAGCGGAAGACAAACGGCATTCGCTCAGGATAGAATCCGACTTCATCAATTCGAGAGGCGTAAAGATGGGCGAGACCAGGATACATTTCCTCGGCGAATACGACCCGGAGTTTAAGGCCCGCTTCGACGAGCCGGAGCTTCCGGCCATAAAGTCCAGATACAAGGTGGACGCGGGAACCATCTACAAGACCTATTTCCACGGCCCCAGCTTTCAGGTGCTGGACGGGATAATCAGCGCCGACAAGGAACGCGTTTTCGGAGTTTTCAAAAGACCGGCGGCCCCTCTGCTCGGCGAAAAGGACATGGATTATATCTTCCATCCGATGCTGATAGAGGCGATGTTCCAGACCTGCGGCTGGCGGGACCTGTACCTGGAGAATAAAATGACCCTGCCCGACGCCATAGGCGAAATAACCGTGGCCGACAATGCCCGGGACGCGGAAAAGCTTTACACCCTCGCCGTTTTCAAGGGCATGAACGATTACGGGAAAAGCATCTACGATTCTTACGCTTTCGACGAAAAGGGTAAGCTGGCCGCGCAGTTGAAAGATTATGTGATGATACCGACGCAAATCTAGAAGCATAGAGGTATAGACGCATAGAAGCAGGAAAAATGAAAAAACCAGACGAAAGAGAAACGCCCTTGTCTTCCATACCTCCATACATCCATGCCTCCAGGCCTCCAGGCCTCCACGCCTCTACGCCTCCATACCTCCATACCTCCACACATCTATCTCCCGCGCCTTACCTTAAAATACGCGAAGTCAAACCGGAAACAAACTTCTCCCGGCTCAGCGCGGCCGAAAAAAACGAATTCGAAAAGCTCAAGACTCCGAAACGGCGTGACGAATGGCTGGCTTCGAGACTGGCGGCCAAGGAACTGATAAGCGAAGCGCTCGGCGGGACGCCGGACGGGATAGAAGTCTTTAGCGACGCGGACAGAAAACCGCTGGCGAGGGCGGGGGGGAAGGAATTCTACATCTCCCTTTCACACCGGGACGCTCTCTGCGCCTGCGCCATAAACAGGGCGCTCACTCCCCTGATAGGCGTGGACGTGGAAAAGATAGAAAAAAGAAGCGAGGCCTGGAAAAAGGATTTTTTTACGGCCGGGGAATACGGGGCCTGCGCCGGCTCCGAAGAAAAATTCACCGAAACCTGGACTCTCAAGGAAGCCGCGCTCAAAATGCTGGGCCTCGGGCTCAGCGTGGACGCCAGGGAAGCGGAGATAGCGGGAGAACGGGTCAAGTTCGCGGGACGGGCGCTGGAGAGGTACGAGAAGCTGGGAAGCCCCGCGATAAGATGGAAATCAGTCAGGAAGGAAAATTATATAATATCAGTTTTATGGGCGTGAACAGGGGAAAAGCCGAAAACAGATGAGGTTTATATGAAAAAAAGTTTAATAATCATATTGTTTTTATCTGGTCCAGTGACGGTAAAAGCGAATTCCGGAGCCGATTTTCTCAAAATAGATACGGACGCGAGAACGGTCTCAATGGGCTCGGCCTATACGGCAGTATCCAACAGTATAAATTCCATAAATTACAATCCCGCCGGACTTTCCGGCCTTAAAAACGTGGAACTGGGCCTCAGCCACACTTCCTGGATAATGGATTCCAAGATAGACTTCGCGGGTGTGGCGGTTCCGTTGAAGAAAAACGGAATAGCCCTCGGTTTCGGCTTTAAAAGGTTTCGGACGGAACAGCCCCTCCGGGGCCACAGGTGCCGGCTTGCCCGCTGGGCGCAGCCAGGGAGACTGTGACGACGGCCGGC
>PEXN01000102.1 GCA_002774685.1 Elusimicrobia bacterium CG08_land_8_20_14_0_20_51_18 | reverse complement strand
AGGCCCTTGGAGGTCTGGCCTATGGAGACCACGCCCTCTATCCTGGTTATGATGGCGGCGTTCCTCGGCCTTCTGACCTCGAAAAGCTCGGCGACCCTCGGCAGGCCGCCGGTTATGTCCTTGGTCTTAGCGACGTCCCTCTGCATCTTGGCCAGGATGTCGCCTTTCTTCATTCCCTCGCCGTTCTCGACGACGATTATGGCGTCGGTAGGCAGGTTATAAGAGTCCACCGTTTCGCCCTTTTTCTCCAGGATTATGCGGGGATTATGTTTCGTGCCCCTGTGTTCTATAATCTTTCTTTCTATGATGCCGGTAACCTTGTTCCTTTCTTCGTGGAGCGTTCTTCCTTCCACGATGTCCAGGTATTTCACCTTGCCGTCTTTTTCGGCTATGACCGGCATGATATGAGGGTTCCACTGGACTATGAGGTCTCCGGTCTTGACTTCCTTTTTATCCTGCACGAAAACCCTGGAACCGTAGGTGAGCTTTATCTCCTTCTTTTTCTTTTTGTCGGAGGACTTCACGTAAATGAATCCGGTCCTGGAGATACAGATATTCTCCCCCTTTGAATTCTCTATGGTGTCGACGTCCTTGAACTCCACCTTGCCGTCGAAATCCGCTTTTATTTCGGATTTTTCCAATTCTCTGGAGGCGGTACCGCCGATGTGGAAGGTTCTCAGCGTAAGCTGGGTCCCGGGTTCGCCTATCGACTGCGCCGCGATGATGCCCACGGCTTCGCCGACTTCTATCGGCTGACTAGTCGCCAGGTTCAGGCCGAAACACTTGGAACAAACCCCGACTTCGGCTTCGCAGGTGAGCACGCTTCTCACCGGCGCGGATTCCGGCTTTGAATCGGCTATCTTCTTGGCGAGTTCGGGATAGATGTATTCCCCGGCTTTCACCGCGGTTTTCATCTTGCCGTTTTCGTCCGGCAGTTTTATGTCCTCGAGGGCCACCCTGCCGGTTATTCTTTCCTGCAGGCTTTCTATCACGTCCTCGCCCGATTTTAGATCTTTTATATCCACGCCGTTGACGGTTCCGCAGTCTTCCGTGCAGATCACCACGTTATGAGCCACGTCCACCAGTCTCCTGGTGAGGTAGCCGGCGTCGGCCGTCTTAAGGGCCGTGTCGGAAAGACCTTTTCTTCCGCCGTGAGTGGAGATAAAATATTCGAGCACCGAAAGGCCTTCCCTGAAGTTGGAACGTATCGGGTTTTCGATGATCTCGCCGATGCCGCCGGTCAGCTTTTTCTGGGGTTTGGCCATCAGTCCTCTCATACCCGCCAGCTGTCTGACCTGCTGCCTGGAGCCTCTGGCGCCGGAGTCGGCCATCATGAACACGCTGTTGAACCTGGGCTTGGCGCTGTCGTATTTTTCCTTTTCGCTTTCTTTCATCTTATTGAACATGACGTCGGCGACCTTGTCGTTGACGTTCGTCCAGATGTCTATGATTTTGTTATATCTTTCCACGTCGGTTATTATGCCTTCCTGCGCCTGTCCCTCTATCTCCTTCACTTTCCTGTCGGCCTCTTTTATCAGGATCTCCTTTTCTTCGGGGATCTTCATGTCGGCTATGGAAATGCTCAGACCGGAGGTGGTCGCGTAATGGAAACCGAGGTTCATAAGCTTGTCGAGGAGGATAACGGTCTGGTAATGGCCGATCGCCTTATCCTTGTAGCACCTGTCTATAAGAGAAGAGAGGTCCTTTTTGCCTATGGTCTTGTTATACTCCTTCGCGTTGATGTTCGGCGGAAGTATTTCGGAGAACAGTATCCTGCCCGTGGTGGTATAGTCCTTCCACTTGGAGGGCGCCTTCACTATTTCGCCCTTGGCGTCCTTTTCCACGAGTTCGTTGAAGCCCCTGACCTTTATGGGCGCGTGCAGGTCCAGTACGCCTCTCTGGTAGGCGCTGACGACCTCTTCGAAATCGGAGAAGATCATGCCTTCGCCTTTTTCGCCCTGCTTGATCTTGGTGAGGTAATTCACCCCGAGCACCATGTCGTGCGAGGGGTTGGCTATGGGCCGGCCGGAAGCCGGGGAAATTATATTGTTGGTCGCCATCATCAGCATCCTGGCTTCCATCTGGGCCTGGTGCGAGATCGGCACGTGAACGGCCATCTGGTCGCCGTCGAAGTCGGCGTTAAAAGCCGCGCAGGTAAGCGGGTGCAGCTGTATGGCGAGACCTTCTATGAGCACGGGCTCGAAGGCCTGTATGCCGAGCCTGTGGAGGGTCGGGGCGCGGTTAAGCATGACCGGATGTTTTCTGGTCACCCTTTCCAGTATGTCCCAGATCTCGTTGTCGGCGTGTTCCAGCTTTTTCCTGGCTATCTTAAGGGTTATGTTCTCCTTTTTGATGAGCTCGGCGAGCACGAAAGGCTTGAAAAGCTCGAGGGCCATTTCCTTGGGAAGACCGCACTGGCTAAGCTTCAGGTTCGGGCCCACGACTATGACGGAACGGCCGGAATAGTCCACCCTTTTACCGAGCAGATTCTGCCTGAATCTGCCCTGTTTGCCTTTGAGTATGTCGGAAATGGATTTCAGCGGCCTGTTGGCGGAGCCCAGCACCACTTTACCCCTGGCGCCGTTCTCTATGAGCGCGTCCACGGCTTCCTGCAGGAGGCGCTTTTCGTTGAAGATCATGACCTGGGGAGCCCTTAAGGCTTCTATATGTTTGAGCCTGTTGTTCCGGTTTATTATCCTTCTGTAAAGGTCGTTGAGGTCCGAGGTGGCGAAACGGCCGCCTTCCAACGGCACGAGAGGTCTCAGATCGGGGGGTATCACGGGGAGAATGGTCATTATCATCCATTCGGGCCGGGAGGCGCTTTCGTAAAAACCCTGCAGGATCTGCAGTCTCTTTATGAGCTTGGTCCTGTCCTCGTTATCTTTGGCGTCCTCGAGTTTTTTCTGGATGTCCTTTATTTCCTTTTCGAGGTCCACGCCTTCGAGCAGTTCTTTTATGGCGGCGGCGCCGGTGCTGACCTTTATTTTGGAATATTTCTTCCTGACTTCGTTGAGCTGGGCGTCGGTAAGCACGTCGCATTTGGAGTACTCGACCCTGCCGGTGACCGGGTCCTTGGTGTCTTCGAGGACAACGTAAGCCGCGTAATACACGACCTTCTCGAGGTCGGTCGGCCTCATGTCCAGTATAAGGCCTATCCTGGACGGGCTTTTTCTCAAAAACCATATATGCGCCACGGGGGCGGCCAGGTCTATGTGCCCCATCCTTTCCCTTCTGACCTTGGATTCGGTGACTTCCACTCCGCACCTGTCGCAGACCACGTTCCTGAATTTTATCCAGCGGTATTTTCCGCATTCGCATTCGTAATCCTTCACGGGTCCGAATATCCTCTGACAGAGCAGACCGTCCTTCTCGGGCTTGAGCGTCCTGTAGTTGATAGTTTCGGGTTTCTTCACTTCGCCGAAGGACCACTGTTTTATTTTATGGGGGCTGGCTATCCCTATCTTCATCCCGTCAAAATGATTGAAGTCAATCTCCTTCCTGACCTTCCCGGTCTTTCTGGTGGCTCCGAGAAACTCTCTGGCGGCGGATATAGAAATATTGTCCATGTTCATTCTCCTCAAAACATCAGGGGTAAGCGGTCAGGGGTGAGAGGCCGGAGCTATTAGGTATTTTTTCGCCCTGTTCCCTGTTCTCTGTTCCCTGCTCTTTATTTCTCCTTAGAAACTTTCTTCTTCGTCTTTCCCTTCTTTTCTTCCGCCGGCGTCTCGCCTTCCACGGCGGGGACGGCCGTCTTTATCAGATCCACGTCCAGCGCCAGGGCCTGAAGTTCCTTCACCAGCACCTTGAAAGATTCCGGCACGCCCGGCTCGTTCGGGAATTCGCCCTTTATGATATGCTCGTACATCTTGTTGCGGCCGGTGAAGTCGTCCGATTTGACCGTGAGCATTTCCTGCAGGGTGTAAGCGGCGCCGTAGCCTTCGAGCGCCCAGACTTCCATTTCTCCGAACCTCTGTCCGCCGAAAAGGGCCTTGCCGCCCAGCGGCT
>PEXN01000033.1 GCA_002774685.1 Elusimicrobia bacterium CG08_land_8_20_14_0_20_51_18 | reverse complement strand
TTCTCTGAGGAGTCCGGATTACAAGCCGGGCCGGGACCTTTACGCCCAGACCTATTTCAGGCTCATTTCCGACCCGAATTTCAATAACGACTATTTCAGGGCCAACCCTTTCGCGGTAAGTTCCGACAAACAGGCTTCCGCCGCGCTTACCTATAAAAACAGCCATATGGTGGCGAGGGCCAGTTCCCACGTGAGGTATCTTTCCACCGCTTCGGCCGGCGGAGAGTTCCGTAAATCGGAAGAGGTCACGCCGCGCCTGGATTTCCAGACGGTTCCCGCGCAATTCAAATATCTGCCTTTTTTCAACGCCTACAGCGGCTATTTCGAAAATTCCCTGGAAAACTCCTCCTACTTCCAGAAAAAAATAAACGCCAACTGGAACATTTCCAGGCCCGTGAACGTTTACAGGAACATCAGCTTTTATCCCGGTTTTTTTTACGAACAATATGTGCATCTTTCCACCTCGTCCGCCGTCGGCGACGTCTGGACGGGGAGATACGGAACGGACCTTAATCTCAGGTATTCCAGACTCTGGGGGTCCGTGGACCTGCAGTATTACACGAAGAGGAGAACCCGCGAGAATAAGCCCGGAAGAGACAAAAACTCCGCCGATAAGGGAATAGAGGAGGAATATTTTTCTACCGTTTTTTTTCTTATCAACAGCGCCAGGTCCTATATGCGTTTTACCACCAGGTACGACCTTAAGAATTATCTATATTACGCCGGTTTCAAAGACAGGCTGTATCCCCTTACTTTCGAGCTGTACAAACAGATGAAGGGTTTCGAATTTTACCTGAGCGAGAGCTACAGCCTGGACGAGGGCAATAAGAATTTCATAACCCAGCTCAATTCCGGCGACGATAAGAACTATTTCAACGTGGGGTTGGCCAATTACGGCGACAGGAAATCCCGGTATATTTTTTCCAACGGCATCGGCTTCGTGCCTCCCATCGCGAAAGACTGGCGCATGGAGCTGACGCTGAGATACTGGCTGGATTTCGAGGACGAGCTCGGCGGGCTGAGGTTTTACGAGAAAGCGGCCGTTTTGTACAAGGATTTTCACGATTTCAGGACCAGGTTCAATCTCAGAATAAGGAAGGACGTGAAAGAGTTCTTCTTTTACGTGACGCTTAAAATGAACGATCCTTACAGAAGGGACGAAATAGACCGGCGCGCGGATTATTTCTGGAGGCCCTGGAGAAAAGAGGGAGAGTTCAGGGAATAGGAAAATAGGGATAAGGGCTAAGGGACAAGGGATAAGAAGGGGAGAGGCGGCTATTTCCCGGTGCCGTGTAAAAAGTTATAATTTATTATACCGAGGGAAAATAATGGCGAAAAAACTCTGGCTTGTTACCGGCGGCGCAGGTTTCATAGGCTCCAATATCGTGGAAGAGCTTCTGTCGAGAAAAGAGAAGGTGAGGATACTCGATAATTTTTCCACCGGAAAAATGGAGCACATAGAGGAGTCTAAAGGACGGATAGAGATAGTCAGGGGGGACATCAGGAATCCTTCCGACATAAAAAGGGCGATGAAAGGGGTTTCCTACGTGCTTCACCAGGCGGCTCTCAGGTCGGTCCCGAAGTCGGTGGACAATCCGACCGGCACGAACGAAGTGAACGTAACCGGCACTCTGAACGTTCTCATAGGCGCCAAAGAGGCGGGAGTAAAGAGGCTCGTTTACGCCTCCTCCAGCTCGGCCTACGGCGACAATAAAGTTTTTCCCCAGAAAGAGACCCTCAGGCCTTCCCCTATCTCTCCTTACGCGGTTTCAAAGCTGGCGGCGGAAAATTACTGCGTGATGTTCTCTAAGACTTACGGCCTTGAGACCGTCGCCCTGAGATATTTCAACGTTTTCGGCCCGAAACAGGACCCGGAATCCATGTATTCGGCTGTGATACCGAAATTTATAGAGCTGGCCGCGCTGAGAAAGCCGCTTATCGTACACTGGGACGGGAAGCAGTCCCGGGATTTCACTTACGTGAAAAACGTGGCCGACGTTAATATCCTCGCCGCCCTCTCCCCGGTTTCCGCCGGTAAGGTTTATAACGTGGCCGTGGGCAATACCATAAGCCTGCTGCAGATAGCGGGAATGCTCGAGGAACTCTGCGGGTACGGGCTGAAAAAAACGTTTACGCCCAAAAGAAAGGGAGACATACGGAAGACCTGGGCGGACGTTTCGCTGATGAAAAGGGATTTAAAATACAAACCGCGAGTGCTTTTCAGGGAAGGACTGGAAAACACCTGGAAATGGTTCAGGCTTTCAGCTAAGGGGGGAAAATGATAGTGGTAAGCGTGCCGAATAATACCGGCTGGATAGAGGTTATCTGCGGGAGCATGTTTTCCGGCAAGACGCAGGAGCTTATAAGAAGGCTTAAGCTGGCGACCATAGCCAGGCAAAAGGTTCAGGTTTTCAATTCCTACCTGGATACCAGATACGCCAAGGAGCATATCGTTTCCCACGATAAGAGCATGCTCTCGGCCAAGCCGGTAAAAAGCGCAAAAGAAATCCTTAAAATCGTGGATCCCGACACCAAAGTCGTGGGGATAGACGAGGCTCATTTTTTCGGGGAGGAGATAGTGGAAGTGGCCAATAAACTGGCCAGCGGGGGCAGGAGAGTGATAGTGGCCGGCCTGGACATGGACTACAGGGGCGAACCTTTTCTCAATATGTCGAAAATAATGGCCGTGGCGGAATACGTCACCAAAAACCTCGCGATCTGCATGGTCTGCGGCAATCCCGCCCATTACAGCCAGCGCCTCAGCGACAGCTCCAAAAGGATAGTCGTCGGGGCCGGCGAAAAGTATGAGGCCAGATGCCGAAAATGCTTCATGCCGGAGAAGTAAAAGAGAGATATTAGGATACTAAGATATTAAGATATTAAGATATTGAGAGATTAAGAAATTGAGTGAATGGAGAGAGAATGTACGTAACAGATAAGACGCCTTCCTTGTTCAAAAATTTTTTCCACCTGGGGACCGGACTGGATTTCGAGAACCGGTGGCTGAAGCTCTCGGAGTCCATTCCCTGGGAGAAGCTGGACGAACTTTACGGCGTCTCTTTTTCCAGCAACGCCGGCCGCCCGGCGGTGGATTCGCGCCTCGTCTGCGGGCTTTTTCTGGTGAAATACATAAAGAACATCTCGGACGAAGAGGCCGTCAGCGAATACGAGGAGAATCCCTATATACAGGCTTTCTGCGGCCGGGAATATTTCGCCCAGGGCGGGAACCTGAGCCGCACGATCCTTTCCGAACGCAGGAAGCGCCTCGGAGCCGGTTTTTTTGAATATTTCGAGAAGGAAGTTCTGCCGGCGGTGGACAGGCAGAAATTCGTGAGAGTGCGGACTCAGGAAGAGAAAAACGACGGCGTTTTCACCCGCATGCTGGAAAAAATCAAATCGTTCTTTGGTTAGTTTCGGCAAAAGCCGCCCGGTGGCGAGGGAAATTCTCTAAAATATGAAATCGTCCGGAAAAAAATTTAAAATCAGCAGGGTCATCGAGGAAAACGGCGCATGGAAGGCGGGCGCGTTCCGGATTTACGGCGATCTTTCATTTATAGAACAGACCTCGAAACATCCGCACGCGTATTTCGCGGCGTATCAGAGCGGGAAAATGGCGGGACATGCCATAGTTCTGTGTTCGGATGGACGCTGGATACTGGACGGGCTCAGGGTCGACCCGAAACACAGGGAGCGCGGCATCGGCAAAGCGCTCACGGGAGCCCGGATACGTTACGCCGTTTCCAAGGGCGCCAAAGAAATCTGGTATTGCTGCGCCGCCGATAATTTGCTCAGTACCTGCTGCCATACCCGTTTCGGATTCAAGAAAGTCAGGCCCGCCTCAAAACGGGAATCTCCCGAACTCTCTCACTGGTACAAACTCGACGTCCGTGACCTAAAATAGGGGACAGCGCCCTATTTATCTGTTGACACAGCACGAGCGTGTATCATATTATTTAACTATGCCGAGATTGGCAAGAGTCGTGGGGCTTGGGCTTCCGCATCATATAACCCAGCGAGGTAATTATCGTCAGAATATTTTCAACGGCGATAATGACATGGATCGTTATTTGCGCTGGGTATCCGAATACAGCCGCAAGTACGGTCTTGTTGTGCTGGCTTATTG
>PEXN01000127.1 GCA_002774685.1 Elusimicrobia bacterium CG08_land_8_20_14_0_20_51_18 | reverse complement strand
GGCGCTCAAATATGAGAACGGGGATTATATAAGAATAGGTTTCGACGGGGCCAACGGCTGGAAATTTAAAAGCGTGCAGAAAATACTCATGGACTGCGGCGAAGTCCCGGCTATGAATTTCAAGGATTTCATAAAATATCTAGCCTCCCAGGAACAGGCCAGGGAGGAACGCCTGGTAAATTTGAATCCGCGTTATATCTTTTTCATAAAAAAACCGAAAGATTCCCTGCCTTACGGAGCGATGGGCTACGAGCTTACCGGGGAAAGGTCCGTAGCGATAGACCCTCAGTATATCCCGCTGGGCCTGACCGGCTTCCTCAAATCCAGGAAACCGGTGGCCGGAGAAAACGGCGGTTTATCCGGCTTTAAGGAGTTTTCACGGTTCGTGGCCACCCACGACACCGGCTCGGCCATAAGGGGCCCCGGGAGGATAGACCTGTTCTGGGGCGGCGGAGAAAAAGCGGAGCTGGAAGCCGGTTCGATGAAAGAGGCGGGAGAATTTTATCTTTTCGCGCTTAAATAATCTCCAGCCCCGAACTTTGTCCCGTCTTTTAAAACGGTCGTTTAAAAAGACGGGACATTCAAAAAATCCGTTTCGAGGAAATCTCGTACATAAGAACGGCGGCGGAAACCGAGGCGTTGAGGCTGTCGAAATCTTTGACCTGCGGGATGGAGATTATCTTATCGCAATGCTCCCTGGTCTTCAGGTGAAGGCCTTCGCCCTCGGAACCTATTACCAGAACCAGGGGAAAGGCGAAATCCGCGCCGCGGACGTTTTCGCCGCTCATATCCGCGCCGTAAACCCAGAAATTCTTTTTTTTAAGCTCCAGTATGGTCTGATTCAGGTTTGTCACCGGGATAACGTTCATCTTTTCAAGCGCGCCGCTGGCCACCCTTTCCACGGCCGGAGTTATCCCCACCGTCCTGTTCTCCGGTATTATTATGGCGGTAAAGCCGAAACAGACCGCGCTCCTTATTATGCTTCCCAGGTTGGAGGGATCGGTTATGGAATCTATAGCCACCCACCTGGCTTTTTTAAGGTCTTTTTCCGCCGCCGCGGCCTCGTCCAAGGAAAACCCGGCTATATCGGAGACTTCCGCCATTATTCCCTGATGGTTCCCGTTATTGGAAAGCTTGTCCAGGACCCGTTTGTCGGCCGTTTCACAATATACATTGGCCGACCTGGCGCTCCGGAGTATCTGGTCTATCCTGGGTGAGGAGTTTTTAGAAGCTATCACCCTGAAAATCTTTCTTTTCCCGTTCTTGACGGCTTCGTCCACGCCGTTTATGCCGTATATATATTTTTTGTCCATACCGGTTTCCCTTACTCCACGTCCTTATTCCCGAAACTCATGCCTACCTTCAAGGCCATTTTAACATCGAAAGAGCCCGGATCCACCCGCTTAAGCCGGCCCACCGCGGACTTTATGGAAACCCCCGTAAAAGTCTGTCCATGGAGGGCGGCCATATAACCGAATTTCTTTTCCTCTATGAGGTCCATCGCCTTGACCCCGAAACCCGTGGCGAGCCACCTGTCGAAGTGAGTGGGGACTCCCCCCCTTTGCAGATGTCCCAGGACCACGACCCTCGCCTCCATTCCGACGTTCTTTTCGACAAAATCGGCTATTTTATAAGAAATTCCGCCCAGGCGAAGGGGATCGGTGGAAGAAGCGACTTTTTTTGAGACCGTAAACTCGCCGCCTTTTCTCCTGGCGCCTTCGGCCACTACTATTATCGAAAAATTTTTTCCCTTCTTTCTTCTGGCCTTCACATAATCCACGATGTCGGCGTCCCTGTATTCTATCTCCGGGATGAGCACCAGGTCCCCGCCGCCCGCTATGGCCGAGCGCAGAGCTATCCAGCCGGCGTATCTTCCCATCGTTTCGATCACCATAGCTCTCTCGTGCGATTCCGCCGTGGTATGCAGCCTGTCTATGGCTTCGGTGACTATCTGTAAAGCCGTATCGTAGCCGAAAGTGTAATCGGTTTTGCTGAGGTCGTTGTCTATGGTTTTTGGCACACCTATGACCGGCAGGCCCATTTGAAAAAGGCCGTAAGCCATGTTCTGTGTGCCGTCGCCGCCTATCGCCACGAGGCAGTCCAGTCCGTTTTTCCTGAAAATCCGGCGGACCTCTCCGCTCATATCGGCCGGCTTTTCCGGAGAGAACGGCGGCAGCATGTAAGAAAAGGGGTTCGCTATATTGCTGGTTCCCAAAATGGTCCCGCCTCTTATTATTATCCCGGAAACTTCCCGGTCCGTAAGGCGCATAAAATTGTTTTCCACCAATCCCTTGAACCCGTCCCTGAACCCCAGGACCCTGTGGCCTCGTTTCAGGGCGAACTTGGTAAAGGCCCTTATTACCGCGTTAAGTCCCGGACAGTCGCCGCCGCCGGTAAGAATTCCTATGTTCACTCTAACGCCCCCCGGGAACGCAACGCGTCCTCAAAAAAGCGTCGGCCGCAAATCGATAAGAAGGTTGTGGTGTCATATTTTATCCCCCGGTCAGGACTCGTAAAATAATTTATTTTCCGGCGTGGAAGCCGGCGGGAACCGACGCCTGTTACAAGCTGAGGAAACTTCTCTCTTTTTCCCTGGAAATTATGTATAAAAGAGCCGCAAGTATCTGGGCCTGATGGGCCACCCTCTCATATCCGAATTCGAGGTGTATCTGAAATCCTTCGGCGGAATGGGAGTCGACGAACAAAAAGCCGGCCCTCTTGCCGTCCACAAAGATGCCGTATCTGGACCGGAGCCCGCCTCCCTGTACGCCCAGGAACTTGCTGGCTATGAAAAGTTTCGGATGCTCGTCTATGATGGTGAAAGCCACCTGATTATCCAGGTCCGAAAAGTGCCACTGCCTTTCCATCGCCGTTCCTCTTTTGTGAAGTCTGGCCACGTCTTTACCCTTTCCGTCCCTGAGAACGGCGTAACAATCCTTCCCTTTACCTACCTCCATCACGAGATTGGTCTGACTGTCCTGTATGACCAGTTTTTCCACGGATTTCATTTTCTTGAACGCGCCCCAGGCCAGAAGGAAAAGAAAGGGCAGTTCGGGAACGGAAGCGACGAATTTCCCGAGCGGCAGAGAAAGCATGATTCCTGAAACCAGGCCTGGACTTACAAAATCCGAAAAACTCCAGACTAGGTGGAGATAAAAAATCCCGAATACTCCGAAAAAGAGGAAAGGCGAGCTTTCATGGTTATAGTAGCCGGAAAGGATCTGCCTTTGTCTGGTTATAATCTGGAACATGGTTTCCCTGAAAGTGGAAACGCGGGTTATGATAAAAGGGAAAAAGAAATCCGGGGGGACTTCCTGCGGATACGGCGTCATTTTGGGGTTCGGAATTCCGGCGCCTATTTTTCTGAACACGAAGGAAAAAACTATCCAGAACGCCGCCAGAACCGCCGCCAGGTACCTGTTCAACGGGGCCCTTTTTATGTAACTTTCCCCGGCGGCGCCCGAAGTTCTGGCAGCCACGTCGCTAAGCCATTTTTTTGCCTGGTCTCTGGCCTCGTCCATTTGCTTAGAGCCGTCGTCGACAAGAACCGTTCCGGCCGCTCCCGTTGAAGAAGAAAAATCGTCTTTCCCGGTTTCGACCGCAACCAAAAAAGCGCCGGTAGTGGAAGTGGAAAGGAATTCGTCGAAAGTGGTGTCCCGTTGTTCCTTTTTCACCGTTTTTTTCTTCTTCGGCGCCGGTTTGGGTTTTTTGACCTCTATCTTCTCGCCCGGTTTCCTGAAAAAATAAGCCAGGTCTTTGAAAGCGGCTTCCCCCACGCTTTTCGAAATGAAGGAGTAGGACACGCCCTGGTATGTGAAAAAAGAGATAATGTTCGTTTCGGAATCCTGGGAATAGGTTATGTAATAAGCGCTGGAAACGGAATGGATCGAAGCGGATTTAACTTCGGAGGGCGAGGAGCCCTTTTGCTTGAGATTTTCCGCCTGTTCTTTTACGCGGGCCTTGAGGTAATAGTCGGTAAGTTCGTCTTCAAGTTTGGTTATTTCAAAAAAGCCTTTCCCCTTCTCCAGGCGCATTACCGCGGCCGGGTCGTTACTCTTGGCCTCCGTCCA
>PEXN01000120.1 GCA_002774685.1 Elusimicrobia bacterium CG08_land_8_20_14_0_20_51_18 | reverse complement strand
GATACTTCCCGGTAAAACAGGCGTCGCAGAAACCGGCGTCCCCACGGCCGCAGGCCCGTATCAGGTTTTCAATGGAAAGATAATGCAGCTCGTCTGCGCCTATAAACTTTCTTATCTGCTCCAGGCTCATATTGTTGGCTATAAGCTCTTCTTTGGTCGGAGTGTCTATTCCGTAATAACAGGAAGAAATTATCGGCGGGGAGGCTATGGCCATTATCACTTTTTTGGCCCCGGCCCGTTTCAGGCTTCTTATAATCTTCCTCGAAGTCGTGCCTCTTACCAGGGAATCGTCTATAAGAACCAGGGTTTTGCCTTTTATGACGTCTTTTATCGGGGCGAGCTTCAAATGCGCCGTGAATTCCCTCATTTTCTGGCTGGGCTGCATGAAGGAACGCCCGGCGTAATGATTGCGCATAAAAACCGTCTGGTAAGGTATCCAGGATTCCCCGGAAAAACCCAGCGCGTAAGCGGTTCCCGAATCCGGCACGCCCGAGACGAGGTCGGCCTTGACATGTTTCAACTGCTTGGCCAGCAGTTTGCCTATATTGTATCTGGCCGTCTGCACCGTCCGGCCGAGAACCACGGAGTCCGGACGCGCGAAATAAACCTGCTCGAAAACGCAGCGGGAATATTTTTTAACCGGCGCGAATCTCCGGAAGGAAAGTTTCCCGTTTTTGAAAACGGCCATTTCTCCCGGCTCCGTTTCCCTGAAAAAATTTCCCCCTATCACATCCACGGCGCAGGTTTCCGAGGAAAAAATAAAGGATTTTCTTATTTTGCCTATCACCATCGGCCTGAAGCCGTAAGGATCCCTGGCCGCGATGAGCCTGTCTTTCATCAGGAAAAGAAAGGAATAGGAGCCTTTGAGCCCGGGCAGCTTTTCCGCCAGGGCGTCTTCCACGTTCTTTTTGCGGCTGCGGCTTATGAGATGTATTATTATTTCGCTGTCGGTGGTCGACTGGAAAATCGCCCCCTGCTCCTTCAGCTTTTTTCTGAGTTCCACGCTGTTGGTTATATTGCCGTTATGCGCCACCGCTATCTCGCCGAATTTGGAATTGAAATATAGAGGCTGGGCGTTGTTTACGTTGCTGGAGCCGGTGGTGGAATATCTTATATGGCCTATGGCGTTCCTGCCTTTGAGAAAATCCAGCAGTTCGGGATTGAAGATTTCGTTAACCAGGCCCATGGAATTGTAGTAAATAAGCTTGCCCTGGTTTTCGGTTACTATACCGGCGCTTTCCTGGCCCCTGTGCTGAAGCGTGAAAAGCCCGACATAGGTCAGTTTGGAAGCCTCTTTGTTGTCAGTTATTCCGAATATTCCGCACATAAAGTCACCTCGCGGCAAAAAAAGTCACAAGTGAAAGCGACAAGAGGGCAAAAAAAGAGCGGCATGAAAGTAAAATAAGCTTACGCGCGGATAAGGCACAGGTTTCATTTTTTATTTTTTTGCCTTATTGCCTTCCGCCTTATGCCTTCCTACTATTAAAACATAATTGAATTATGTTCGCAAACGCCGGGAACAGGAGGACTGGAAGATTAGAGGAATGGAGGATTAGCAAAAACACGACCTAAATCTTCCCGCTTTGAAGCGCAAATCCTCTAATCCTCCGGTCTTCTATTCTTTATTCCTCTATTACTTTTATCTCCATCCCGTCGGAATAGGCGGAGAATTCCGGCGCGTACATGGACTGCATCAGCGCGCTGCCTATCCTGTATTTCCCCGGGGTGGTCGCCTTGAGCCTGTACTTGAGCACGTATTCCCCGTGCGGCAGCCAGTCCATGAAAAAGTTGGTCAGGGAATCCCTCGGCTCCTCGTACCTCGAAAGCTGTTCCCATTTCCAACCGCTTTTCAGCTCCTCGGCCTCGAAGCCTGCCGGTTTGGGATCTTTAAGATGCACGTATTCGAACTGGCTCTTGGTCTTGACGGTAAGCTGTATTTCCAGTTGGTCCCCGACCTTGACGGTTTCCCCTAAAGCGAGGGGCTTCAGACGGTAATCGTCTCCTTCCTTGTACCTGAGGAAATACTTCCTGCCAAGTTCCATTATCCCCGGACCGGAAGCTTCGGCCGGCCTGTCCGTGGTGAAAATCAGGGTCAAAGAAGCGAAACCGAAGCCTGGCCCCTCTTTCTCCACAACGGCCTGCGAATCTTTTTTGTCTATGTCTTTGCCGGTCTTGACGAACCTGAAAGGTTTGGCCAGCCAGTCGAAAGGCTCCGCCGTCACCGCGTATTTTTCCCCGCCCCAGGACGCGGAATAATTGTCCGGCTTGTCCAGGGCGCCGCGGTTCTTCATGATATCCAGTATGGAGTAGATGGCCGCGGCCGTGGCCTTTGTCGATTTCCATTCGTTGCCTTTCCTGTTGAAGAGCAGCCATTTGAGCATCGGCTCTATCCTTTTGTCCTTTGGCCTGAGCGTCTGCAGGGTCCTTAGGATAAAAGCGTGTTTCTCCACCGTATCGTTATACCACAGCCAGGAGATCTTTTCCGGGGTCCAGTAAAGACCGGCGTCCTCGTCTTCCCTGGAGCCGTCCATAGCCCTGTCCAGGTAAGAATAGGCTTTGTCTTTCTCGTTGAGGCGGAAGTAAATCCAGGCGGCGTAAGCCTTGCCGAAAGGCGTCATGGCCCGGGAATTTTTGTCCGCGTAATCGGCCCAGAGCTTCGCCATTTTAAAGGACTGCGCGGTTTCGCTCCAGGTCTTGGGAAAAGAGGTCAGGACATAGGCGGCGTAAAGGATATAAGAAGTGGAGGCCTCGTCGGGTTTCATATGCCGGGGTATCTCCGAATTGACGTAGGCGATGGCGCGCTTCGCCATCCCCTCGTCCACGGCGACCCCGTATTTGGAAGCTTCCGCGAAAGACTCCAGCGCGTAAAGCGTCATATGAAGGCTCGGCCTGCCGCCGGGGAACCAGGGGAAAGAGCCGTCCGAAAGCTGGTAGGTCTTCAGTTTTTCCAGCGCCTCCCTGGCCTGCGCCGCCACGAATTTGGCGTTGAACAGGTCTATGACCGGGTAATAGGATTCGCGGCCTTTCGAGACGTTTTCCCAGGGCGTTTCCATCAGCGTCATGAGCCGGAGCGGGTCCTCCCGGTCCCAGGCCCGGGTAAGAGTCGTTCTTTTGGGTATCTTTTTCACGGCCTCCCTCAGCGCCGGATACTTTTTGTAAAAAGAGTTGACTATGGCCAGAGGGGTGTACCTGTTCACCAGCTGCTCGGTGCATTCGTGCGGATACCTTATCAGGAGCGGCATGCTGTTTATTACCGTAAGCGCCAGCTGAGGATCTATCTGCAGGGTCATGCTTTCGTTTTCCCTGGAGGGATCCGCTTTTTTAAGCTCTTTTATTTCAAGCGTCTTTTTGGCGTTCCCGTCCAGAGACACGAAAGAGGTTTTTATCAGCCTCTGCCTGGAAGGCAGTATGGGAAGCGTTCTCACTTCCGCGTCGGTTTTAGCGCCGGAACGGGCCACGGCCTTAACATCGTAAACCGTAACCCCGGAAGGAGCGGTTATCTCCCAGGTCCCGGTAAAAACCGAACGGGGCTTCACCGAAAAACTTTTCAGCAGGTCGGCCTCCGCGAGGCCTAATTCCGAATAAGTCCTGTCGCCGTTCCTTTCCACGGACAAAAGCAGTTCGCCGGACATTTCTGAATCGGTTTCATTGCTTACTATCGCTTTTATCCGGCCGGCGTCCTTTTCCCGGAAAAACCTCGGCATTTCCACTCTCACCATGAGGTCTTTTTTCGTCACGGCCTCGAAAGACATAAGCCCCCTTTTCACGTCCGGGGTTATGGCGTAACCGCTTATCTTCCAGGAAGTAAGCCTCTCCGGCATACGGAAGGAAAAAGAGCCCCTGCCGTTCTTTATCGCCAGCTGGGGCCGGAAAAGCGCGGTTTCCGAAAAATCCTTTCTCGCCTGCACCTGCCCCATTTCCGCGGCCGCCTCCCGCCTAACCGCGGAGTCGGAGCTTTTGTCCGCGAAACTCGCGCCTTCGGCTGCCGCAGCCTGGGGAGCCATGGCCTTCTCCTCAGAAAGCATTTCCGATTTTTTCGCCCTGCCGCGCATGGCGGCGAAATTCCCGCTCCCGCCGCT
>PEXN01000097.1 GCA_002774685.1 Elusimicrobia bacterium CG08_land_8_20_14_0_20_51_18 | reverse complement strand
TCCGGGAGTTGTTTGATTCAGTCGTCGGCCGGGGCGGGTTCTATGGCTTCGTAATCAATCCGCTGGTCCAGCCCGGGGCGGAAGGGATAAAAAAACGCCCCGCCGTTCGCTTCGGCGGGGCGTTAAAAGCCGGTTACGGCGAAATCAGAATTCGTTGAAATAAGAAACCGCCGCGTTCCCTTCGCGGTTTATTATCCAGTGGTCTATGGTGCCCCCGTCTTTCATCGACACCATATACTTGGCGGCCGCCTCTTCCAGCTCGCTTTTGGAAGTGGGGCAGGAGAAGGACCTCGAGTCTCCGTGCTTGGCCCGGAGCCGAGCCAGCGAGGCGTTGAATTTATCCACGCCGCCCTGGCTCGCGAACTTAGAACAGTTTAAATTTTCCTGGAAAGTTTTGTCCACGTACCTGGAGAGGTCTATCGGCCGCGCCGGATTCTGTTTCCATTTCCCGCCCTCGCAGACTATATAGGGACCGTAATTATGCTCCTTGCCGAGCAGGTCGTCCTCTTTCTGCAGCATATGGTTCCAGAACCTCATACCGTTGAAGTTGGCCGACAGGTCCGCGTAGGTAAAAACCCCGGTGGCGAGGATATTGCCCCCGAGATAGGTTTTCTCGGCCGCCACGCCTATCTTCAGCACCTTTTTCAGGCTCATGCCTTTCATGTAATGCCTCTTAAAGTAATCGTAACCGAGCCCGAACATATGCTCCAGCTTGTCCGTGCCTATTACCAAACCGCCCACTTTTATAAGAGGCGCGAGAGCTAAAGGGCTTTCGCCCGCCCCGGTCCTGCCTAAAAGATAGCCGTTTGAAACGGACCATTCGCCGTAAACCGATTCCTTCAGGGGAATGACGGTGCGCGGCATTTTTCCGGCCAGCAGATCGTCCACCAGCCTGCTTTTTCCGTGTATTTCGAAGATTTCTCCCAGCCCCTCGTAAAGCCTTTCCTCGTCGTTTTTCGAGTAGCCGTAGGAATTGCCGTCTTCGTCCCGGTAAATTTCCCGCGCTCCCTCCCCGCAGCCGCCCTGGGCGTTTATTTTCGCCAGAATCTCCGCCACCGCGGCGTTGGAATATTCGTTAAGCTCGGCGGTTATGTCAACCACCTCGGACTCAGGCACCGTGTAATGGTCGGTCTCCGCCGAATAGGCCGCGACCGGAAAGGACAATAAAACCAAAGTCAGAATTTTTCTGAGCATTTTTTCTCCTTTCTGGCGAGTTTTTATATCGGGATTATCTTTCACTATGCCTATAGTATAGGTCTTCTCCGGCCGCGACGCATGAGCCTTAATGCCTTTTTTGAAAGATATTTAAGCCCAGTTAAATCTGGGACTAATGGGACCGGGAAAGTTTAAAAAAGGCACAAAGGGGCAAAGGCACAGAGTGGCAAAGATTTGAGGGTTAGAGGTTTGGCAACTGCTTCCCGAGTTCCGAATTACGAGTTACGAATTACGGCTGTTAGGCGTTCCGAGTCACGGATCACGAGTCTCGAGTCCCGTCTGTTCGCTGTTACGCGTCCCGTCAGGGATTATCCGGGAAACCGAAAGAATATCCCGCCTGGAGCAGGAACTGCCTTCCGGGCTGGAGGTAACGGTCGGGGGTCCTGTTGGAAGTATGGTAATAAGTTTCGTCGAAAAGGTTTTTGGCCGCCAGGCTCAAATTAAAATTCCGGGCGCCGGTCAAAGACAGCGTCGCGTCCGTTACCAGCGCGGAGCCGACATGGTCGCTACCCGTGGCCGCTATGATCCTGGTATTTTTTCTCCCGCCCAGGTACCGGGTCGCGAGATCGAGCCTGACTTTCCCGCTGAAAGCGTATAAGAACCCGATCCCCGCGTTGTGCCTGGCTATCTCCGCCACGTCCTCGCCGTCTTCGTCCTCGGATTCCTGAAAAGCGTAGTTCAAATAGGTTTTTACCGGCCCTTTCGCGAATTCGAGCCGCGCCTCTCCCCCCCGCGTCGCCACGTCGCCGGAGTTGACCCAACTGTCCCTGACGGTCGAAAACACGAGCAGATCTTCCATTTTATTCCTGTAAACGGACAGCTCCGCCATAAGATGCGTCGAGAAGGCGTAAACGCCCGACAATTCCGTGGAGCGCATTTTCTCCGGGCCGAGGCCGGAATTACCGGAGCGGTAGTAATAATCCCAGGGTTTCGGGGCCCGGAAAGCTTCGGCGTAAAGCAATTTAAGGGTAAGTTCATCTTTATTGTAAACGAGCCCGGCGCGCGGAGTGTTCACTTCCCCGTAGCTGGAGCTGTCGTCATAGCGGAGCCCGCCGGTAAACTTCAAACCGGGCGATATTTCATAACGGGCCTGGCCGTAGAGACTCAGCAAATTGTTCGTCACCATGGGCGGGTTCCCCGGCTCCTCCGCGGCGACCAGCGGATCGCCGCTGTAGGTCGTGGAATAACTCAGGGCCAGGTTCTCGTTTTCCAACACAGCTCCCAGCGTCAGGTCCAATCTTTCCGAGAGCTCCAGATTCAACCGGCTCTCCAGACCTATAAGGTCGTTCGGCCTGTAATCCCCCTCCTGGCCGCAGGTGGAGCAGACTACTTTATTTACGGCGTAAACGGTATCGGGCATTACCGTGGCGTTCCTGTAATAAGCCCTGGATTCCAGCGACCAGCCGGGGTTCTTGTCGTAAACGTGTTTTAGGTACGCGTTGATAAAACGTATATGCCAGTTGGTCCCGTAATCCAGATAGTCCGTACCGGCGGTTTTGGCGGCCGTGGTCATGGAGGAATTCTTATCCTGCATCAGGACCCCGAGGGTCAGGCCCTTATAAAGGATTTTCCCGTCGAAAGACTCGTCTTCCTCGAAATTCTCCATATTGCCGGACCAGTTATAATCTCCCCTCGCTCCTCCAAGGTCGTCTTTTTCCGTACGGCTCAGCTTGCCGGAAAGGCTCACCCCGTAATCGCCTGCTTCGTCGTACCAGCCGTAGTTAAAGTCCATGGCCCGCGTACCGAAACCGCCCGCGAGGGCGCCGCCGTTCGCGCCCTGTATATCCCGGGGATCGTTGGTGATTATATTTATTATTCCCGAAACGGCGTTGGTGCCGTAAAGGGCGGAGGCCGGACCGTAAACCACTTCGATACGTTTTACGTTGGCCAGGTTGTACTGTGCCCCTCCGTAAAAACCGCCGGAATTCAATTCGTTTATCTGCACCCCGTCCACCAAAACGAGAATAAGGTTATTCTGGCTCGGCAAACCCCTGAGGAACGCATAACTGTTATAACCGGAGATATCCCTGAACTGAAAACCGGGCAGGCCGGAAAGCGCTTCCTCCAGGGTCTGATAGCCGCGCTCTTTTATCTCTTCCGCCGTTATCACGCGCACCGTCGCCGGGCATTCGTTTATCCGTTCGGGACCTTTGGACGCGGAAACCACCTCCACGTTCATCAGGTCGGAAAGGTCGTAAGTCAGGAGTTTATCGAGCATCTCCCGCGCGGAAACTTCCGCAACCCCGGCCGAAAAGAACAGCAGGCAAAAAGAAATTTTTTTATACCTCATAGAAATTAGTCCTCTCCCGAAAACGAGCCCCGGCTTTATTGCGGAGGCTGTTCGTTTATAAGCGCCCAGAACATGCCCACGATCTTTACGGCTTCGACAAAATCCTTGAAAGACACGGGCTTCACGACATAGGCGTTGACCCCCATATTGTAGCTTCTCATGACGTCCTGTTCCTCCCGGGAGGAGGAAAGTATGACCACGGGAAGGGTTTTAAAAGCCGGGTCGGACCTTATCAGCCTCAGGGTTTCTATCCCGTCCAGGCGCGGCATCTTTATATCCATCAGGATGACCGCCGGATTCCCCTTCTCGCGGTCTTTGAATTTACCCTCGCAGCGGAGGTATTCCAGGACTTCCACTCCGTCGCTTACCGGGACCACGTGGTTGGCGAGGTTATTGTCCGACAAAGCTTCCAGAGTGAGTTCCACGTCCCTGGCGTTATCCTCGGCCAGCAATATATTTTTCAACGGCGTCATGAACCCTCCTGTTTTTCTTTTGGCAAAGTGAAATAGAACGCGGCGCCTTTCCCCGTTTCCGCTTCGGCCCAGGTTCGCCCGCCGTGACGGGAAATTATGCGGCGCACGTTGGCCAGGCCTATCCCGTTCCCTTCGAATTCAGCCTGATTGTGGAGGCGCTGGAAAACCCCGAAAAGCTTTTCGAAATACCTCGCGTCGAAACCCACCCCGTTATCGCGCACAAAAAAAACGAATTCCCCGTCCTCTTCCCTGACCCCCGCCTCTATTTTGGCTTTTTGCCTCGTGCGGGTGAAAATTTGACGGCGTTGCCGAGAAGGTTCGCCCAGACCTGTTTTACCAGCACTCCGTCGCAAAACACCCGGGGGAACCGGCCTATCTCCCATTCGACTTCCCGGCCCGAGGTCTCCCCCCGGAGGGGCGCCAGGGCTTCCTGAAATATCGCGTTCATATCCACCGCGGATTTTTTCATCTCGACGCGGCCGCTGCGGGAAAATTGCAGGAGTTCGTCTATCAAAATCCCCATCTGGCGCACCGAATCCTCTATGATCTTAAGATAACGCATTCCTTTTTCCGGCAAAGCCGGGCCGAAACGGCTGACCAGAAGGGCCACGAACCCGCTTATATGGCGCAAAGGGGCGCGCAGGTCGTGGGAAACGGAATAGCTGAAAGCCTCCATCTCTTTATTGGCCAGTTCCAGCTGGGCCGTGCGCATGAGCACCCTTTCTTCGAGCTCCGCGTTAAGCTTTTTATTTTCCTCGTCTTTCGCCCTTATGGTATCCAGCATCTCGTTGAAAGCGTCCACCAGTTCGCCTATCTCGTCCTGACTGCTTTTTTCCGCGTGTATGTCGTAGTTTTTACGCGAAGCGACGAGGCGGGCGGTTTTCGTCAAATGTATGAGCGGTCTGGAAATGAGGCCCTCCAGCCGGGTCGAAATATAGAAAACCAGAATGGAAAGGAGGAGGATGATAGCGCAGGACGTCAGCAGTACGTCCCTTTTGGCCGAAATGAGTTCCTTTAAACTGGTGGCAATAAAGACGGAACCTATCTGCCCGCCTTCCGCGAGCACCGGCTCAAAGATCAGAAGCCGGTCTTTACCGGAACTCTCCCCCCTGCCCGCTTTCCAGGGAGGACACTTTTCGGCGCCGCCATAAGCTCCGTAAACGGCGAAAACGGCGCCTTTTCCGTCGTACATGCACGCTCCGGTAACCGCCGGGTTCAGGCGCAGCGCGTCGAGGTTGGCCTGCGCCAGCCCGGAATCGTCGAACAACAGGGCCGCGGAGCTCCTGTCGGCTATCAGCACGGCTTCGGCGAGACTGTGCTGACGCAGATTTTTCCCCGCGCGGTAATTGATAAAGGAAATGAAAGCGAAAGCGGACAAAAGGAGGCCGGTAACGCTGACCGCCATGATTATCATTATCAGCTTTTTTCTTATCGAGATACCCGGGATTTTATTCATAACGGCGCCCCCGGCGCCGGCGCGGCTTTACTTGAGCAGCCGCGCCACTTCCATCAATTTAGCGCTGACCTTTAGACCCGTTTTTTTAAGAGCGCCAAGACTGATCTCTATCCTGACCCGGCCCTTTTCGGTCACAAAACCTACCACTCCCCCCTTCCTGGCGAACTGCGGGATGGGGCTCACGGTAAGGATAGCGGAGCCCTCGAGTTTTTTGAGAATGACCGGGATCTGCTCCCTGACGGACGGAGAGAGCATAACGATATCGCAGGAGGAAAGCGACTCCCCGGCGACGGCGGCCGAACTTACCCGAATGACGCGACCTCCGGCCTGACGGCCCGTCAGCCCGGACAATTCGCCCGCCAAAGGGCCTTCGCCCACATGGCAGATCTTTACGGAGCCGGAGGAGGCCGCGGCGTTTCTCTCCGGCCAGCTGATAAGGGGAATAAAATTGTAGATATACGCGGACTGTACTTCCGCCTCGCTTGGCGAAGCGGCCGAAACCGCCGCCGGCGGGCGAATAAGCGAAGAGACCAGCGCGGCCGCGAGCGCGGCCGTTATCCGTTTTATTTGTGATTTGGATTTCAGGGACTGGCGATTAAATTCCATAACTTAAGCCGTTTCTCGGAACGGTAAAATAGAAAACCGAACCCTTGCCTAAGCCGGATTCGGCCCATATGCTTCCCCGGTGTTTTTCGACTATGGTCCTGGAGATGGCCAGACCGAGGCCGGTTCCCTCTTTTTTTCTCTCCCCGATGCGTTCGAAAGGCTGAAAGAGTCTTGGAATATCCTCTTTTTTTACGCCGCAGCCGGTATCCGAAACCGAAATATGAACATGTTTTCCCTCTCCGGCGGCGCGAACCGAAATCCCGCCTTTGGCGGTAAATTTGACGGCATTGCTCAGGAGGTTGGCGAGGACATGGCTTATCTGCTCCTTATCGAAACGGGCTTTCAGGGGCGCCCGGCCGAGCTTAAGCGAAAACTTTAATCCCTTCTTTTTAGCCGCGACGGAGGCGGGCACGCAAACTTCCCTCGCCAGCTCATTCAAGTCGTTTTCCCCGGTCTTGAGCTTCCAGTCTTTCGCTCCGGACTTCTGGAAATCCAGTATATCGTCTATCATACGGGCCAGGTGGTCCGTGCTTTTCATAGCTCCGTTCAGGAACTCCTTCTGCCCGGAGTTGACCGCGCCAGCCGCGCCGTCCAGGACCATGAAGATATTTCCCTTTATTATGGAGATAGGGGTGCGCAGGTCGTGGGAAACGTTAAAAACGAACTGCGACTTCAACCGGTCCAGTTCCAGCAGTTTTTCGGTCTTTTTCTCCAGGTCCTTATACAGGAAACGGATGCCTTCGTTGGTTTTTCTGAGTCCCCAGACCTGCGCGCTTATATCCTTCCTGCATTTGCGCAGGACGGCCTCGAGCTCTTTTACCCGCCGTTTTAAAAAGCTTTTTCTTTTAAGAACTCTTCCGGTCTTTATCATAACCGCCGCCTTTTATTCTCAGCTTAACACCGACTTTACCGCCTTGATAAGCGGCAGACAATCGGAGGTCTTCACGCAATAATCGTCCGCTCCCACTTCACGGGCCTTTACGGCGTCTATGGCGTCGATGAAGCCGGTCATAACGATGATCTTCGTATTTTTAAGCGACCCGGTCTCCCTTATCCTGCGGCAAACCTCGAAACCGTCCATACCGGGAAGCCTGGTGTCTATTATTACCAGGTCCGGGAGCTCCTTTTCCGCTTTTTTAAGGCCCTCTTCCCCGCTTTCGACGAACATCAGGTCCGGATATCCCGACTTGTCGAAAAACTCTTTTATCATCAGGCAATCGTCCTTATCATCGTCGATAAGCAGCATTTTCTTCTTCCCCATAAATCCCCCCATAGACTCGTCCATAACTACCTCCTTCCCGCCGCGTCTGAAACTGCGCTCTCCGGCCGTAAAACCAGTCGGAAGGCGCGCAGTTCAACGGCGCTGCGCCGAAAAAAATGGAGAACGGTATTTTACCGGTTTCTAAAGCAAAAAACGCAGGCGGTATCACGGCCCCCTCCCCATCTACACATATTATAAATAACGTCCCCGGATATCAACAGACTTTTCAGGGTTCCGCTCAGAACGTTTTAAAGGAGGTTGTTACGGGGATTCGAATCACTTCGGGGGCTGGGGAGGCGCGTCTATTTTCACGGGTATGTGGAAGAAGAAACGGGAACCTACGCCGAGTTCGGATTCTATTCCCATTTCCCCGCCGTGCCGCTGAACTATCTCCCGCGCTATCTTAAGACCGAGGCCGAAGCCGGCTTTACGCATACCCTGGGCTTCCTTAGTCTGAAAAAAGCGCTCCCAGACGCGCGGCAGATCTTCCTTGGAAATGCCTATGCCGGTGTCGATAACGCTCACCACCACCCGGTCCGGAATATTTTCCACTTTTATGGTTATTTTCCCGCCTTCTTTGGTGTACTGTATGGCGTTGGTGCAGAGATTCTGGACCACCTGCCCTATGCGGGCGTCATCGCCGGCCAAAGGAGGAAGCGCGGGCGGGACCTCGACATTCAGGGCGAGGTTCCGTTTCTGGGCGGCTATCTCCACGCGGGCCCTGACGTCCTGCACCACGGAAAGCAAATTCAGCGTCCCTATCTCCACGCGCAGTTTGCCGGATTCTATGGCGGCCAGATCCACCAGGTCGGAAATAAGCACGTTAAGCGTCTTGGCCGAAGAATGTATATTGGAGGCGTATTTCTGCTCTCCCGGCAGATTCTTGAGCTTGCCGGCCAAAACTTCGGAATAGCCGAGGATGGCCGTAAGCGGACTCTTCACGTCGTGGGCGACGGTGGCGAAAAAATTTTTCTGGAAACCGTTTATCGCGGCCAGCTGGCGGTTCAGTTCCTGCATCTCTTTGAGCAGGCGGGCGTTCTCCAAAAGCAGGAAACGGCGTTCAAGCGCTTTCTCCACGGAGAATATCAGGCGCGAAGCCTCCACGGGTTTGAGAATGGCGTCGTCGAGACCGAGTTCCACCACCTGGCTGACGCCTTTGAGGGCGGCCTGAAGAGGATACTGGTCCACCATGAAAATGATGCGCAGATCCGGGTCGCGTTCGCGCATCTTCTGCGCCAGTTCCGCGCCCGAATGTTCCGCGAAAGTTATGGCGGTGCCTATTACCGCGAGATGGAAAGCCCCTTTCTGGCAAAACCTCAGGGATTCCTCGGCGTCCATGGAAGAGGTGACCTGGTAGCCGGAGGCGGTCAAAGCCTGGCTCAGGGTCATAAGGGCCGGCTTGAAATTGTCCAGCAGAAGTATGCGCTCCTTTTCCCTTTCCTTCAGGCGGACTTCGGCGCCTTCGCCGCTTTCCACCAGTATGCCCGCTATGCGGCCGGCGTGTTCCCTGGGAAGCGCCACGGGCTGGCCTTCTTTGAAGGCCTGCACGGCGTAGCGGGAGGTATCCACTCCGGAAACGAAATAGCAGACGGCTTCCGGAACGGCCTTGCGCACGGCGGCGTCCAGGGCGTAAGCCTCCTGCAAAGTGCCGGTAAATTGCGCCACCACCAGGTTGCCCAGGGCCGGCGTCGGAGCCGATTCGTTCTCCTCGTCTCCCCCCAGCAGGGACCAGCTTTTCCTGGTTTTCTTCGGCTGGGAGGCCGCATTGCGGGCTTCATCCTGCTGGCGGATAAAATCGGAAAGATTTTTCGTCAATTCCAGGGATAAAGGCCGCACCCCGGCCTGCTGAAAAGCTTTCTGCACGGCCCCGGTCGTGAAAAGCACCTGGTCGGCCAGTATCACGATCTGACGCGGTATTACCCTGACCTGGTCGGCGAAGCCCATCGGCAGAGGCCAGCTCAGACGGCGCAAGGGAGAAGCGACGGTAGGGGACATGCTGGCTACCGACTCCAGGGTAAAGAGCGGGATATTGGAAAATTGTTTATGAATGCCGAGTATGGAACCGCGCTCGGAGGGAGACAGCCAACCGAAATCCACGACTACGGCCGCGCAATCGCCGGCGGAGATCCTGTCGGCGGCGTACTTCAGGGTGGGCACGCAAATAAGCTCCATGCCCCTGCCGGACATGGACGGCGTCATCTCCATGAGCAGTTCCTTGCCGCTCGTGATAACGAGAACCTTGTTCTTATTTTCACCCATCAAATACTATTATACATGTAGCGGGAGCATTTTGCAAACCGGAAAACGGATATCGGGCCCGGGAAGAGCCGGGTCCAATTCCGGGCCGTGCCCGGGTCCCAGGTCCCTTTTTAACCGGAGCGGACGGATGTATAATATTCTCAATGAAAAAAACCATCCCGCTTTTAATAAGTTTTCTTTTTGCCGGTTCCGCCGTTTCCGCCGAAAACTCCGCCCTGGAACAACTCGGCCTGGAATCGGCGGCTCTTGAAATGTCTTTCCCCGACCCCCTGCCGGAAACGGCCTCCAAAGGGGACGCTTTCAACTACGTCACCAAATGGGACCCGGACGCCCCCTTCATGAGCTGTCAGAAACCTGCCGAAGCCGTTTTCAACGGCGGTTCGGTCTCGGTAAAAAACATGCGCTGGGGCGGGATTCCCGAAGATAAAAAAAGCTATGTCTGGTCCCGGGTCTCGATAAACCCGGAAATGCTGGAAAAAGTTTATTACGGCTATAAAACTTCCGGCGTCGGACATTCTTTTTTCGTTTTCGTCTTTAAGAAAGGCGGACTTACCAACGAACAAGGCGAAACGGCTCCGGCTTTCACGGCCGGCGCGGAAGGCTGGTCCCGCGAACCGCACGGATACAACGTAATGCACGCCTCGGCCGGCAAATACCCCCTCATCTGGAACCTGACCACTTTCTCCAACTACGCCGATTACACCGTAACCGCCAGAAAATCCAGGCTTTTCCTCGCCGAAATAAACATCACCCGCGGCCAGGCCGGGGCCCTGCTGATAAAAACCCTGGAAAGGATAAACCAGACCAACGCGGGGAAGGAGCTTTACGAGACTTTCGGCAACAACTGCACCACGAATCCCGTGGACCTGCTTAACTCCGTTCTCGAAGCCTCCAGGCGCATCGACCGGTCGTCTTTTCTGGGATTGGCCAATCCGGATTTCACTTTCCCGAAATTCGCGGTAAAAAAATATTCCGAAACCGGAGTCATAAGCGCGGCGCCGCTAAAAGTCGACGAGGCCAATTTCGAGACCTTCGACATAAGTTCGCTTTAAAAAGAGCGGAAAAAAAGAAAAGACCCGCCGTTTTAAACGGCGGGTCTTTTTTATCCCTGAAAACCTTATCCGGCTTCACCCGGGAACTTTACTCGTCTTCTTTTTTCTTTTTAAAAAGCCGGCCCAGCCAGCCTCCGGAAGAAGCCGGTTTATTCGTCCCGGCGGACCTTTCCGGGGAGTATTGCCGGTTATGGGGCGCGCGGCGCGGCTCCTCGAAATAGGCGGAAGGGCTGACTATGCTGTTGCGGCCGCCTGAAGCGCGGACCCCGTAACGGCTCGGGCCGCCGCGGCGGTTGTCTTTCGCATCCTTAAAATTATTTCCCCTGACGCCGTAAGAGCGGCTGAAGGAGTGGCGGGAAGAACCCCCTCCAGGCTTGTTCCGGCGGGAGGCGAAACCTCCGGGACGTTCCCGACCCCGGACCGGTTTGGGTTTGTGCAAAGGGAAAGCCCGGTTACGGACGACGTTCTCCGTCCCCGGCCTGCGTTTTTCACCCGGCTGGCGGGGGCCCGATGGGGTCCCGAACTGCGCCTCGCGTATATCCGGATGCTTGGCGACGGTCAGCGGCATGCGGATGAGACGTTCGATGCTTTTCACGTCGGAACCCTGGTCCGGCGAGGCGAAAGTTATGGCCCGGCCCGGTTTCCCGGCGCGGCCGGTCCGGCCTATGCGGTGAACGTAAATTTCGTGTTCGTCAGGCAGATCGTAGTTTATCACCAGTTCTATTCCGGTCACGTCTATCCCGCGCGCGGCTATGTCCGTCGCCACCAGAATCCGGTATTTCCCGGACTTAAAACCTTCGAGAGCGTCCTTCCGCTGATTCAGGGAACGGTTGGAATGTATTTCCGCCACGGCGTGGGGTATCTCCCTTATCGAGCGGGCTATTTTTTTGGCGTTATGTTTGGTGCGCACGAAAAGCAGCACGCTGCCCCAGTACTTATCGAGAAGCTTGGCCAGAAGCGCGGGCTTGTCGGCTCTTTCCACTATAAAAAGTTCCTGCTCCACCTTTTCGGCGGCGGTGCCGGGACGGGAGGTTTCGATACGCACGGGAAGCTTCATATGAGCCGAGGCCAGTTTCATTATGGCGTCGGGCATGGTGGCGGAAAAAAGCATGGTCTGCCTTTCCCTGGGGATCACGGCTATTACCCTTTCTATCTGGGGAGCGAACCCCATATCGAACATCCTGTCGGCCTCGTCCAGCACGAGTATGCGGACGTCCGACAGGTCTATACTGCGCCGCGACAAATGGTCTATCAGCCGGCCGGGCGTGGCGACGATGATACGGGGATTCTTGCGCAGTTCGTCCAGCTGGCGTTTCGGGTTTTCCCCGCCTATTATCGTGGCGGAACCGAGGCCCATACCGGGCCCGAACTGCTTAATAACGTCCGCCACCTGTATGGCGAGTTCGCGGGTAGGCACCAGAATAAGTCCCTTGCCGTCGAGAGCCACGAGGCGCTGTATCATGGGTATGGCGAAGGCGATAGTTTTGCCGGTGCCCGTCTGGGCTATGCCGACCATGTCCGAACCCGCGGCGGCCACGGGAATGGATTTCTGCTGTATGGGGGTCGGGGTTTTGAACTTTAGCTGCTCCAGAGCTTCCAGAAGCTTAGGCGCTATACCCAGCCCGTAAAAATCGTTTATCTGCGTCTGCGTGTTGTTTGTTATACATAGATTATCCCATATATGGGGAACAAATGACAGGGGAATATACAAAAAGGAGCCGCCGGTCCTTAAAAAATAAAAAAGCCTCCCAATCGCTATTGAGAGGCTTTGCTTTTTTAAACTTTACCTTAAACCAAAGCTTTATTTTCCTCTGTTAAGGATGGCCGCCACGGCGTTTATCTTGCCGGCGAGAGGGCCGGGAACGCCGAGAGCCCTGCGTATTTCGGAAAGGAACCTGTGTTCGGACGAGACCACCCTGCCGTCCGCGGTCACCACCTGAACGGCCAAAGCGTAGGCGGTTTCAGACAGCCGGGAATTGAGGTTCGAAGCCGCTTCCTTTATGACTTCGCCTCTCCCTTTTCCGGCCACAGCCTCGGCGAGCGAAGCCGCGTAATCGCGCGCGTTCTTGACTTCCGCGAAAATGGGGCTCATCGCCACTATCTGGTCCATTATTTCCAGTTCTTTGCTTTTCAGTTTCCCGTCGCTGGCTAAAGCCAGAAGGCAAAGGGCCATCATGGCGTCGGCCGTGGGATTGACCCCCTTATGGTAACTGCCGAAAGCACAACCGTAGTTTTTAGTTCTTTTCATATAAACGATTCCCCCTTATATTAATATCCGGGTACTCCTATATATTAGCAAATACCTGGGGCGCCGTTCGCGCTTTTATCGGCTAAGAGTCAGGGGAAAAGACATACCTGAAACGGTTTCTCCGCGTAAAGACTTATGCCCGGAACCACATTTCCCGGGTTAAACTCCACCCTCTCCACTTCGGAAAAATAGCCTTTCGGATTGCGGTTTAGCTCTATTACGCCGACCTCCATCAGCGGATGAGCCTTATGGAACCACGCCTTGGCCAGGTTAAACGGATTGCGGGACATTGCAGCCGCGGCCTTTTCCGGTATAACCTGCATGAACAGCGTCCATCTGGGGAAATCCAGCCGCTCTATGCTCTCATAAAGGTCGCGCCGGGCGCCGTTATTATCTTTTACGATATCAGGTTCCGAAATATTTTTAACGCCCTGCCGGGTAGCCAGGCTGAATTTGGCCCAATATCTTTTATTTTTCGCGTTTATAAAACTGAAAACATGGTTACAAAAACCGTGCATGTGCCGGAAAGAATACGGCATGCCCCCGCCGCCTGGCCCGGCGCGCGGCTCGCGCTTCGTGGCGAGCTTCAAATCCGGGAATTTAAGCGTCTCGCGCTGAAAGAGGACCCGGGCGCCGTTGACCATAAGGTCCCAATTCCCCTCCTCCGCGCGGAACTTCAAAGCGAAACCGCGGATATCGCGTTCTCCCTCCGCGACGGAAAAACGCGCGAACAAGTCCGTCCGCTTTCCCACCTTTGAAAAAATTTTCGCGCTTGTGTAACGCGTTATATCACGCGTTACGGTAAAAGCGCCGTAGGCTCCGCAGGCTTTGGAACGGAAACGCCGCTCCCGGATCGTCAGGCGTTCCAGGCGCCCGAGCTTTCCAAAACCCGCTTCGTCCCGGAATATCGCCGGCCCCCGCCGGCACGCCGTCATTATGTTCCGGTTGTCCGCCAGGAGCGCCCCCGCGCCGGCGGCAAGTCGATTTTCCCCCATCATACTGCCCCCCTGTTTTCGGAAACGATATTTACGATAAAAATTAACTTCAATTCCGGCACGTCTTCTCATCCCGGCGGGTTTCCCCGCGGGCGGCCGCGCGCGTTTTGAGCGTTTTTTAAAAAAGTCTTATATTTATTCCCGCGCCGATATCGAAGGCCGGCAAGGCGCTTACCGGAACTTCGGCAAACGCCCTGAGAATCCCTTCCCCAGTCGATATATTATCTTTTTCCGATTCCGGCCCGCTATCCGTAATTATACGGAATTATATACGCAATATCCCGTTACGTCCGGCCGCGCGCCGGCGGACTCAGGTCTTAAGGAACGCCAGCAGGTCGGCGTTGAGCATATCCCTGTGCGTGTATGCGAGGCCGTGGGGGGCGCCCGCGTAGACCTTGAGCGTCGAGTTCCTGACCATCTTCGACGAGCGGAGAGCCGCGACGCCTATAGGAACTATCTGATCGTCGTCACCGTGTATCAGCAATGTCGGCACGTCGAACTTTTTGAGGTCTTCGGTAAAATCCGTCTCGGAGAACGCTTTGATACAGTCGTAGGCGTTTTTGTGACCGGCCTGCATTCCGTGAAGCCAGAAAGAATCCATCATCCCCTGCGAAACTTTGGCGCCGGGCCTGTTGGCCCCGAAGAACGGTCCGCCGGCGAGATCCTTGTAAAGCTGCGAGCGGTCCGAGAGAGAACCAAGACGGATATCGTCAAACACCTTGATCGGCAAG
>PEXN01000041.1 GCA_002774685.1 Elusimicrobia bacterium CG08_land_8_20_14_0_20_51_18 | reverse complement strand
CTAAATAGCGGCTAAAATAGAGTTTATCAAATTACCGCCTTTTTATACAATATAAGGGGTAGATATTAAGCGATTAAGTGAAAACTATGCGTCCGCTTAACCTTAATATCTTAATGTCTTAATTACTCAATCTCTTTTTTCGGGAGGTTCTGTGGCTACTAAACTGATCTCAAAATATCTGGGCGACGACAGAGTGGAGATAACGCACGGCCCTACGGGGGAAAAGATAATAACCGATCTTCCTCCGGACAACGGCGGCAAAGGACGGGCTTTCTCGCCCACCGACCTGGCCGCGGCGTCTCTTTCTTCCTGCATCCTGACGATAATGGCTGTAATGGCCAGAAGGGATAAAATAAATATCGACGGCGCCGAGATAGAGATAGAAAAACAAATGCGGGAAACCCCGAGAAGGATAGGCGAATTTACCGGCAAAATAAAATTCCCGGCGGGAGTTTCGTCCGTGGACAGAAAAAAACTTATGATGGTGCTCAAAGCCTGTCCGGTCACCGGAAGCTTGCATCCGGACATAAAAGTTGAATTAGCAGAAGAATAAAGAAGCAGGACAAGCGAGAAAGCCTGAAAGTTCAAGAATCCCTTTCAACTCCGGATATGTATGACAAAAGAGTTGATTGCGTCCTTTCGGGGTCTCGAAAGTTTCCCGTTTTCTTGCTAAAATATAGGCTCATATGAAATACGCTTTTATCTTTTTTTCCCTTCTTTACGCCGGCTTTCCCGCTTTCTCCTCGGAATTCAATCCCGAGCCGGCCGTTAAAGACGGCATCCCCGCCGGCTCCGAGTTCTACCTGGTGACCTCCACGGACCGGGATTTCATGGGGAAACTGGAAAACGTCTCCGATATCGCCTATGACCAGGGCCGTACCCGCCTGATACGGCTCAAAATACCTTACGAAGATCTTTCCCCGGAGTTGAAGGCCGGGCTGAAGAGAACCGAAAGAGGCGAAGCCCATAATTACCGGGTATCTCTCAAGACCGGGGAATTGCCGAAACCGGAAGTGCAGCGGCTCGTTTCCGGGGTCTCCGCCGAAAGCATAATGAAGTACGCCGGGAAACTGGTTTACGCGGGCAAGAGAAGCTCGTCTCAGCTCGACGTTAAAAAAGGCTCCGGCAATAAGCTCGCCATGGACGCGGTGGAGGAAGCTTTTAAATCGCTGGGCTATGCCGTGGAAAAGAACTGTTACAGAGACAGGAAATGCGACAAGGAATGCAATATTTCAGGCCTCAAATCTTCGGGCTCGCCCGAGGCGGGCATAATTCTCATAATAGCCCACCTGGATTCCGTGGGCCATGAAAACGCCGGGGCCGACGATAACGCCAGCGGCGTGGGAGGCCTTTTGGAAATGGCCAGGGTGCTGGCCGGCTTTAAATCCGACCATGAGCTGCTTTTCGTGGCCTCCAACGGCGAAGAGACCGGCATAGCCGGCGGTTACGCTTATGTAAAAAAGCTCAAGGCTTCCGGAACCCTCGGCAGGGTAAAATACGTCATAAACATGGATATGATAGGCTGGAACAAGGACGGGATAGTCGAGCTGGAAACGGACAAGGAATTTCTGGAGCACGCCGACTGGGTGGGCGTTCAGGCCTACCTTTACACCAAATTGAAGCCTTATGTCGCGAGCCCCGCCTGGGGCAGCGACCATGTGCCGTTCCTGGAGGAAGGGATCCCCACCTATCTTTCGATAGAGCATTGGGAAACCCACAGCCCCTGCTACCATCAGACCTGCGACCAGATGGAAGGCCTGGCCTGGGATTACGCGGCTGAAATAGTCAAACTCAATCTCGCCGTGATAGCCGGCAAAACCAAACTCGAAATATAAAAATGAAGCTTCCGGACTTAAAAGCCGGAACAGTCCCTCCGGGGCCCCAGGTGCCGTCCCACTCCCCATAGCCCAAATGGACGGGACAGTCCCTTCCTCCGATTACACGATGAAAAGGGACGAAGGCTATGACGACGGCCGGAGTTTCCAAAAGCGAAATCCCTCCGAAGCTTTAGCGAAGGAGGATAAAAAACCGCGGCTGAGTTTTTCGGGTTAGGGGTCAGATCACAGGCAACAGGTAAAAAACCTGCAACCTGACACCTGATACCTGCAACCTCCCAAATTCTAACTGAAGAATTTGGGTTAATCTACTTTGTCGAAAGGCTCGGTCAGGTTGCCGTAAACGACGGTCTGGAGAGCGGATAAGCCGGTGGGCCTTTTGTAGCGGGTGGAGTGCTCCAGGGCGTAGCCGAAAACGTGTTCCCGCACCTTTACGGCGAATTCAGGGTCTTCGCTTTCTATGTTCTGCTCGAAATTATGATAAAGCGACATTTTGTCCATATTGCAGCTGCCGATAGAGGCGAAAGTGTCGTCTACGGCTATGCCCTTGGCGTGCAGCCTGCCGTAATTCTCGGGACCGTCATAAAGATAGACCTCGACGCCGCTTTTGTCCAGCTGCATGGCGTGGTACATGGCGTTTTTGGAGTTGAGCTTATTTTCGGGATTGCGGGGAAGTATGACCTGTACCCGGGCGCCGTTTTTCACGGCCTGTTTCAGGGACTCGACTATCCTGTTATCCGTAAAATAGGGATTGGCCACGAAGACGCTTTTTTTAGCGCCTGAGATCTTTTCGTAATAGTTTTCGGTTACCCTGTGCTGCAGGGTGGGAACGTTTATGGCGAGCGTCGCTTCCTGTTTCCCGGCCCCGGTCTGGGCGGGCAGGTACTTCTGAGTGAAAGAGTTAAAGTCCGAGCCGCGGAAAGAACCGCCGTTATAAACGAAATTGGTCAGGAATGAGGCGTTCAGTTGGGTGACTATCGGGCCCTGAACCTTTACGGCCAGGTCGAACATCTCTTCTTGCATGTGTTTTTCCATGGTATAGCCGGTGTTATAGGCGACTTTGCCGTCCATTATGAAATATTTCCTGTGGTCGAAATGGTAGTTGTTTTTGAAATCCTTGGGGTCGGCGTTGAAAAAAACCACCTGTACGCCGCTTTGCTTGTAATAGTCGAAAAGGCCCTGGCTGGCGTATTTATTGAGCTTCATCATCCTGGCTCCCCACTGGTCGGCCACGATGCGCACTTCCACCCCGCTTTTCGCCTTTTCGGCGAGGAGAACGGCCAGCGTCTGGCCCCAGGAGTCGCCCTGCATACCGAACATCTGCACGTGGATAAAGGATTTGGCCGCCAGGATATCCCTCACCAGATTGCCCCAGAATTCCTCGCGGTCCCTAAGGGGAGTGAGCGAATTGGAATCGGTGGACGAGAAGTTGAGGGCCAGGTCCTCGGGAGTGACTTTTTCGGAACCTTCCATGAAATTTTTCAGCCTGGGCAGGAAATCGCAGGTCTTTCCGGCTCCGCCGTTCTGGCAGAGGTAAGAGGGGGTTTCGAGCTCTTTTTGGGGGTTCCGGGCCGCGTATTCGTCGTACTGGCGTTTCAGTTCCAGGTAGGAGGCTTGTTTTCTCAGGGTATCTTTGTTCGAGGCGCCCTTATTAAGGAGAGCCATTTTGTATTCATTATAGGCCTTCCGCATGGCCGCGGCCGGGTTTTCGGCGGAGCCGCCGGTTTGCGACCTGTCTATCTCGGGCGCGGAAGGGACCGGAACCGGGTTCTCGTCATTCAGAGAAAAACCGGCCGGAGCGTCAAAATTGAACCCCTGAGCGGCGGAAACCGCCGGCAAGGCTATGGTCAAAAAGAGCAGTTTTAGTTTCACAGTCAGATTGTAGCGGGTTTAAAGGGAAAGTTTAAGAGTCCATCGGCCCTTAACGGGAGCAAAAAAGGCACCATGGCGTCTGGGCCTTTTGCGACCCGCCCGGCGCGGGCCGGATTGGGTTGACTCCCCGGGTCGCCGCGGCCGGGCCGGCTGAGGAGCTAATTGGTATCGCAATGCCAGATTGACTAATGCCGGGCAACTTTATAGAATATAGCAATAGCAACCAGTAATCAGTAAACAGTAATCAGCGTCAGGAACAGGGTAAATCCTTGTTTTGCTAATTACTCGTTACTAATTACCGGTTTAACGGAGAGGATATGTGGAATTATACCGAGAAAGTTTTTGAACATTTCAAGAACCCGAAGAACGTAGGCGAAATAGAGAA
>PEXN01000020.1 GCA_002774685.1 Elusimicrobia bacterium CG08_land_8_20_14_0_20_51_18 | reverse complement strand
GTATCATATATATATATCCATATCAGATTATGACATAAAAACAGCCGGGCCGTCAAGTGGCCGACAAAAACCTGTCGCTATGCGGGCCGCCTCTTCGGAAATTAGGCGCCGGCGCCCTTATGCTGAAACTTCAGAACCTGAAACTTGTGACTTGAGACTTGTATTGCTTTCACGCTAAGGATCGGGGCTTTTTTATTGGGAACAAACGGCGTTTATTTTTCTTCTTTCAGGACGTCGGTTTTCCTGATCCCGGAAGCGTCGGTTTCGGCTATGGAATATTTAGGCAGCACCTTCACGACTTCGGCTGTTCCTATCTTTTCGTCTTCGGAGCCCAGGGATTCGCCCGTGTCGGGGTCTATCATTTCCTCGCCCACCCGGTATACCTCGTAAACCCGCCCTTCTTCTTCCCCGTTGGTTTTGCCGGAATTTATGTATATCTGCTTCCCGACAATCTTTATTATCCTGACGGCTCCGCCGCCGGCCTCGTCGAATTTTTTCGAAAGTTCTTTGGCCACTTCGTCAACCGCCTTTCTGGCGGCTTTGCCTATTACGGTCTCGTCGAAACCTTCCTTGCCGAAATCGAAGCTGGGGGCTATGCTGAGGTCCGCGGAAATTTCCGAGCTGGACTTCGAGCCCTCGCCTTTAGCGGCCGCTATGATCTGGGCGGAGCTGGTGTCTATGGCCCTTACGTCTATGGTTACCCGGGCCGTGTTTTTAGAAACCTTGGCTCCTCCGCCGAAGGGAAGGACTTTTCCCAGGCCGCCGACCACGATCTTGCTGTCTTTCACCCCGAATTCGGTGACCGCGCCGGTTATTATGAATTGCGCGCCCAGAAGCCGTCCCACTTTGGCCGCGGTCTGCGCCGTTATTGCGCCGGAGGCGCCCAGCCTCTGCTCCGCCATGACTTTTTCAAGCTGGTTTCTTTCTATTAAAGTGTATTTTTTGGTTTCAGCCAGGGAAGTGACCAGCATTTCGGCTATGCCCGTGCCCACGTTGCGCCAGGTGTGGCTATGATTGGATTTGTCGGCCAGGTCCATCACGCAGACTATCTTTTTTCCGGCGCAGCGGGCGCCCAGCGACGCGGCCAGTATCAAAAAGGCCGAAATAACCATGATCCTTTTTTTCATAAATCCTCCCTGTAACAAGACAGTACAAATTATAGCAAAAGTTTCCGGCCGTTTTCAGGTTTCGGAAAGCTCTTTAAGGGCCTGTTTCAGGTTTTCCTGATGCCGGCCGCTTTCCAGTCCGGACATCAGGCCGTAGGCGCAGGGAACCACGAGGAGCGTGAGCAGGGTCGAAAAAAACACGCCGCCTATCACCACCAGCGCCATGGGGATTCTCGTCTCCGCGCCCGGTCCCAGGCCCAGGGCCGGAGGTATCGCGCCGGCTATGGTGGTAAATTTATCCTTGAGAAAGTCGTCGGCGAAGGCCATCAGGTCTTTAAGAGGCCTGTCGCCGTTTAGCGAAACTCTCAGTATGGCCTGGTCTTAGGGGTTGGTCTTGCTCACGGTGGGGGCGTCTATGTCTCGCGGCAGTTCTCTCTGCGCCGCCGAGATCTTGGCCTGCGCTTCCTGCATCGCCACGTCTATATCCCGGTCCAGTTCGAATTCCACCGTTATCCTGCTTTGCCCGCGCCTTGAGGAGGACGAAATATCCTTTACGCCCTGTATGCCCATCAGGGCGCCATCTATCACGTCGGTGACCTGCGTTTCCATCACTTCCGGCGCGGCGCCTTCCAGCGAAACCGAAACGTTGACCACCGGGTAATCCACGTCCGGCATCTGGCTTATGCCCATTTTCTCGAAGCCTATCCAGCCGAAAACGATAAGTCCGAGCATCAGCATCCAGGCGAAAACGGGGTTTTTTATGGAGAGGTCGGAAAGGGTCATTTCAACTCCAGTCCGGCGGCGATTTTAAGTTTTATACGCGAAAAATCTTTCTGGAACTTCGATTCCGAAAGCGCGAGCTCGGTTTGTACGACGGTGTTCAGCGCGCTTATGACGTCGAGGTTGGCGACCAGGCCCAGCTTATAATCTTCCAGCTGGCGCGCGGCGTTTTCTCTGGCCATGGCGAGAGCCTCTTCGAAGCTTTCGGCCTGCAGGGAAATGAATTTGAATTCTTCATAGGCGGATTTTACTTCCGCCGCGGCCCGCCGGCCGGCGAGTCGCAGGGCGAGTTTCGCGGAATTTTCCGCCGCCGAGGCGGTTTCTTTCCGCGCTTTCGATTCTCCGCCCGAGTAAAGAGGCAGTTTGAGGGTAAGGCCCGCGTTCCAGGAATTTTCCGGAGAAGGTTCGGGACGTTTCAGGAGATAGTAATCGGCCGACAGGTCCAGGCTCGGCCAGCCGTTCGTTCAGAAGGGCTTCGAGTACGGCGGCTTTGTCCGAAGAGGCGGAATTCTGTTCCTTGTGACTGGAGGCGTTAAACGCGAAGAAAGGTCTGAAGGAAGCTTTTATCCGCGCTTCCTCCTGTTCCAGCTGTTTTATGCCTTCGCCGAGGGCGGCCAGCTCTTCGCTTCTGGCCACGGCCAGGACGTAGGCCTCCTCCAGAGTTACGGCCCTCATGGCGGAGGCGGAGAACTCCTGCGCGGAGATAAAAAGTCCCGTCGCAAAAAAAACGACGGCCGTTATGGATTTTCTCATTTAGTTATACTTTGATAAATAACGGGGGGAAATTTAACACGGTTTTAAATTTAAGCGGATTATTTTGTAACGCATAAAAATTTGGTAAACTAAATCCGTAAGGCGGGGTGAAAATGGAAAAACTTCCGATGACCGACGCGGACATGGTTCGGTTCACGAAAGCCGTGAAAGGCATAAAATTTTTCGCGGCGATGAATATGGGGCTCCTGGAAAAGATTTTGAACAGGATAGGGTATTACCGGTACGGGAAAGGGGAGAAGGTTTGCCGTCAGGGCGAAATAGGGGACGCTTTTTACGTGGTTTCCGAGGGCCGCCTTTCCGTGAAGGTCTCTTCGGCCCTTATTTTTTCTAAAAAACTGGCGGAACTCGGGCCCGGCGGCTGTTTCGGGGAGATGTCTCTTCTGGAGCGGAAACCGCGCAACGCCACCGTGGTCTGCGAGGAGACGTCCAAGTTGTTCGCGCTGACCTTCGAACATTTCGACCGGGTCCTTAACGAGAATCCGGCTTTCAGGGAAGAAATAAAAAAACTCGCCGCGGAACGCAAGTTCGAGAGGGAACGCGGGTGAGGACGGGGATTTTTTTAAAAAACAGGGGGAAGCGTGAAACATAAAATACTGGTGGCTGATGACGACGAAAATATAAGGATAACCCTTCAGCGGGTGTTTTCAGATTGCGATTCGCTTTCCGCCGCGGACGGGAAAATCGCCCTCGAGCTCATTTCGGCCGAAAAGCCCTGCCTGGTGTTTTTGGATATAACGATGCCGGGCCTGAGCGGGCTGGAAGTTCTGGAGGCCGTTAAAGAGCTGGACGACAAGCCGGCTATTTTCATGCTTACCGGCGACGGGGAGCTGGAAACCGCCGTCAAAGCTCTAGACAAGGGAGCCAGGACTTACATAACAAAACCCTTCGACGTCCGCGAGATAAGGAAGATAGCCCAGATAGTTTTCGACGAAAAAGAAAGCGGCTGCAAGACGCGGGATCTGCCCTGGAAACTGAAAGAATAAGGCGGGAAGCTTCAATAATCGGTGACTTCGCCGTTGAAGTATTTCCCGTCGAAGACCGTGTCTTTGACGGGAAATTCCGAAGGCTTGGGGAGTTTCCAGTATCTGGGCATGAGCATCATGCCGGTGTTCAGATAAACCTGGCTTTCCGAATAAATGACATTACAGTCCCTTTTAAAATCCATTTCGGGACAGCCGTATTTGCTGAAAATCGCGTTGCGGTAATCGAACCCGCCTTTCCCCTCTTCCTTGAGCCCCTGAGAAGAAAAATATCTGAAGCCGATGACGTTCCCGTCATACTGGCTTTGCAGTATTCCTTCCTTATCTATATAGCCTATAAATGTCACGGCGTGGCCCGTGCCCGTGGTGCGGTTTATGTTCACGAAAGCGCCGGCCTTGAGGTTGTCGAAGGTCGCTCGTTCTCCCATCCCGAAATTTATGAGCGCGTCGGCGGTGCCGTAGGAGTTGAATTCATGGTTTACCCAGATATGTCCTTTTAAATCGTTTATCCCCAGTTTCTCGTAACTGCTTTTAGGCAGGTAATCATAAACGGAATAATCTCCCGTCTCTTCGGCGTAAATGCGGTAGGCTGTGAGGATTATCTCCAGCTGGGCGGCGACGCACATGGTGAGCGGCGGATTCCTGGCTTTTATGACCCCGTAGGTGTGATAGTTTATGTCGTGAGTAAGCACCGAGCTTATATCGTAGCCTTTCAGGCCGTAATTGGAATAAAGCTCCAGCACGGCTTTAGAAACGTACTGGTTGAAATAATCTTCTTCGGTTTTTTCCGCCGCCTGAGGCGCCTCTTCAGCGTCCGTCGTCATCGCGGGGACGGGCAGGTCTTTGGTCAATTCCGAAATGTCTCCGCCGGGCAGGATCTTCCGTATTTCGGTCTGTAATTCTTCCAGGGGGGAAACCCGCGCCTGGGCTTGGGCCGCGAAAAAAGAGAACAGCAGAAAAGTGGACAAGACTTTTAACATTGATAATATTTTAGCATAAGACCCTGGCCGGACAAGGGACTAAAGGCCTATGCGGGATTTTGGTGTTCGAATGCCGCCTTAAACATAAAAAGCCCCCTTTCGGGGGCTTTTTGGCGGGTTTGCCTCGCCATAAGGCTTCGCAGGACCCGATGCTCGTTCCTACGAAGCTCAAAATTCAATTTGAGCGAAGTAGTACGGGGTTGACGGGATTCGAACCCGCGGTCTTCGCCTTGACAGGGCGACGTGTTAAACCAGGCTACACCACAACCCCTTGCAACCTAAAGTCTATGATACAAAATATTTAGTTTTTTTTCCATATTCTTTGTTGAAGTAAGCCCGTTTTTTATGTTAAAATAACTCTGTTCGCGCGTTTTTTAAGCGGGCGTGGTTCAGTGGTAGAACGCGACCTTGCCAAGGTTGAGATGAGGGTTCGATTCCCTTCGCCCGCTCCAAAGATTCAAGGTTATCGAGAGACAACCTTTTTTATTTAATCCGGGCGCAGGGAATCCCCCTTTATGTCAGTCGCTGCCGCTCCGGCGTCGCCCGCTCCAGAAATTCAAGGCCGCTTAGAGACAACCTTTTTTATTTAATCCGGGCGCAGGGAATCCCCCTTTATGTCAGTCGCTGCCGCTCCGGCGTCGCCCGCTCCCTAAAACCGGCTTAAAAGGCCGGTTTTTTTATTGCCCCGCCCTGTTTCCCGGTTTTTCATCGTTTTTCCATAGGTCCAAAGAATTCGCTTTCTTAGGCCTCTTGTCACTTCTAAAAGACGGTATTCCGATATATATTATCAGCAGAGGGATAATTATGAAAAGAAAACTTCCAATTTTGTTTATTTTGGCCGCCCTTATCGTTCCCGCGTCAGCGGGAACGGATTTTAGCGGCGCGGAATTTTCCAAAGCTTTTTCCGGGAACGAAAACGGTTCGCCGACCCCTTCCCTTTCAGAAGCCGAACATTTTAAAACCCCGTCCTCCGAAGCCGAAATAGCCGAAAAACTCGACCGCTGGATGAGCGTTCTGCACGAGCTGGAAACACAGCCGGTCCTGGACCTTTCCGCCGTGTCGGAGGACGTGCTTAAGGGGCTTAAAGAGGGGACCTATAACGGCGTAATCCTGGGGGAATCGCACAGTTCGGCTCCGGAGATAGCTTCCGGGATAGCGCTGGTAAAGGATATTTTGGGAACGCGGGGCATCGGCGCTTTTTCAAGGGAAAACTTCACTTTTCCGGACGCGTCTTTCCTGGAAGAGAAGAAAATCCCGGTTTTGACTTTCAGGAACCAGTTTTTGCCTGAGGCGGACGTAAAAGCGGGGCTTAAAGCGGCGAAGAAAGGGATTTTGGTCACCCATACCGGCCATGCCCATACCGCCAGGCGCCTTAAAGATTATATCCTTTACACTCTGGAAGCCGGCAAGAACATGGGTTACGCGCCGGGCGGGAAAGACATGCCCACGGTGGAGGACGCTTTTCTGAAAGCGGGAAAGAAACCCGTAATAGTTTCCATGATGACCGAAGAAACGGTTCTGCGGCGCGTGGAGAGGCTTTTTTTCGCGCACCTCGCGGGGAAGAACGGGGTTTACGCCAATGAACTGCTGAGCGACCTGCAGGCGCTGGGCAGGGTCTGGGACGCCAAGGTTTCCCGGTATCCATCCTCGCCCGGGAAAATATTTTTCGTGCGCTTCCCCGGCCAGAATAATTTTTTCGTGGGAATAACTCCCGGAGAGAGGAAGCTTTCCGCCATGGACGCCGTGGCCAAGGTTTTGCCCCTGCCCGAACTCGCCGCCTGGCTGGGCGGGGAGAAGATAAAGTTCGTGGAATCCCTGTTCATGTCCGGCCCCGACGGGGTTTCATATAAAGTCGTTATACATAAGTTTAACGGCGGGACCTTCGAAAACGCAGTCCAGCCGTAAATTAACCAGACCTAATTCTCCAGGACGTAATTGAAAATGAGCGGAGCCACTATGGTGGCGTCGCTCTCTATTACGAACTTAGGCGTGTTCACGCCCAGCTTGCCCCAGGTTATTTTTTCGTTTGGTACGGCCCCGGAGTAGGAGCCGTAGCTGGTCACGCTGTCCGAGATCTGGCAGAAGTAGCTCCAGATCTTGATATCTTTTTTCAGGTCATAGTTGAGCATCGGGACCACGCAGATGGAGAAATCTCCGGCTATTCCGCCGCCTATCTGGAAAAAGCCTATTCCGGTTTCGTTGTCCGAGGCTTCCTTTTCGTACCAGTCCGCCAGTTGCATCATGTATTCCATGCCCGTCTTTATCGACGACGGCTTCAGCTCTTTTCTTACGCAGGCGGCCGCGTAGACATTGCCAAGCGTCGAGTCTTCCCAGCCCGGCACGAAGATCGGGAGATTTTTTTCAGCCGCGGCCAGCATCCAGCTGTCGGAAGGGTCTATCTGGTATTCTTTTTTGAATTCTCCGTCCAGCAGCATTTCGTAAAGGAACTCATGGGGGAATTTTCTTTCGCCTTTTTTTTTCGCGTCTTTCCAGCGTTTCAGGAGCTTGTCCTGTATCTTGTACATCACGCTTTCGGGGATGCAGACGTCCGTGACCCTGTTGAGCTTTTTGTCGAGGAGCTTTTTTTCATCGGTCGGCGTCAGGTCCCTGTAATGCGGAACCGGCATGTATTCTTTGTTGGAAACCAGATTAAAAACGTCCTCTTCCAGGTTGGCGCCGGTGCAGCAGATGGCGTGTATCTTGCCTTTCCGTATCATTTCGGCCAGGCTTATCCCGATTTCCGCCGTGCTCATGGCTCCCGCCATGGCCAGGAACATCTTGCCGCCTTTTTCGACATGAGCCTTATAAGCGTCCGCCGCGTTCTTAAGCGCCAGCGAATTAAAATGCTTGTAATTCCGTTTTATAAACCTGGTGGTGGAATCGCGGGTCGCGGCGGTCTGAGCGGTTTCAATATCCATAAGTTTTTTCATTTTTCCTCCCGCGCGATATTTTTTTCAAAATTTTTTCCAAAATTTTAAGAAAAATTTCACGCCTTATTATATCTTAATAAAATTTTTCATTTTTAAAAAGGTTTTTTTCCGGGAAATCGCGAATTTCTTCTTTTTCGCGTTTTTTCGACGCGTCTATAATGATATACCTTAAGTAAGAAGCGGGATATTTCGCGGCCAACCGCCGGGCAGGGGGGGCCAGGCGGATTCAGGGGGAGGGCCTATGCGAGGGCCCAGGCCCGGGGCCCAGTGGGCCTAGTTAAAAAGAGGCCAAAAAACAAAGTTTTTTTGGGAATTTCGCTTCTTACAAAAAGCCGTTTTGAGTACTATAATTTAGGTATGATAAAAAACAAAACGAATCCCAAAATCATAGTAAGCTTGTTTTTCCTCTCGTTCTCTTTGAACGCGGGGGCGCAGAATACGGACATTTTCGGTAATATGCCCGATAAAACATTCGGAGATTTTCTTGCCGACGTAAAGTCCTCGCCCGTGGATACCAAAGAGATACAGGCTTCGACCGAATCGAGCGTTTCCAACGACCTTATCCATTTCTGGGACGAACTCAAAAGCGACGTTTTCGACAATATCTGCAAATCCGCGGAAATAGATCTTAAAGAAAAAGCCGAATTGCCCGACGTCGGCGGCCTGGAAGGCAAATTTAAAAGGTACATGAAGCAGTTTCCCGACAAGAGGATAGCCCTTATAGACGAAATCGGGGTGAAACTGGACGCTTCACTCGGCCAGGAAGTTCTCCAGATTCCCGATTTCGGCCCGCTCAATGTAGGCATAGGCGCGGCCGTCGAGGGCAAATCCATAGTGGTAAGGCCGCTCGGCAGCGTGAAATACTGCAAGGAGCTGGATACTCTGATAGATTTAAGGAAAATAAAAACAATACTGCCCATGAGCGGAAAAAGAATAAAGAACATGGCTAAAGGCGAGATCTGGAAGATGCCGATAACCACCAGGTTCTCTTTTTCCACCGGGGTAGGCGCGCCCGTTGCGACTTACGTGATGGTTTCAGTCGGGGCCGGGGTGACCAAGGAAAGGCGGCCCTCCATAACTCTTTACAGGATGGACGAAGAGAAACTCAGGCTTAGGATAAGGATAGACCGGCTTACGGTTAAGTCGGTAAGCGGCGGCGTTTCCTCCACTTTTTCCCTGGATGGCGGGGATATAGGGCTTTTCCAGGCGGAGAATATCCTTACCAAGGAAATAAACAGGGCCATAGCCAGGGAAATAAACAGATATCTCGCCGCCAAAATCACCTATGGACATTCGAAAAGCAAGGGCAAGAAAATACTCCTTGAGTTCATTGTAAATCCCAAGGACGACAAGCAGATCGAAGCCCTGGAGGAATTTTTGAAAGGTGATTACACGGTAATAAAGAGATTCATCCAGCTCGGCCTTAAATTCGACGAGTTTGCCGAAACCGCCAATTCGGTGGACGGCATGGAGGCTATGCAGACCGTGGTGGAGGAAGCCGGAGACGCAGTGGGCGTGGACCCGATTTTCGCGGGCGCCAATCATTATCACGGCCATAGCGACAACTTCAATATAAATCTCCCCATAATACACAGCCACGAAAACGCCAAGACCGACTCCTATAACAGGTATCAGACCGTGCAAAGCGAAAACGGAGTTATGCACGTTAACCAGGCCGGGAAAACCTCAAACGGTTCTTCCATAAATCTCCCCTTCGTGGGCACGATGATAAAATATAACAGCGACAAGAATGTGTATGTAATAAACAAAGAAGACGCCGATAATCAGGCTTCCAATCCCACCCTTCTCTTCCAGCATAACGTGGGTTTTGTCAGGCAGGGCGAGGACACGGCCAGGAATATCCTGACGAGAATGAATAATGTTCTTAAATACGCTTCCACCGACGGCGACGGCACCGTGAGCGACATGATCCTTCCCGTGGACCAGATCTTTCCGTCCAGCCCTGTGCCCGAAGATTATGACCCTTTCGGCGACCAGACTCTGCCCTCCAAGACCTATAAGGCCAGCGTGGTTTCCTTCAAGCTTATGTTTTCCAAGGAAGGCGTGCAGGAAATACTTTTTTCGCCCGCGGAAAGGATACTCAAGGCCTATCTCAACGTTATGAGAGAATCCGAATCCGCGATCGTAAGCAAGGCCGGACATTTGTTCGGCATGAACGAGAAGGGAGTGGTGCAATTCGACAGGAGCAAAGCGGCCAAAATACTCGGCGTGGACCAGTTCAGTAACGACGATAACGGGATAAACCCGCTGGACATAATGAGGGACATGGCTTATACCGCGACTTGCATTATAAAGGATATCTTCTCCGTCAGGAACGAAAGCGACTGGAAGAAGCAGGCCGAAAGGCTTTCGCGGATAGGAGCCGGCCGGGGAAAAAGCAAAATGGGTTTCGAAGATTTCTTTAAAGTGGCCATACAGCTGGTTTCCAGGCCGAACATTTCGGCCGAGGTTTATGTCCACACCGATAAGCGGGTGAAGGGAGAGGAAGACGTTACCCAGACTTACAGTCATCACGCCTCCAAGGACAATAATTTCAACACCACGATAAGCGAAGTCAACGCGATGAGGGAAAGATTCGCCGAGCCTTCCACGCTCAGCGACTGAAAAACGGTTTAAATAAAGCCCGCCGTTGCCTCAACGGCGGGCTTTTTGTTTTTAGGCCTTAGAAATAAGTGATGTCTTCCCGGTAAGACGTGGAAAGGAAAAGAAGCAGATATTCTTTGAGATGCCTGGTTATCAAAAAATTATTTTTAACGTTTTCTTTTCCGTTTTTTCCCAGTTGTCTTGCGTAATCCGGATTATTAAGCAGTTGTTTCAGGTAATAAGCCGTTCCGTCTATGGAATAGGCGAGCAGTCCGCTGTACTTGTGGGTTATTTGAAGCGGTATTCCGCCCACGGCCGAGGCTATCACGGGTTTTTCTTTCCACAAAGCTTCCGAGACCGTAAGTCCGAAGCCTTCTTTGAGTGATTTTTGAAGCAGTATGGTGCTGCCTCTCTGAAGGGCGTTTATCTGCAGGTCGTCCGGCGGCAGCAGCAAAATGTGTATATCCGCATCCTGGCCGGCCGCGGTTCTGACTTCCTCCAGTACCTGCATTCCTTCGGGGTCGTCCGTGGCCCCTCCTCCGGCCAGAACCAGCTGGCAATCATTGTGTTTTTTGACTTTTTTATAAACCTCTATCACTCCGACGGGGTCTTTTAAATAATCGAATCTGGAGATTTGGGTCACTACCGGCCTTTTCAGGTCTATTCCGTGTTTTTCGAAAATGGAAGCCGTGAACTCGTCGGGCAGTTCTTTGTTCTTGTCGCTCAGCGGGTCTATGGACGGGCTTATCATTATCTGGGGAATCGTCAGGTCTTTTTTGGAGAAAGCCGGCGCGGAAAAAACGCAGGAATCGTAGGAGTCGATGTAGGTTTTGAGGAATTCATAAACTTCTTTCTGGGCTTCCGTCACGTCTATGTGGCAGCGCCAGAGCCAGCTGTTTTTCATTTCATTTTTCTTTTCCACCAGGGCTATGGGCTGGGGATCGTGTATGAACATGATGTCGTCGGAAAGGTCGAGTTCGGCCAGATTGGCCCTGTTGACCTCTATGAAATAGTCGAAATCTTCTTTGGAAAAAATTTCAGTCTTCCCGTGCAGGGCGTTGTGAAATTTTTTGGTTATATTGAAAAATTTGCCGTCGCCTTTTATCACGTTCCAGCGCGCCGCCACGCCGAGCTGGTTCAGAAGCGGGACCATCTTCGTGAGTATTTCGGCCACTCCGCCGCCCACGGCGGTCGAATTGATGTTTTGTATCCTTTTCCCTTTCAGCTTTTCCGCCAGCGAATAAAGTTCGTCAAGCGTGTTGCTGCCGGTTATGGGCTCGTAATCTTTTATGTTTATCATATTTTCACCGCCAGAATCTTAAGGATCTGTTTTCTGAGGTTTTCCAGCGTCATATTATACGGATCGAGGTTCGATAATTTCCTGGCCAGCTCTTTTTCGCCTATCTCTCCGAGCCAGGCCTGGAAATCGTTTTCATTGCGTTTAAGCCGGAGTTTAGCCTCGAAAATGTGGAAGTAGATGGAGCTTATGTCCACGGTTTTCATGGCCTCGTAAAATTCTTTCAGGTCGGAAGCCTTTTTCCCCGCCGGCATCACGAAGGTCTGGCAGCTCATAAAGTGAAATTCGTCGCCTTTCTGGCAGTTGTGAAATTCCTTTTCCCTTTCCAGGCAGGAGGAGATTATGCCGGAAATTTCGCTCCTGAGCTCTTTGAGGCTTTCATATTTTACGGTATCGATGCTGGCTATTTCCTCGCTCAGGGTCTTGAGGTTAAGGGTGTTTTTTATCCAGTAGGCGAAATCGTTCGGCGGCTCGGGGGAAAGAAAGTGATGCTGTTTTAAAAAACGGTGGGTGTGGTAGTAGACCGAGCTCAGCGGTACGTTCTGAAGATTGTCCAGGAGCTCCTGGATATTCCTCGCTTTTACGCCCAGCAGTTTTACCAGGTGAAGTTCGGTTTTGAATTCGAAATCAGGCATCGGCTAACTCCTTAATGAGATTTCTGGCTTTTTTCCAGTCGTAAACGTTCAGCTTGGCGATAGAGGCGTCCAGTCCCACCTTTACGGTATAGGCGTTCTTGTCCTTCAGGGCCCTGAAAAGGTCCTCGTCGGTCCAGTCGTCGCCCATGAAAAGAATAAAATCGTAGGGTTCCTTGTTTATAAAAAACATCCCGGCGCCGGCCTTGTTCACCTCGTAATTCCTTATTTCCACCACCTTGCTGCCCCGCAGTATCTGCAGGTTCAGGTTGGAGGTGTAATTTACCATTTCGTCGATAAATTCCTTGACCCGTATTTCAGCCATTTCCGGGTCGCATTTCCTGTAATGCAGGGCGAGGGAAAAGGTTTTTTCCTCCAGGAAAGACCCCGGCAGCCTGTTCGAATAAACTTTGAAGATATTCAGCATCTCTTTTTTCCAGGAAGTGTCCGAGTGGACCCTCATCTGCCAGGTTCCGCCCTTTTCCTTTATCCAGGCGCCGTGCTCGGCGGAAAGGCCTATGTTCAGGGAGTCGAAATTTTTGGAAAGAAAATTCGCGTCCCGGCCGCTGAGTATGGCCGTTTCGGCTTTCGCCGATATTCCCAGCAGCAGGTTAAGCAGTTCCTCGTCCGGTTTCGCTTTCGCGGGATTCCTGTCGAAAGGGACCAGCGTGCCGTCGTAATCCAGCAGGATCAGCTTTTTCTGCGCTTTCTGGAAATCTTTGGCGATTTTTTTCAAGTAGTCCTGAGTTATTATTTTTACGTCCATCTCGACGCTTTTCAGCCTTGTTTTTTCCAGATTGCCAAGGAAATCCCTGGCCCATTCGACCACATTGTAATTTCTGAGCCTTTCCTGCATCATTTTGAGGTTGTTCAGGGCGGTTTCCCCGTCCATTTCCAGGGCGGTTTTTATGGCCGCAGCCGTTTCTTTTATGTCGTTGGGATTTATTATTACCGCTTCGGTAAGTTCTTTCGCCGCGCCGGCCATTTCGCTGAGGATCAGAACCCCCGCGGCGTTTTTCTGGCAGGCCAGGTATTCCTTGGCTACCAGGTTCATTCCGTCGCGCAACGGGGTTATCAGCGCCACGTCGCCGGCGGCGTAAAGCGCGACCAGGTTCTCGAAGGGGATGTTCCTGTACTGATAGATAACCGGCTGCCAGTCTATATCGCCGAATTCGCTGTTTATGTTGCCGACCAGCTTGTCCAGTTCGTTCTTGATCTCCTGGTAATGGTCTATGCCTACGCGGGAAGGGACTATGGCAAGGATGAAAACCACTTTTTTTATGTAGTCCGGGTTGTTTTTCAGGAAAAGCTTAAAGGCTTCCAGCCTGTTCGGTATCCCTTTTGTGTAATCCAGCCTGTCCACGGAAAAAATGGTTTTTAAATTTTTCAGCTTCGTCTTTATTTCGGCGGTTTCTTTTTTGACGTTTTCCTTCTCCGTGGAGCCGCTGAATTTTTCGAAGTCTATGCCTATGGGAAAAGTGTCCGCTTTTATCACCCGTCCCTCGTGGCTTATTCTTCCCATTTCATGCGGCAGGCCCAGGATCCTTAAAACCGACCTTAAAAAGGAATGTGTGTATTCGTTGGTGTGAAAGCCGACGAGGTCCGCCCCGAGAAGGCCTCTCAGCAGTTCCTCTCTCCAGCGGGAGGGCATTATCCGGTATACTTCAAAGGAGGGGAAGGGGATATGGAGGAAAAAACCTATTTTGTATTTGTTGCCCAGTTTCTCCCGGAGCATCTGCGGAAGCAGCATGAGGTGGTAATCGTGTATCCAGATGGTATCGTCTTCCGCGACTATTTCGCAGATCTTCTCGCAAAACTGTTCGTTTATCTTTTTATAGACGGTCCAGTTTTCTTCGAGATACCTGGCGTAAGAGGGGAAATAGTGGAAAAGAGGCCAGATTGTTTTGTTGCAGAGGCCCTGGTAGAAGTTTTCCATTTCCTCTTCCTGGATGAAAACCGGAACTACGCTGTGATTTTTTGAGACTTCTTCGGAAAATTTTTTCTGAAGGGTTTCCTCCACCCAGGTCCCCGGCCAGCCCAGCCAGAGATATTCGAAGTCGGAAACCGGGGAGTTTTTCATGAAATCCAGATAGGAGCTGATGCCGGAAACCAGCCCTCCCGAACTGGGTTTCAGTTTTATCTCTCCTTCTTCCCTGACTGCGGTAAAAGGAAGGCGGTTGGAAACTATAAGAAGCCTCATAGTTTTTTATTATAGAAAACAAAGCCGTCGCTGGCAATGCGTTTTTTTTGCTTCTAATAATTTGTTAGAATTTAGTTTTAGGGTTCGCTGAAAACTTCTGCAGTCTGCTGAAAAATTCTTCTTGGATGTATTTTGAAAAGATTTTCAGGCGAGCCGAAACGGAACGAGGCGAGCATGCTCCAATGAGCCTGTAAGCCGATGTTCCGCAAAGGCGCAGCCGAAAAGCTCCCAAAAGACGTCCTTTTACCCGGATTTAAGAGGAACGGGACAGTCCCCGACCTTAAAATTATAGGAAGTGGGACGCCATACGGGGAGTTTTCAGCAGACTGTTATGCAAGCGCGGCGAACCCTTTATCGTTATAAACTAGTAATTGGTAACCGGTAATTAGTAATCAGAAAAATTGGAGTTCCTTATTCGCTAATTACCAGTTTCTGTTTGCTGATTACTAGTTGCTAATTACTAATTACTACTGTGTCCGGAGGACAATTAT
>PEXN01000022.1 GCA_002774685.1 Elusimicrobia bacterium CG08_land_8_20_14_0_20_51_18 | reverse complement strand
GGACCCTGGCCGCCTCTTCCGGCGAGACGGAATTTATGTAAAAACCGCTGCCCCACTCGAAGCCGGCCATCCTGGCGAGTTTCGGCAATATCTCAAGGTGCCAGTGGAAATGTTTTTTGGATTTTAAACCGGCCGGCGCCGAGTGTATGATCATGTTATAAGACAGGTCGTCTACCGAATAGGCGAGCTTGGAAAGGACCTTTTTCAGGACCGAGGCCAGGGACAGCGCCGAACCGGCCGGCTCGCCGAAGTCGCAGGAATGCTTTTTCGGGAAGATCCAGGTCTCGAAACAGAACCTGCTGGCGAACGGCGCGAAAGCCAGGAACTCCCCGTTCTCTTCTATCACCCTTACCTTCTCTCTTTTTTCGTTCTTTATCATGTCGCAGTAGGCGCAGGAGCCGTTTTTCGCCAGGTATTTTATGGAATTGTCCAGCTCGGACCTCACCCTGGTCGGGATAACCGGCATGGCTATTATCTGCGAATGGGGATGCCTGAGACTCGCTCCGGCATTGGAGCCGTAATTTTTGAAAACCATGACGTATTTTATGCCACTTTCTTTCTTCAGCTCCGAATACCTTCGCGCGTAAACGGACAGTATTTCCGCTATTTCCTTCTTCCCCATCCTCTCCATTCCGGCGTCGTGATCCGGACTTTCGATGACCACCTCGTGCAGACCGAAACCGAAAACGTTCTTGTATATCGACCCGGCTTTTTTCGGGCCTTTCCCTTCCCCGGTCCCGTTAAAAACCAGTCTTCCCACGGCGTCCTCTTCCGCGAGCATTTCCCCTGAAAAAGGATTTTTTGCCAGGCTGACCAGCGCCGGATATTTATTGGAAACCACCCTTATTTTCCATTTGCCGCCGCTTTTTACGGAAAATTTCTCGGGAGGGGTCTGGTTTTCGTTGCCCGGACAAAAGGGGCAAACCTGTTTTTTATTCCTGTAATCGTTGGGCCTGAGCCCTCTTTCGGAGGAAACGATAACCCAATTGTCGCTTATGACGTCTTTTCTGAGCTGGGGCATTAATTCTTCTCCCCGTTTTCGGCCTGGCCGTCGGCATGGCTCCCGTCCTCTCGGGCGATGGGGAGCGGGACGGCGTCCGGGGCGCCGGAGGCGCTGTTCCGGCCGGCTTTTTCTTCCGCTTTCTCCGGCCGGGGAACGGACTGTTCGAAAAGCTGCGGGGCGGAGGCCGGGTCTTCCGCGTTCTGGGCTTTTATCTTGCCGTCGATAACGTCGATGCTTTCCCTGGAAACCACCGTGTCCAGTTTGGGCAGATCCTCCAGAGAATTCAGCCCGAACTGTCTCAAAAACTCCTCGGTCGTTCCGTAGAGTATGGGCCGGCCGACCGTCTCCTTCCTGCCGACTACGGTTATGAGCTTTCTTTCTATAAGGGTCTCGAGCGGACCTATCACGTCAACTCCCCTTATGGCCTCTATCTCGGCCCTGGTGATAGGCTGGCGGTAGGCTATTATGGAAAGCGTTTCGAGGCCGGCGTTGGAAAGCCTGAGAGTGAGCCTCGTCTGGTAAAGCTTCCTTATCCAGAGACTATATTCGTTCCTCGTGGACATCTGCCAGCCGCCCGCTATCTTCATAACCGAAAGAGCCCTGTTTTCCATATCGTACTGATACTTGAGTTCTTCGAGCTTCTCTTCCACCCTTTTCGAATCCTTGATCTCGCATATCCTCGCTATTTTTTCGGTTCTCAAAGGCTCGTCGGTGATGAACAGCAGAGTCTCTATTATTTTTTTCAATTCCATGTCTTCCATAAAATCTCCGTTTGCGGCAGGTTAAGCTTAAGAGTTGCGAATTTCGAGTCCCGACTTCTTAGCTGTTTTTGTCGTTCCGAGTTTCGAATTTCGAGTCCCGAGTCTCTGCTTCTCCCGGTCTTACCCCTGATCCGTCGTCGATTCGCCGGGTTCCTTTCTCAGGTAAACCCTTACCTCGGAAAGAGGCTCGTCCTGGGCCACTATGATCTTGCCCTGCTTTATCAGCTCCAGCATGGCGAGAAAACAGGTTATCACGCCGAGCTTCCGCGTCTCGTCCTTAAAAACTTCGTCCAGCAGTATCCATTCCCTTTCCTTGAAAAAATTCAGCACCTTTTCTATCCTGGTCTCTATGGGAAAATCCTCTCCCTGTATTTCCTTTTTGTCCGGGAGCTTTTCAAAAGCCCGCTTTACGGCGTCTATAAGGGCCATAAACTCCACGTCGAGGAACTTATCTTCGTTGCTGAAAACCGGGGATCCCCTGTAAAACACGTCCTTAAACTTGTTAAAACGCTCTTCGAGGATTTTGGAGGCGGTTTTATACTTCTGATAGTCTTCCAGCATGGAGACCAGCTTTTCCCTGGGGTCTTTCCCCTCCTCTTCGTTCTCGTCAGGCTGCTTGGGAAGCAGCATCCTCGCCTTTATCTGCATAAGGGTGGAAGCCATCACCAGGAATTCTCCCGCTATCTCAAGGTTGAGCTCCTTCATGACGTCCAGGTAGGACAGGTATTCCCGGGTGATCTGTGAGATCGGGATATCGTAGATATCCAGATTGTTCTTCTTTATGAGGTACATCAGCAGGTCGAGCGGGCCTTCGAAGATCTCGAGATGTATGTCTATGGAATTCATGCTATTTTAACCTCTTTGTTCACCCGCGCCATTTTCGCGGAAGCGGCGGCCCCGGCCCTCTCGGCGCCTTCCCTCAGGACTTTTCCCACGAGAGTTCCGTCCTTCGCATAGCTTTCTTTTCTGGCCTTGAACTCCGTCATCACGGGGTTCATCAGGGAAAAAAGATGCTTCTTGCACTGCCCGCAGCCTATTTTCCCCTCGCGGCATTCCGTTTCTCTGGAGGCGCAGTCCGGGTTGTAAAGCCTGTGCAGGGCGAAAACCACGCAGCCATCGGGATTGCCCTTGTCGTCTATCTTTATCTTACCGGGGTCCGTGAACATTTTTTTTATTTTCCCCTCGAGCTCCGCGCCGCAATCGTCCAGTTCCACGCAGTTCCCGTAGGATTTCGACATTTTCCGGCCGTCCAGGCCCGGCACCACCGGCATTTTGGTGAAAATGGGCTCCGGTTCCCTAAAAACGTCGGTCTTGAAAACGTGGTTGAACCGGCGGGCTATATCGCGGGTCAGTTCCAAATGCGGCAGCTGGTCCCTGCCTATAGGCACGTAGGAAGCGTCGTAAAGAAGTATGTCGGCGGCCATCAGCACCGGATAGCCCAGGAAGCCGAACACGGCCATGTCGCTGTGGATGGCCAACTCGTCGGCGGAGTGGCCATGGGCCTCTGCCAGCTGTCTGGCCACGCCCTCGACCTTCTTAATCTTGTCTTCCTGGCCCTTATACCTGGCCCTGTAGAGTTCCTGCAACTGGTCCTTAAAAGTGGGGTTGCGCAGCAACCAGCTTATCGGCGTCACCATGCCCAGAAGCAAAGCCAGCTCCGCGTGCTCCTTGACGTCGGACTGCCTGAAAATGACGCATTTTTCCGGGTCCAGGCCCGCCGCGAGCCAGGAGGTCACTATGGCCCTGGTGTTCTCGTTGAGCTCCTCGGTTCTTTCGCTGGCCGTGGTAAGAGCGTGCCAGTCGGCTATAAAATAGAAACAGTCGTATTTATCCTGGAATTCGATGAAATTCTTCATCGCCCCCCAGTAATTCCCTATATGAAGTTTCCCGGTAGCTCTTATGCCGGAAACCACGGTTTGTTTTTTATTTTCCATATTTTTATACCGCTAATCCCACGCGGGCGAAGAGATAAAGTATCCAGCCCATAGGGTAGATTATAATATACTTGAGCATCCCGGTGACCATAAGTATCAGGATTATATAGAACCCGTAGGGAATATGCCGTTCGTACACGGCCACCCACTCGTAAGGCATGGTGTTCAGCAGTATCTGGCTGCCGTCAAGAGGATACACGGGTATCAGGTTGAAAAGAGCCAGAGCCAGGTTTATGTAAACCAGGAACTTCAGCATATAAAAAACCGGGGCCAGCGCCCCGAACCCGCCCAGACCGGAAACCAGAAAAACCTTAAGAAGGACCAGGCCGATAAAAGCCAGAGAAAAATTGGATAACGGTCCGCTGGCGGCCACCAGGGCCATGTCGGCGCGAGGGTCGTTCATCCTGTACGGGTTGACCGGCACGGGTTTCGCCCAGCCTATCATAGGCATATGCGCGAGAGCGGACATGAGAGGGAGCAGAATCGTACCGACAGGATCCACGTGCGGGACCGGATTGAGAGTCAGGCGCCCGGAAAGATACGCCGTATCGTCGCCTTTTCTGTAGGCGATGTAGCCGTGCATGAACTCATGCACTATTACGGAGAAAAATAATACCGGTATCTGTAAAATCCACTGCATATTTTTAGATTATAGTATTTATTAAAGAAAATTTGAAATTTTCCTCACTATAAATATATAATTTATTTGGCCTCCGGTGAAGATAAGACGCGGGATTAAGGGTGAACGGCTCGACTCCAGTCTCCATCCTCAATCTCCAGTCTCCGCAGTTACGGGAGTTTTTATGATCGATATGGAAAAGAATATACGCGAAAAAAAATGCAGGATAGCCATTATAGGCTTCGGCTATGTCGGCATGCCCCTCGGCCTGGAATTCGCCGGGAGCGGCTTCAAGGTTACCGCTTTCGAAGTGGACCATAAAAAGATCGCCAGCGTAAAAAAAGGGAAATCCCATGTCCAGGACGTTCCGGATTCCGAAATAAAAAAACTCCTCGCGCGCAAAGCGCTCCGGATCACCGGAGATTTTTCCGAACTGAAAAAACAGGACGCGATAATAGTCTGCGTGCCGACCCCTTTAAGGAAAAGCAAGGACCCCGACGTCTCCTATATCGTAAGCGCGGCGATGGCGATACGTAAAAACCTGCGGAAAGGCCAGCTTATAATTCTGGAAAGCACCACTTACCCCGGCACCACCAGGGAACTGGTTCTTCCCGTCCTGGAGGAGTCGGGGCTCAAGGCCGGACGGGATTTTTATCTGGCTTTTTCCCCGGAAAGAGTGGATCCCGGCAATAAGAAATACGGCATAAAGAACACCCCCAAGGTGGTAGGCGGGATAGACCGAAAATCCACCGAACTTTCCGCCCTTTTATACTCTTTCGCCGTGGAAAAAGTGTTCCCGGTTTCCAATTGCGAAACCGCGGAAATAGTCAAACTGCTGGAAAACACTTTCAGGGCCGTGAATATAGCGATGATAAACGAGCTGGCTTTGATGTGCAAAAAGCTGGGCCTGAACGTCTGGGAAGTGATAGAAGCGGCTAAGACCAAACCCTTCGGTTTCATGCCCTTTTACCCGGGCCCGGGGATAGGAGGACACTGTATCCCGCTGGACCCGCATTATCTGGGCTGGAAGATGAAAACCCTTAATTTCGAACCGCGTTTCATAGAGCTGGCCGGCGCCATAAACTCCTCCATGCCCGAACACGTCATCTCGATGCTTTACGAAATAATGAGCAGGAACGGGAAAGCCCTGAGCAGGAGCAGGGTCCTGATAGTAGGCCTGGCCTACAAGCCCGACATCGCCGATTACAGGGAATCTCCCGCCATAGACATTTTTTCGTTGCTCGAAAAAACCGGGGCGAAAGTGGAATACCACGACCCCTATATCCCTTTCATAACGGTCGGCGGGAAGAAGCACAGGTCCGCGCCCCTGGGCGGGAACGTCTCGGCCTACGACTGCGTTCTCATAATAACGAACCACTCCTCGCTGGATTACCGGCTTCTCCTTAAACGCTCGAAGCTGGTGTTCGATGCGAGGAACGCCTTAAAGGGACTGGTTTCCCCCAAAATATACAGGTTATAGGAATGAACGACGCCACTAAACTCACGGTCATAAATTTCCTCAAAGCCTTTACCAGACTGCTGGTACAGTCTAATCTCTACAAATCGGACCACCCGCAGGTAAAGGAGGCCGCGGAGGAATCCGTAAAGAACGCGAACCTTTTCTTCTCTTCGGAGGCGGCCGCGGAGCTCTCTCTTACGCTGGAACAGGGGCGGCTTCTGGTCAACGGCGCTCCTTTTCTCCAATCAGACAAGCTGCCCAACTCGCTTCTTAACGTTTTCAAAAAACTGAACATGGACACCATGACTTTCTCCAGAGAAATAACCGAAAGGGAACTGGTGCTTTTCGCTCAGATACATAACGCGAAAGAAAGACCCGAGGAATATCTCAAAAACAACGGGATAACCAACGCGCGTCTGCAAAAGTCGGTTTATACGAAATCCTCGCCGTCGGCTCAGGAAACCCCCGAACCCCAAAAAGAGAAAAAAACGGACGTTCACGGAGAAATCGCTTCTAAAAATTTCGAACAAGGGCTTCAGATCATAGTTTCCAGGCTTACCCCCGACGAACGGGAGCAGAAGGAACTGATAAACACTCTTTTCGACAAATTTAAAACGGAAGTGGAAGAAAAAATAAACAAAGCCGTCGAAGGGATAAAAAGGGAAAAAACGAAAATAGAGAACGATTACGTAAGGACCGAGGCCGTGGTTTCGAACATAGCCAACGGCATACTTACCATAGACAAAGACGGCAACATAATAATGATGGACGGGGAAGCGCAGGCCATTACGGGCAAGCCCCTGAAAGAGGTTTCCGGCAAAAAGATCTTCGACATAACGAACATAGAGAACCAGGTTTTGAACCTCGCCTCCGAGATAAGATCGGAGAACGCCAAAGCCATAGACAAGGAAATAAAAACCAAAGCCAAGGAGGACCTGGCTAAAACCATAAAAAACTCCACCGCTCTGGTCAAAAACGAGGAAGGAAAGATCGTAGGCGCCATTTCCATGCCCACCGACATGGCGAAGATCAAGGAACTGGAAAAACTCAAGGAAGACTTCATTTCCAGCATGACGCACGAGCTCAGGTCCCCCCTGACTTCCATAAAAATGGCCCTGGACCTGCTTTCGAGGGAAAAGCTGGCCCCCGGCGTCTCCGCGATGCTGAATACCGCAATAAGGAACTCGGAAAGGCTGAATTCCATAATAAGCGATATTCTGGATTTTTCAAAATTGCAGTCCGGCAAAATGATATTTAAACTTACCGAGAACGACCCCCGCGAAATAGCGAAAAACGCGCTGGACTCGATGAAGGCCTGGGGCGCTTCAAAAAACATAACCCTTTCCTTGATTAACGAGGGGAACCTTCCCCCCGTCCACGCCGATTCGAGAAGGTCCGAGCAGGTGCTCATAAATCTCCTTTCCAACGCCCTCAAGTTCACGCCGGCGGGCGGCAGGATACAGATAAGCGTGGACAGGGGCAAGAATTCCCTGTCGAATTTCGTTTTCTTTTCGGTCCGGGATACCGGCTGCGGCATAAAAAAAGAAGACCAATCCAGGATTTTCGAAAAATTCGTGCAGGCCGCTTCCGGAGAAAAAACCGGAGGGACGGGACTGGGCCTTGCCATAACAAAAGCGATGACGGTCATGCAGGGCGGCACGATAACGCTGGAAAGCGAGGAAGGGAAAGGTTCCACTTTCAGGATTTCCCTGCCGGTTTTCAGACAACAGGCGGACTCCGCGGAAGGGATCGGGCCTTTGGAGAAAAAAGCCTGGTGGAAAAAGCTCTTTGGAATCTGACAAGCGCCTCGGCGCTTGTCGTGAAGCATGTCAGCAAAACCAGCAAGAAAGCCGGACTAGCAATAGAATGGGACTGTTAAAGAAAGCAAACTTTAACTTGGTTTTCATGATGCAGGACTTTCTGGCTTATTAACTTGCCTTGCTTTTTCATTGCTTTGTTTTATATGCGCCCATAGTTCAACGGATAGAGCATCAGCCTGCGAAGCTGAGGATTCAGGTTCGATTCCTGATGGGCGCAATAATTTTAGGGATAAAACGTAATAGGGCTAAGGGATAAAACAGGAGGCTCCTTTTTTATCATTTATCCCTTGTCCTTTATCCCTGACCAGCTCGTCATACATCCATTCCCCCGGAGGTCTCATGAACAAAAAATTCGAAGAACTCAAAAAACTTTACGAAGAAATTTGCGCCCTGAACCACGCCCTGGGCCTGATGTACTGGGACCAGCGCGTGATGATGCCGAAAAAAGGCGCCGCGAAAAGAGCGGTTTCTCTGGCGGCCCTGGAGGAGCTGACTCACAAAAAATTCACGGACCGCCGGATAGGGGAACTCGCCGGGGAGCTGCTGTCTTCGGCGCCGGAAGATTCCTTCGAATATTTTTATCTTAAAACCCTCAGAAGGGACTATGAAAAAGCGGTAAAATTGCCGCCTGAATTCGTGGGAGAATTCGCCGGAGCCGTGGCGCTGGCCTTCGAAGCCTGGGTGCAGGCGAAAGAGCGCAATGATTATGAATTATTCTCGCCCCATCTGGAAAAAATAACCGCGCTGAACGTGAAAAAAGCGGAAATATTGGGCTATGAAGCCGCCCCTTACGACGCCCTGCTGGACCTCTACGAACCCGGGGCCAAAACCTCCGACCTGGAAAAAATCTTCTCGGAGCTGACTCCCGGTCTTTCCGGAATAATCAAAAAAATAGCCGCGAATTCCCCGAAAGTGTCAAACGAACTCCTTAAAGGGGACTTCCCGGAAGAAAAACAGCTGAAACTTACCGAAGAAATACTGAAATCCCTGGGCTACGATTTCGACAAGGGCAGGCAGGACAGATCCGCGCACCCTTTCACCATAGACTTTTCCAGCGACGACGTCAGGATCACCACCAGGGCTTTCAGGGATTACCTGCCGGCCTCCGTCTACGCCTCCATCCACGAGGGCGGGCACGCTCTTTATGCCCAGAATTCTCCCGCGGAATTCGACTTTACCCCTCTTTCCGGCGGAGCTTCGCTCGGCATACACGAATCCCAGTCCCGATTCTGGGAAAACGTGGTCGGAAGGAGCCTCCCTTTTTCCAAATGGGTATTGCCGCTTTACAAAAAACACTTCCCGGAAAAATTCGCCGGCGCGGATCCCTTCGAACTTTACAAGGCTTCGAACAAAGTGGAAGCCACCTTTATCAGGGTGGAGGCTGACGAGGTGACTTACAATCTCCACATAGCGGTAAGATTCGAAATAGAAAAGGCCCTTGTAAAAAAAGAGCTTACGGCGAAAGACGCGCCGGCTTTCTGGAACGAAAAGATGGAAAAGTATCTCGGAATAAAACCCGCCGATTTCTCGGAAGGGATACTGCAGGACGTGCATTGGTCCCAGGGAACGATAGGCTATTTCCCGACCTACACCCTCGGGAATCTGGTTTCCGCACAGCTCTTTTATAAAATGAACCGGGAACTCGACGCCGAAAAGCTGATAGAACGGGGAGAGTTCGCCCCTCTGCTGGGCTGGATGAAAGAGAAAATACATTCCCAGGGGAGGAAATACCTCCCCGAAGAGCTGCTGCTCAGGGCCATAGGCGAAAAAATAAACCCGGAAATTTTCCTGGATTACGTGGAAAAAAAATATTCGGCCATCTACGGATTTTAAGGAATTGTTATAATATAAACAGGGAGAAAGACAAGGAAAATAAACCCGAAAAGCGGTTGATAAGAAAACAGTAATCAAGTTCAGAGAGCTTGATAAACCGACTCTAAACTCCGAACCCTAAACTTTCTCAGCCTTGATCTTAATCTGCCGTCATTACGGAGGAAAAAATGAATACCATATTTCAGGTGCCGAAACCGCAGAACGAACCCATACTGGGCTATGCCCCGGGAACGCCGGAAAAGAAAGAATTAAAAGCCAAACTGGCGGAACTGAAAGGCCAGGTCCTGGACATCCCGCTCATAATAGGCGGAAAAGAGATACGCACCGGAAAAACCGCCGATGTGGTCATACCCCACGAAAACAAAAAAATAATAGCCAGATATCACAAAGCCACGGCGAAAGAAGTGCAGTTGGCGGCGGACGAAAGCCGGAAAGCCAAAAAAATCTGGGCTCGGATGCCCTGGCATCAGAGGGCCAGCGTTTTTTTGAAGGCTGCCGAACTGCTGGCCGGACCCTGGAGACAAACCCTCAACGCGGCGACCATGCTCGGTCAGTCCAAAAACCCTTTTCAGGCCGAAATAGACTCGGCTTGCGAACTGGTGGATTTTTACAGATTCAACACCTTCTACGCCGAACAGATCTATAACCAGCAGCCTTATTCCCCCAGGCCCACCTGGAACTACGTGAATTACAGGCCTCTCGAAGGTTTCATTTTCGCCGTAACCCCTTTTAACTTTACCTCCATAGCGGGCAATCTCCCCACGGCGCCCGCCGTGATGGGAAACACGGTGATCTGGAAACCCGCCTCCACCGCCGTCTATTCCGGTTACCAACTGATGAAACTCTGGCAGGCCGCCGGCCTTCCGGACGGAGTGATAAACATGGTGCCGGGCTCCGGCGGAGAGGTAGGGAATCCCGTCCTGAACAATCCTGATTTCATGGGCCTCCACTTTACCGGCTCGACCGCCGTTTTCAAAGGGATGTGGTCCGCCATAGTGAAAAACCTGGACAACTACAGGGGCTATCCGAGAATAGTCGGGGAAACCGGGGGCAAGGATTTCATTTTTGCCCACGAATCCTGCGACCGCAAAGCCCTCATTACGGCGATAGTCAGGGGTTCTTTCGAATATCAGGGGCAGAAGTGCTCCGCGGCTTCCAGGGCCTATATCCCCCAAAGCGTCTGGAACGCGATAAAGGACGAGCTTGTGGACCAGATAAAATCGATAAAGATGGGACCGGCCGAAGACTTCACCAACTTTATGAACGCCGTCATAGATAAATCGGCCTTTGAAAATATAAGAACTTATCTGGAATTCGCCGGGAAATCCAAGGACGCCAGAATACTGGCCGGGGGCGAATGCGAAGACGGCGAAGGGTATTTTATAGAGCCTACTCTTATCCAGGCCCTGCAGCCGGATTTCAAAACCATGCGCGAGGAGATATTCGGGCCCGTGATGACGGTCTACGTTTACGAGGACGGCAAATACGCCGAGACCCTGGAACTCTGCGACAAAACCTCGCCTTACGCGCTTACCGGGGCCATCTTCGCGCAGGACAGGCTGGCGATAATGCAGGCGGAGGAGGCCCTCGAGCAGGCCGCGGGAAATTTCTATATAAACGACAAACCCACGGGGGCCGTGGTTTCCCAGCAGCCTTTCGGCGGAGCCAGATCCTCCGGGACGAACGACAAGGCGGGCAGCTTCCTCAACCTCGTGCGCTGGACCTCGCCGAGAGCCGTCAAGGAAAACTTCGTGCCGCCTTACGACTACAAGTATCCTTTCATGACCGAAAAATAAGGGATAGAGATTCAGTAATTAAGACAATAGAAATTAAGCGCTTACGCGTTTTCCTCTTTTCCCGGACTCAATCTCTTAATCTCTCAATTTCTATTTTCTCTTTTAGTTCAAATCTATTATATTCCACCTGGTCCCGTAAATTTCAAAAAGCTCCTTTTTAAGTTCCCCGTTTTCCGGCAGCGAAAGAAAAGGGTCCCGCTTAAGGAGCTCATCCCTGTCGGCCAAAGCCTGGGCGAATATCTCCCGGTCTTCATAAAGCGAGGCTATCCTGAACTCCATATCGCCGTGCTGTCTGACGCCGAGTATTTCCCCTATTCCCCTGAGGTAGGCGTCTTTTTCGCTTAATTCAAAACCGCTGTTCGTGGAACACATGGCTTTTATCCTTTCAAGGGCCTCTTCTCCGGGGTTTTCGCTGACCAAAAAGCAGGCCGATTCGTGCTCTCCCCTTCCCACCCTGCCCCTGAGCTGGTGGAGGCTGGCCAGGCCGAACCTCTCCGCGTTCTGTATCACCATGACGCAGGCTTCCGGGACGTCTATGCCTACCTCTATCACCTGGGTCGCCACCAGCGCCCCGGGGCCTGGAGACGAAAAAGCTTCCATGGTCCTCTGTTTTTCCGCCGCTTTCATTTTTCCGTGCATCATGTAAACCGGAATTCCCCCGAACCTGTCCCTGATTTTCTCATATTCTTCCTTTACCGACTTAAGCTCGGCCGAAGATTCCTCTATGACCGGATAAACCATATAAGCCTTGAGGCCACGGGAGAGATATCCGGCGGTTTTTTCAAAAGCTTCTTTTTCCGGCACTCTGGCCGTCTCTACGGGCTTTCTGCCCGGAGGCATCTCGTCCAGGGTGGAAAGGTCCAGATCGCCGTAAAGAGAAAGAAAAAGCGTGCGGGGGATGGGGGTGGCGGTCATGATAAGCATATCCGCCTTCTCTCCCTTCCTTCTGAGAGCCGCCCTTTGCCTCACCCCGAAACGATGCTGTTCGTCTATTACTATTAAAGAGAGGTTTTTGAAAGAGACCGCTCCCTCTATGAGCGAATGCGTGCCTATCAATATGTCTATTTCTCCTTTGGCCGCCTTCCCCAGAATTTCCTTTTTTTTCTTGGCCGGCGTTCCGGAGGTCAGGAGCTCGAACCTCACCGGCAGGCCTTTGAGAAATTTCTTAAAGGTGAAAAAATGCTGCCCGGCCAGGATCTCCGTCGGAGCCATAAAAGCGCACTGCCGGCCGTTTTCCGCCGCGAGCAGGCAGGCGCTGAGCGCGGCCACGGTTTTACCGGACCCCACGTCGCCCTGTAAAAGCCGCGCCATGGGCTTTGCGGCCAGCATATCCGAAAAAATCTCGTTTATGGCTTTTTTCTGCGCGCCCGTGAATTCAAAACCCAGATTCTCCCTGAAGGGCGTAAGGAGCGTTTTTTTCACGCGGTAGCCGAAATCCTTGCTGATTTCCCTCGACTGTCTTTTTTTCACCGCCCAGGCCAGGGCCAGCAGAAAAAGCTCCTCGTAGACAAATCTTTTCCTGGCGCCCTCGAGCTCGGAAACGTTCCCCGGAAAATGTATTCTTTTAAGGGATTCCTCGCGCCCCGGCAAAGATCTTTTTTTCTCCAGGTTTCCCGGGAGGAAACCGCGCGCCGAGGCCGGCCTTCCGCTCAAAGCCCTGAAAACCGTTTCCCGCATGAATTTCTGGGTTAAACCTTCGGTGACCGGATAGACCGGAACTATCCTGTTGATATGTTTGAGCTCGGCGGAAAGGTCCCGGGAGAGGTAATATTCCTCCACCCTCATTTTGGGAGAAAAAAAGTCGTCTTCCAGCTTCCCGACCAGCCAGATCCGCTCCCCTTTTTTAAAATCTTTTTTCAAGCCCGAGAAAACGTCGAAACGCCTGTTATGCCTTTTAAAAAAGGCCCCCTCGAGCCTGAGCTGGCCCTCGGCCAGAACCGCTTTAAAAATTCTCAGCGAAGTGGAGGTGTAAAGCTCGGAACTTTCCAGCACCGTACCGAGGAAAACGTCCGCGCTCTGCAGAAGGGAAGAGCTCTTTTCCTTTTTGAGACGCCGATCCTGCCAGGCGCGCGGAAAATAAAAAAGCAGGTCTTCTATCCTGAACAGGTCCAGTTTGGCCAGAAGGGCGGCCCTGACAGGCCCCACGCCTTTGAGGTACTGGATATCTCCTTCCCCCGGTCGGGTCTTCATCCGGCCGCCCGCCTGCGAATCGAAACTTCGCCGTATAAAACAAGAAAAAACTTTCTCTTAGCAGTCTGCTGAAAAAGTCTTCTTAGATGTATTTTCAGCTGATTTTGAGGCGAGCCGAAGCGACACGAGGCGAGGCCGCTCGTATAACTTGCGGCACCTGTGGCCCCGGAGGGGCTGTTCCGCATTCTCCAATGGGTGGACTTTGCCGCGGTTATGCGCGCGCTGCGGACACGATTCAACCGTATGGGACAGGACTGTAAGCCGATGTGTCGTCCCGCGGGACAGTCCCTTCCAAAAGGGTTAAGAGGAATGGGACGCGAGAGCGTAGCCCAAAAGCGGCAAAAAGACGCCATATGGGGGTTTTTCAGCAGACTGTTAGTAGGCGTCGGTGGAAAAAGGGTGTTTTTATCCTGATAATTCAGGCCCCCGTTCCGGTAGAAATGCCCGCTTTCAGCGGTTAATCGGGCGCCTGAATAAGCGGGTGGCTGGATCATACACTATAATTATATCAAAGAAAAAAAACTCAAAAAGCGGGAAAATTTAGTAGAATGAAAAGATACTCAAGGACTAAGGGGGCCCTATGTCCGGTGTTGTTCTAGTCGTGGACGACGACAAAGATTTTGCCGTTCTTCTGGCCAGGTATCTGGAAAGCAATTCTTTCAGGGTTTTAAAGGCTTTTAAAGCCAAAGACGCGCTTTCCGTTTTAAGCAAAAACAAGGTGGACCTCGTCATAAGCGACGTGGAAATGCCGGGAATGAGCGGGGTCGAACTCGTAAAATCCATAAGAGACTCACAAAAAACCGCTGACCTGCCTATAATATTGATGTCGGGAAAGAAAATTTCCGAAATAGACATGATAGAGGGTTATACCCGCGGCAGCGACGACTACATAGTAAAGCCCTTTTCCATGCCGGTCCTTTTCGCCAAGATGAAAAACATAATACAAAGGTCCAAACCAAGCAGAAAAAACGACGCTATAAAAATTGAAAACGTCTTGATATCGCCCAGTAAAAGACAAGTCGTCAGGGGCGATAACGAAATCCCGCTTACGCGCAAGGAGTTCGATCTCCTGCTGACGCTCGTAAAAGGCAAGGGGAGGATTTTTTCGCATAATGACCTGCTGGACCTGGTCTGGGGCTACGACCCGGCCAGATACAACAACCCTCACACCGTAGAAAGCCATATTTCCAGTCTCAGAAAAAAACTGGGCGAAAAACTGAGCGGGAAAATAAAAAGCGTCACCGGCCACGGCTATAAGTTCGACTTATGACCCCGCTGAAAAACGGCAATTCCACCTGCAAACTGATAAAAAACTACCTGCTGGAAAAAAATCCGAATTTCAAAAAAACCTCCAAAAATATCCTGAAAATAATAAAAAAAGACACCGGCAGCCCTTTCGGCTTCGCGGGGCACCTCGAAGAAGGGACGGGAAAGCTCATAATCCCCACCCTGACCGGCGAGATGTGCCCGGCCTGCAGGATGAAGAACAAAACCGCCGTTTTTGACAAATTCGACAATCTTTTCGGCTGGGTCGTAAAGAACGGGAAACCGCTGCTGACCAACCGTCCCGGGAAGGATTGCAGAAGCGCCGGCGTTCCGAAGGGCCATATAAGGATAAATAAATTTCTGGCCGCGCCGGCCATAATAAGGGGAAAAACTGTCGGGATACTGGCTCTGGCGAATAAAAAAGACCCCTACACCCCCGACGACCTGGGATATCTCTCGCGTATGGCTAATTTTTACGCCATGCTCGTTTACCATCTCATAAAAATGACCAAACTGGAAAAATCCGAAAAAAGCTTCAGGGAATTGATAGAAAACACCAGGAATATAATCTATGTGGTGAACAAAAACGGGATAATAGAATACATGAACAAAAGGGTTCAGGACTACGGCTACAAAAAGGAAGAAGTAGTCGGACATTCCGTCGCCGAATTCGCCCATCCGGAAGACAAAATCTTCGTAATGAAAGCGTTTAAAAAGGCGATGAGGACAGGAAAGACGGCCAACTCGCTCCGGTACAGGATATTGAAAAAAGACGGAACTTTTTTTCAGGGCGACCAGAAATCCTCTCTGATCCTCGAAAAAGGCAAAGCAATTAAAATAATCGGGGCCATAAGGGACGTCACCGAGCAAAGCAGAACTCAAAGGGAGCTCATGGAAAACCGGGAGCTTCTGGATAAAATTTTCAACTCGGCCAAAGACGCCATTTTCGTGAAGGATTTCAAAGGCTTCTATGTAAAAGGCAACAAGGCCTGCGGGGACATCTTCGGGCTCAAACCGGAAAACATCCCAGGCGTAAGGGACGAAGATTTCTGCCCCCCTGAGCTGGCCGCGCAGATAAGCGAAAACGAAAAAGAGGTGCTGGCCGGAAAAACGACGGTCACTACGAGAGAATCCGTCATACGCGGGAAAAAACGCGTTTACAACGTGATAAGAAGCCCCCTTAAAGCCGAGAACGGTGAAATAAAGTTCATCCTCGGCATAACCAGGGATATAAGCAAGCTCAGAAAGCTGGAAAGCGAACTGGCCCTTATGAAAGCCAGGGAAAAAATAAAATTGATGACCAGCGATCTTTCCCACGACATTAACAACACACTCGCAACCATCTCCGGCTACGCCGACCTCATCTCCGAGGCTCTTCCCGGGAACCTGGAGCTGGAAAAAGAATTCAAAATCATACAAAAAGCCACGAAAAAAGCCGCCCGCATAATAAACAGCTTCAGAAAAAAATCCCAGCTCGGCGCAAAAAATAAACCCCGTTAGAGAAAACACGCCCTTCGCGGTAACAGCCGGCGGTTTTAAATTACCGGCTGAAACTCCGGGCTTTGTCCCCGGCTCCTGACGGGGTAAACAAGAATTTTTTTGAGAAGGATTTGAGGTTTATTTGAACCGTTTAAGCTACAATAATCTTATAGAGTTCTTTGAAAACGAATTTAACAGCCCCGCCGGAAACACAACATGAAATGAACCGCGGTAAGACTTCAAGTAAGACAACCTGATTTTTCCGCGGGGCGTAAATTTATCCAGCGTTACATGTGCGCCCCCCTAACCCCCAAACCCAAAGCATAGTCCCCAAGACATAATGCTAAGCCTTGTAGCGCTGGATTTTTTTTGCCAGAAAAAACGCCCTCATCGCCTTTGCCCCTCTTTCAAGTTACAAGTCTCAAGCTTCAAACTTTCAACCTGTCAACTTTTAAACTTTCCAACGTTCTAACTTTTCAACTCTTTTCTATTTTTTCTTATTTTTTTAGTTCCTTAATTTCTTAATCTCTCAATCTCTTAATTACTTCGTCACCCCTTTGTCCCTTTGCCGCTTTGCTTCTCATCGACTTTTTATAATTTTGTATACTTACCCTATGCCTTCAAAGTTAAAACTCAAGCTGTTTTCAGACGAAAGGCTCGAGACCGCCGCCAGAACGGTTTCGGTCATAGCCCACGACTACAATAACACGCTCGCCGCCATAGGAGCCTATACCGCGCTCCTCCTGGCCGCTCCCGACGTTTCTTCCCAGGCAGCCGCCGACCTCGGAGAAATAAACAGGGCCGCCGGGAAAGCGGCGGAACTCAACCGGAAACTGCTGGTTTTTTCCCGGAGGAAAATTCCGGGCAGGGAAAGAACCGATATGGGCCTTTTTCTGAAAAAAATTTTCCCTGAGCTGATAAAAAACGCGAAGCCGGCCGTTTTGAAACTTTCTGCGGAGAACACCGGCAAAGAGCCGGTGAATACTGAACAGCTGAAAGAGCTTGTCGTCCTGCTCCTGCGCAACGCCGCCGAAGCGGTAAACCCCGCCGGCGGACTTATCCGGCTTTCGGTTAAAAAAACCGCCGCCGGAACCGAAATAAAAATTTCCGACAACGGCGCGGGTATAGAGAAAGAACACGCGGCCAGACTTTTTGAACCGTTTTTCACCACGAAGCCGAAAAAGGAAGGTTTGGGGCTGGCCATGGTCTACGGCATAAGCAGGAGGCATTCCGCCGAGATAAGGGTTGAAAGCGAACAGGGCCGGGGAACGGAGTTCAGAATAACGCTGGGGAAAAAGGCTCAGCTGGGGGGAACGCATGAATAAAACGGTTCTTATAATAGAGGACGACGAAGACCTCGTAAACCTGGTCAAAACGTCTTTTGAGCTGGAAGGCTTCAAGGTTTACGTTTCGAAAGACATAAAACACGCCCTTGAATCCCTTTCCAAAAATAAAGTGGACCTCTTATTCGCCGACGTGGTGGTTCAGGACGGAAAAACTCTGGACCATATAAACGAATTCCTTGAACTTAACCCCACGTTGAAAATAATCCTGACTTCGGGCTATTATGAATTTATAAACAGGATCAGGCTTTCGGAAAATACCGTCTTTACCATTAAGCCTTACGATATAAACAAAGTGCTCGCCTCCGCCAAGGCTCTGCTTTCAGACAAGTAGTCGCCGCGGGTTCAGCGCTTTTTGGCCAGATATCCCGCCACTATCTTTTTCAGCGAATCCATCTTGTAGGGCTTGGGCAGGATGTCGTCAAAGCCGTATCTCCTGTAATCGCTGAGCACTTCGTCATCGCTGTAACCGCTGGACGCCACCGTGTAAACCCTGGCGTCCATTTTTTTTATTCTCCGGCTGACTTCGCCGCCGGTGATATCCCCTTTAAGAGTAAGGTCCAGAAGCGCTATGTCTATCCTCTCTTTTCCGACGATTTTAAAAGCCTCCGCGCTGGTCAGGGCCGTAAAAACCCTGAATTTCATGGAGCCCAGTATCCTTTTCATCGAATTGAGTATTATTTCCTCGTCGTCCAAAATGAGGACGTTCAGCCCCGCCGTTTCCCCCGCCAAAACCTTCTTTTCCTGCGCATCCTCTTTCTCCTCGCAGGAAGGCAGATAGACTTCAAAAACCGAGCCCTCCCCCCTTTCCGACTTCACCTCTATTATCCCGCCGTGTTTTTTCGCTATGAAATAGGCCATATAAAGGCCCAGGCCGTGCCCTTTTTCCCTGGTCGTGAAAAAGGGCTGGAAAATTTTCTTTATGTTCCCGGCGGATATGCCTTCGCCGTTGTCGGCCACGGAAATTTTAAGATATCGCCCTGGCGGCAGGTCCGGTATTTCGCCTTTCGCGAGGGAAATGTTTCCGGCGTTTATTTTGATAAGCGGAGACCGGGATTTTTTAAGGGCCTGCATGGCGTTGATGGTGATATTGGTGAACATCTGGGTCATCTGCCCTCTGTCTATCTTCATAGCCCTGAGTCCGGGCTCCAGGCGGACGTCGACCCGGCATTTGAAGCCTCTGGTGCCGAGGGAAAAGACCGAATTAAGGAAAGGAGCAGACTCCACTCTTTCCTTCACCGGCGCCCCCCCCTTGGAAAAAACGATAAATTGTCTTGCCAGTCTCGCCGCGCCGTCGAGATAAATTTCCGCGTCATCTATGCTTTTCAGCAATTCCTTATCTCTCGCCTTTTCTTTGACGAAAGAAAGATTGGCCATTATGCCCAGCAGGAGATTGTTGAAATCGTGGGCTATTCCGCCGGCCAGCGCGCCGAGAGATTCCATCTTCTGCGCGTTCATGGCGTTTTCGGCCATTTTTTTCTCTATTTCCTTAAGTTTTTCCGTCTCCAAAATTCCGTAAATCCTGTCGGAAATATGCCTGGAAATCTTTTCCATAATCCCCATATCCCGCGGACTGTAGCCGTCTTTCTTGTCGGCCAGCAGAAGGATCCCCAGCGCCTTTTCTTCGTGCATTATGGGAACGGAAACCGCGTTAGCCGGCCCGCGCCCTCCGAAAGCGACAAAAGTTTTTTTATTGGAAAACAGGAGCTTGCCGGCGGCGAGAGAACGCGCCCAGATGGCTTTGGATTTCCCGCACTCCCCGCTCCGGATCCTGCCGGAAAAACCCGGAAGGCGGCGCATATCGTTGGTCGCCGCTCTTATTTTAATATCCCCCCCGGCGTCTAAAAAACCCATAAATCCGCTTCGGCTGCGGGTTATATCAAGAAGTATCTCCAATATTTTCTGGTAGACGCTTTCGTCCTTGAATTTCAAAAAAACGTAATCCACGTTGGAAAAAATTATTAGCTCTTTAGTGTACCTGTCTATCTCTTCCCTGTAGGCGTTCTCGGCCGTGATATCCCTGACCACGCCCTGCACGGCGACAAGCTTCCCCGTCCCGTCGCTCACCGGCACCACAATCGTTTCGACCCAGATAACCGTTCCGTCTTTCCTGAACCACCTCATTTTAAGATTTTCCTTTCCGGCGGCTGGTCCCGGTAAAACCGGATATTTCGCGGCGTCCCCGGGATGCCTTATTTTTTCAAAGAACTCCCCGCCCGCGAGACACGCCTCCTCCCTGGTATAGCCGGTCATTTCGAAAAGAGCCGGGTTCACGTAGAGAAGTTTTTTGGAGGGCCTGAGCTGAAGATAATAGATCACGTAGGGAATTTTTTCAAAAAGCCCGGCGTAGCCGTATCTTTTAGAAAAAAAACCGGGTTCGGAGGAGTTTCTTTTTTTCTTGACGGACATAAATAAGAACGGCCGGAATCCCCGAGGCCCTATTTAAGGATCTCTCTGAACTTTATTTTAAACAGATGTCTTTGTTCGTTGCTTATGAGCAATTTGTCCCCGTCGAAAGCTATCCCTTCGCATTGCCCGAGCTTTATTTCTTTTTTCCCCCGGCGGCCCTTGAAGAAATCGCCGCTCTCCGGTCTTTCAAAAAGCCAGACGTAATCGTAAGTCAAGACTGCCAGATGACTCTTGTCCGGCGAAACCTCCGCGTCGCTCACCATGCCTCCGAAATCGAAAGTCCCGGATATTTCGGGTACGTTCATCTGCCAGGGCTTCAACTCCCCGAATTTGTAAATTTTCGCCAGGGTATCGCTCCTGTTCTTGGTGATGAGATAAAGTCTTCCCTCGTAATAATAGGCCGCTTCCGCGTCAAAATTGAAATTTTCTTCGTCCGGCGGAAAAGCGTCCTGGTCGGGATATCTCAGGGGATATTTCGCCGTTATTCCGGTCTCCACCGCCATATACGGGTTAGGCTCGGAAATCAGGTAGAAAGCCAGATCCCGCCTGTAATTATTGTTGTTTCCAGTGTCGCCTATCAGAAGATTGCCTTCGCCGTCGGAAGTCAGCCATTCCCAGTCTATATTAAGCGCGTCCAGGATCTTTACGCCCTTGTAAGTTTTCGTCCACTCCGGTTTTATCATCTTCCCGCCGGCGTCCAGAGGATAAATGGCGGGAGGGTGGCCGGAGTCGTTAATGGTCCAGTAAACCTGTTTATAGGTTCTGCTGCCGGTCAGACTGGAACCCTCCTTGACGTCCTTGAAATCCAGGACGGAATGGGTTGAAATGGAATAATTCTCAGTTTCCCCGTTCTTTTCCCCGGAAAAAACGGGCGGCGCGGCCAGCGCGAGGCATAAAAAAAGAGTCTTTATCATGATTTCTCCCCGAAGCTTCTGCGCCCCGCTCTCAGGACGGAAAGTTCCTTACGCGCGCGTTTAAGGGCTTCCTCCCTGGAATTCAGCGAACCGCGCCACTGCAGAACGGCCGTTCTTTCCAGCAGGGCGTTCCAAAAAATATTTTCCGCCCCCAGCTTTTTCAGTTCCGCCGGGCCCAGAAGAAGGCCGGAAAAAACTACGTTTTTTTTACCGGGGCATAAAAGCTCAAGCACGGCGCGCTGGCCGGACCCGGCCTCGCCGGCCGGAGCTCTCTTTTCGACATAAGGCTTCAAAGCCGCGGCTATCATCTTATAAGTTTTTTTTTCGAGATTGAGGGACCTGAGGGATTCCATGGGTACGGAGGCGGAACCGCATAAAAAAGCGAGTCTCATCTCCGTATCTTTTAACCCGTCTATTTTCCGGCTTATTTTAGCCCCCGGCAGAACGTCTTTCAGCGCGCCCCAGTTTTCAAGGAGCTTAAGGGCCGGGAAGGCCTCTTTCTCGGCCAGGATCTTAAGAATCTCGTTTCTTATTCTTTCCCTTGAAAGCAGCTGAAGATATTTCTTTTTTACCGCTTCTTTCAGGCTCGCCGCCGTGCTTTTTTCAAGCTTCCAGGCGAATCTTCCGCAAAACCTGGCGGCCCTGAAAAGCCTCGTAGGATCGTCCCTGAAACTGTTTTTATGCAGAATTCTTAATTCGCCTTTTTTTACGTCCTCAAGGCCTTTATACGGATCCAGCACCTCGAAGCGGCGCCGCCCCTTCAGCCCCAGAGCCACGGCGTTGGCCGTGAAATCCCTTCTTTTGAGGTCTTCCGCCACGCCGCCTGCTTTTTTAACCTCGGGCAAGGACGCGGGAAACGGGTATTTTTCCTTCCTGAAACAGGCGAGATCTATTCTTCTTCCCTTTATCAAAACCCTTATGGTCAGAAATTTTTCGAATTTCCTGTATTCTCCGCCGTGTTTCCGGCAGATTTCAGCCGCTACTTTTTCTGGATAAGAGGGAAAAAGAAAATCCAGGTCCAGGCAGGTTTCCCCTATAAACCAGTCTCTGACGCAGCCGCCTACCAGATAAACGGGGGCAGTTCCGGAAGAGGCTACTTCCTCGATGAGGGATAGATCGTTAAGAGGTTTCAGGATCATAATAAAGCAGAGACTGGAAATGAGAGATTAGAGGCAAGAGTTACTGCCGTAAATCGCAAAGAGTAAAGGGTATCTATGGAAGTTTCCTGAAAAAACTCTTTACGCTTTCCGCTTCACGCTTTACGCTAACCCCTATCCTCTATTCTCTTTCTTTACTCTTTGCTGTTTGCTGTTTGCTGTTTGCTGTTTGCTGTTTGCTGTTTACTATTTACCATTTACTATTTACCATTTACTGTTTACACGAAAGGAATTTCCCCGCTTCCTTCGGCCGAGAACCTGTCTATAAAATTTTTAAGCCTTTTCAGTTTATCGTTCCCGGAGTAGATTCCGGAACAGGCTTCCAGGATTTCGGTCTTCGAGGCCTTTTCGCCGGGGACGGGAATAAAAAAAGGAACGTCGTGCTCCCTGGCGAAGGCCGGGCTTATCTTCCGAACGGCAAGTTCCGCGCTTTCGGCGGTAAATTTTATCACGTCGGTCTCTTCCTCGATATCCCTGCCCAGCGAAAGCAGAGCGGAAAGCCGCCCGGCCCCGAACAGATACTTCGGCTCAAAACCCATATTTTTGTCTT
>PEXN01000027.1 GCA_002774685.1 Elusimicrobia bacterium CG08_land_8_20_14_0_20_51_18 | reverse complement strand
GCGCCGGCAAGATAGGAAATTTCCATACCAGGACCCTGGCTAAAATGCCGGAAGTGGAGCTCGTGGGAGTTTCCGACGTGGATATGCTCAGGGCCCAGACCCTGGCCTGGAATTATAACGCGGTCGCCTATAACAAATTCGAGGACCTCTTTCACCAGGTGGACGCTTTGGTGGTGGCCGTCCCCACCCAGTTTCACGCCCAGATAGCGATAAAGGCCATGGAACACGGCATACACTGCCTGGTGGAAAAACCCATAACCGACTCCGTGGAAGACGCCAGGAAACTGATGGCCGCCTCTGAAAAGCACGACGTCATTTTACAGGTAGGCCACGTGGAAAGGTTCAATCCGGCGGTGGTGGAAGCGATGAAGCATATCAAAGACCCTCTCTATATCAGCATGGAGAGGATGGGGCCCTACGACCCGAGGGTTTCCTCCATAGGCGTCACCCTGGACCTGATGATACACGACCTGGACATTCTCCTTTCCATGGTCAACTCCCCCGTGGAAAGCGTGGACGCCATAGGCGCGAGCGTCCTTTCCAAGCACGACGATATCTCCAACGCCAGGATAAGGTTCAGGAACGGCACGGTGGCGGACCTTACCGCCAGCCGCATCACTTTCGAAAGGCTGAGAAGAATGCGCGTTTACCAGGACGAGACCTACGTTTCGGTGGATTACATAAGCTCCAAGATAAAGATCTACAAGAAAAAGAACGATCCGCCTAAAACGCTGAAAGACATAGAGATAATCTCGCCGAAGATAGAAAAAAAAGAGCCCATCAAGGAAGAACTTTACCATTTGATAGACTGCATAAACAATTCCAAAAAACCCGTGCCCAGCGGGGAAAAAGGCCTTAACGCGCTGAAGATAGCCCTCGAGGTCACGGACAAGCTTAAAAGGTACGACCTCCCCAGGAACCCCGACATAAAGGAAAAATCCGAAATAATCCAGACCATCTCGGACATAGGCAAAGCCGCCAGAGTGGTTTTCGAGGAAAAGCTCAGGAACAAGGGCCTGAATAAATGATATGCCCCACATAATGACCAGCAACAAGAATATTTTGGTGGTGGCCGGGGACGCCTCGGCGGACATGCACGGCTCCAGCCTCATAAAGGAACTCAAGAAAATAGACCCGGAACTCTCCATCTCTTCGATAGGCGGGGTGCGGATGCAGGCCGTTTCCAACCACCTCATCTATAATCTCGTCTCCCACGGCGCCATAGGTTTCTCCCAGACCTTCAAAAGCATGACCCTCTGGGTCAAACTCATACAAATAATAAGACGGTATCTCGAGGAAAGGAAACCCCTTTGCGTGATAGCCATAGATTTCTACGGCTTCAATCACCAGGTCCTGGGGCTCTGCAAGCACAGGAATATACCGGTCTATTATTACATCCCCCCGCAGGTCTGGGCCTCGAGGCCCGGCCGCGCCAAAACTATTTCCGCCCTGGCGAAGGAAATTTTCGCCATCTTCCCCTTCGAACCCGAGATCTATAAAAAGCACAAGGGGAACGTAAGCTTCTTCGGCCACCCCCTGCTGGACATAATTCCCGAGGTAAAAAAGGAATCCCGCGAACAGAAAGACCAGAACCACGAATGGAAAATAGGAATACTGCCGGGCTCCAGGAAGACGGAGATAGCAAGGCATCTGCCGGTTTTCCTCGATTCCTTTTACGAGATAAAATCGGTATACAAAAACGCCAGGGCCTACGTTTTCGCGGTGCCGGAATTCAGCGATAAGCGGATCTACGACATAATTTCCAGCGTCAAGCCGCAAAGCGAAAGCGAAATAGAGATAATCCGCGAATTCGACTACAAAAGACGGGCGGAGATGGATTTCTGTTTCACCTGCTCCGGCACGGCAACCCTCGAAAACGCCCTCCTGGGCATCCCGATGGTGGTGGCCTATAAAATGCCCAGGCTCAACTACGAAATAGCCCGGCGGATAGTGAAGATCCCCTACATCTCCCTGGTGAACATACTCCTGAAGAAGCCGGTGGTCAGAGAATTCATCCAGGCCAAGGCCGATTCAAAACATATCACCCAGGAAGCTTTTTCGATAATGAACAACCCGCATAAATACGCCTCCCTTTCCAGGGAACTGCTTTCCGTGAAAAAACTTCTCGGCGAAAAGCCCGTGGCCGGGAAAATAGCCGCGAAGATACTGGGCGATTTCAATCTTATATGAATCTTTTCAACTTCAACGAAAGGAACAGCGTTCTCCTCCGCACTCTTTTGCCCTACGTAAAGGAGCACAAGCGAAAACTCGCCGTCGCGGCGATCGCCATGGCCGTGCTCGCCGCCATCAGGGGCGTCATAGTGTATATCCTGGGCCCCGTGGTAAAAGGAGTTTTCATAGACAAGAACGCCGCCATACTCAACCTGCTCTTCATAGGCCTGCCCGTCCTTTTCACGATACGCCTGGCGGTGGAATATATCAGCAACTACTATATGAACTACATAGGCCAGAGAGTGATACACCGGATAAGGGAGGACTTTTTCGTTCATATACACAATCTTTCCATGGAATTTTACTGGCGGAAACGGTCGGCCGACGTAATGAGCCGGGTCATCAACGACCTGAACAATATCCAGTCCACGGTGCAGTTCATCCCCCTTTACGGCATACGCGACCTGATGACGGTATTCGCCCTGACTTTCGTTCTCTTTTATCTGAGCTGGAAGCTCGCCCTTATTTCCATAACGATACTTCCGGTGACCTCCTACATACTCGGCATACTCGGCAGGAAAATGAGGAAATCTTCCAGGGAAAGCCAGACCATAGTGGCCGACATTTCCCATAAATTCCAGGAAAGCCTGCAGGGGATGGCGATAGTAAAGGCTTTCAATTACGAAGAGCACGCCATAAAGAAATTCGGACGCACCAACCAGGATTACTTCGACAGGATAATGCGCTACCTCAGGGCCACCTCCATAGCGGGGCCGATAATGGAATTCATCGGCAGTATGATACTCGTGCTTCTTCTGATGATAGGCAGCAACGCCATCTTTTCCGGCCGCATAACCACGGAAATGTTCCTTTCCTTCATGGCCGCTTTTTTCACGGCCTACATGCCGATAAAGAACATCTCCAACCTGAACGCCAAACTGCAGATGGGCCTTGCCTCCTGGGACAGGATCTACCAGATCCTGGAGGAAAAACCGGCGGTCACGGTGACGAAATCGGCCGTCAAAATAAAAAAACTCGACGGCAAAATAGAATTCAGGAACGTGAGCTACAAATATCCCACGGGGGAAGATTTCGTCCTGAAGGACGTCAGCTTTACCATAAATCCCAACGAGATCTCCGCCTTCGTCGGCCCCTCGGGCTGCGGCAAAAGCACGATAATACAGCTCATACTGAGATTTTTCGACCCGGTAAAGGGCGATATCCTGATAGACGGCATAAACCTGCGCGAGCTGGACATAAAATCCCTGCGCGAGCATATGTCCATAGTCACCCAGGATACCGTGCTTTTCGACGATACGGTAAAAAACAATATCCGCATGGGCAAGATGGAAGCCTCCGACCAGGAAGTTACGGGCGCCGCGGAAGCCTCGGACGCGCACGATTTTATAAAGAGCATGCCCGGCGGCTACGAGACCATGATAGGAGAAAGGGGCATAAAGGTCTCCGGCGGGCAGAGGCAGAGGCTGGCCATAGCCAGGGCGATAATCAAAAAGCCCAAGGTGCTGCTGCTCGACGAAGCGACCTCGAACCTCGACACCCGCAGCGAGCAGGCGGTGCAGAAGGCCATAGAGAACGTCCTGACGGACAAGACCGTGGTAATGGTGGCGCACCGGCTTTCCACCGTAAGGAACTGCGACAAAATTTTCGTTTTGAAGGACGGGCGCATACAGGAATCCGGCGATCACGACGAGCTCCGGCTGCTTTCGGGCGAATACGAAAAACTGTACAAGGCGCAGAATTAAAGGAAAGAAATTAAGAAAATAGAAATTCAGATATTAAGTCAGGCAAAAGAGAGCACCCCGGCTTACGGGAACTTAATTTCTTAATCTCTCAATAACTTAATCTCTACAGCTTATGATAATTTTTTACACTTCCATAGCCGCCCTCTTCTCCATAGCCGGAGCCTTGTTCACCATAAAAGCCGGAGAGCTTAACAAAAAATTCATCCCCAGAACGCTGGCGGTCTCCTCCGGAATAATGATCTCCGTCACCTTCCTCCATATCCTGCCGGAATCCTTCGCCCTCTCGGCTTCTAAAACCTCCTTCAGTTTCCTGGCGGCCATCTTCCTGCTTTTTCTCATAGAAAATTTCACCATAATAAACTCCTGCAGCGAATTCGTCGAGGACTGCCGCATACATACCGTCAGCTTTTTCGCCGTGCTGGCGCTGGGGATACACTCCCTCCTGGACGGCTTCAACATCGGGATAGGCTTCGGGATAGACAGGACGGCGGGCTACAATATCCTTTTCGCCACCATCCTGCACAAATTCGCGGACGGGATAACCCTGGCCTCCATAATGAAGCATTCCGGCGACAAAAGGAAAAAGATACTTCTCACTTCCGTCCTGATAGCCCTGACCACCCCCCTCGGCACGATCGTCTCGCTGATCCTGAATTCCGGTTTTTCGTCTATGCTGCCGGCGGCGCTCGGGATAACAGCGGCCAGCTTCGTCTATATTTCCATGACGGAGATAATCCCCCATCTTCACAGGGAAAGGGATTATTTTTCGCCGCTTATGTTTTTCGCCGGCTGTTCCGCGGCCTTCATGATACATTTTATCGGAGAATAACCCTATGACCGCGCAAGAACTGGTTAAAAAATTCTCGGAATACTCCACGCAGGACGCCACGATGATAGAACTGGCCTGGAATTTCGCCAAAGAGGCGCACGGCGAACAGAAAAGGGCCTCGGGAGAGATGTACTTCACCCACGTCTATTCCGTGGCCGATATCCTGGCGGATTTCAAAATGGACCAGCCGACCATCTGCGCCGGTCTCCTGCATGACGTGCTGGAAGACACCAAGGTGACCCCGGAGATCCTTAAAAAAGAGTTCGGGGACGAGATCTTCAATCTGGTGGAAGGCCTTACCAAGATCGAAACCCTCAAATTCTCCTCCAGGGACGAGGCCCAGGCCGAAAACTGGAGAAGGATGATACTCGCCACCGCCAAGGATATCCGGGTCATCATAATAAAGCTGGCCGACAGGATCCACAATATGCGGACCCTGGATTATCTCACCCATGAAAAACAGGCGGAAATAGCTTACGAAACCCGCTCGCTTTACGCGCCCCTGGCGCAGAGGCTCGGCATGTTCCAGATAAAATCCGAGCTGGAGGACCTTTCCTTCAAATTTCTCAACCGCGACGAATATTACCAGCTTAACGCTAAAATGCAGATGAGATACGCCAAAAGGGAAAAGATACTGGAGGAATTCAAGGAAGAGCTGGACAAGGTGATGCAGGCCGCCGGCATATCCTACAGGATACTTTACCGCGCCAAAAATATCTATTCCATCTACCGGAAAATGCAGCAGCAAAACAAGCCTTTCGAAGAGATACAGGACGCGCTGGGCATAAGGCTGATAACCGACAGCATAATAAACTGCTACGCCCTTCTCGGCATAGTGCACGCCCATTTCAAACCCGTGGCCGGCAGTTTTACCGACTACATAGCGGTGCCGAAAGCCAATCTCTACCAGAGCCTTCATACCACGGTGGTTTCCCAGTCCGGCGAGCTGGTGGAGATACAGATAAGGACCGACGAAATGCACCGGACCTCCGAATACGGCATAGCCGCCCACTGGCGCTACAAACTGGGCCAGGCCGGGGCCGACAGGCATCTGGACGAAAAGCTTAACTGGCTCAGGCAATGGATAGAATGGCTGCAGGACCTCGAGGGGCCCAGGGAATTCCTGGAAAGCTTTAAAACCGACCTGGAGCTGGAGCAGATCTTTATTTTTACGCCGAAAGGGGAGGTCAAGGCCCTGCCGCTTAGCGCCACGCCGGTGGATTTCGCCTATTCCATACATTCGGACATCGGGGACAATTGCGTGGGCGCGAGGGTGAATTCCAAGATGGCAAGGCTGGAATCCGAGCTTAAAAGCGGAGATATCTGCGAGATAATCACCAGAAAAAATTCCGGCCCCAAAAAAGACTGGCTGAGTTTCGTCAAGACGGCCAGCGCCCGCTCCAAGATACGGAAATATCTGCGGGAACACGGGGTAGAAGAATAACAAGGGAGTAATTAGGAATGAGTAACGAGTAATCAGTAAAAAAACGACAAGTGAATTTCTTTTTTGCGGATTACTATTTACTGATTACTGTTTACTGGCGACGCAGGGAGCCGATATGAAAAGCCATACATCCTATATCTGGATGAACACGAAAAACCGCTATGAAATAGTCAACATTACGGGAGCGGTCGAAGAAGAGCTGAAAAAATCCGGGATAAAAGAAGGACTTTGCCTTGTGAACGCCATGCACATAACGGCCAGCGTCTTCATAAACGACAATGAACGCGGCCTGCATAAGGATTTTCTGGAGTGGCTGGAAAAACTGGCGCCGTACTCAAGGGACGGATACAATCATAATCTCACCGGAGAGGACAACGGGGACGCCCATATAAAAAGAACGCTCATGGGCCGGGAAGTCGTGATAGCCGTCACCAAGGGAAAATTTGATTTCGGCCCCTGGGAACAACTTTTTTACGGTGAATTCGACGGGCAAAGGGAAAAACGCGTGCTTATAAAGATAATAGGGGAATGACCGCGCCCGCGGCACAGGACAAAATGCCTAATTACATCGCAGAAACGGTTAATTTTATCAGGACCAATAAACGGGTTTCTTTTTGCCTTTTTTTTCTCACGATAGTCTCCCTCTCGCTCAACACTCTCAACCTCCGGCAGGGACTTCCCTCCGAAGCCGTTCAGTCGCTGGTTTTCGGCGGCAGGGAAAAGATAGCCGGGCTGGCGGGACCCCTGGAAAGTTCCAGGAACTCCGTTTTCGAAGATTACAGCAAACAGGGCGAGATACTCCTTCTCAAGTACTACGCCCCCCCGAAAAAGTTCGCGGAAGTGGAACTGGACGGCAAAAAGCGTTCCGTGGACGAACGAAAACTCCACTCGGCGCGCTCCGCTCTTCTGCAAAGCAGGTATCCTGACGAACAAAGGACCCTGATGGCCATCTCCAACATAAGGCCGGAAAAACTCCGCTTCGATCCGGGGATCTACCAGTACGGAGGTTTTTATTTCTATTCCTGCGGCGCGGCCCTTATGGCGGGGAAACTCGCGGGACTGCTCGAACTGACATCCGACGTAAAACATTATTTCGCCGATGCCGCGGACTCCGGAATGATATACCTCATCCCCAAGGCGATGGGCGGCCTTATGGCGGCGCTGAGCGTTTTGCTGGCCTTTTTCGCGGGACGCTTGCTCGGAGGAAAAGCCACGGGGCTTATCGCGGCCGCCTTTTTCTCCGTTCTACCGTCCATCACCTTCGAATCGCACTGTTTCAAGCCTTTCGCTTTTTTCATCCCGTTCTCACTGCTGTCGCTTTTCTTTTCCCTCAAGACCGTCTCCGGAGAGGAAAACCTCTTCAGAAAACGCATATTCCTCTCCTCGGTTTTCGCGGGACTCTCGGCCGGCGCGCTGATACTGAGCGGTTTCGTCGTTTGGTCCACCCTGCTGTCTTACTTTTTCTTCAAAAAGGCTTCCGGCAAAAAGCTGTTTGCGGCGGATCTCCTGCTGATCCCTCTGGGGTTCGCCGCGAGTTTCCTGGCGACAAACCCGTATTATTTCACCTCCTTCCACGAGATACGCAGAGAAATGTCCCACCTGACGGGGATGCTTTTCTGGTCCTTTTCGCCGGCGGGCATGGCCGTCTATTTTTCCTCGGAACTTTACAAGCTCTACGGCGTCCCGCTCTACCTTCTTTCGCTCTCGGCTCTCTTTTTCGCTTTCATAAAAGCGGAAAAGAGGCTTCTCGTTCTTGCCGCGCCGCTCGTCCTGTTCTACTTGTACGTTTCCAATATCGCCTGGTCCTGGACCATCGCCCACTACGCCATGGCCTCCGTCCCCCCGTCGCTCCTCCTCGCGGCCGGGTTCGCGGACTCCCTGGGTAAAAAGCTGAAAGGGGAGCTCCTTCCGCGTTCTCTGCTGGCGCTGCTGCTTCTTTTTACTTTTTTCGCTTCGGTTTATTACCACCGGGTGATAAGACTTAACGAAGCGAACCTCCTCTCCGCCGGAGCCTGGATGAAGGAAAACATACCGGCAGGCTCCTCCGTGGGAGCGGGCATCTACCCGCAATTCGGCTACAAATCCTATCCTCCTTTCGCCATATTCGATTACCGCGTGAACGAAACGGCGGAACCGGAATATTACATAGTCAACGACATAAGCGACGACAGGCTCAGGGACAGGGCGGGGGAAGAGCCCGGGTTCCGGGCCAAATACAGGCTCGTCAAGGAATTCGCCAGACCGACGGATTTTTTTGATAAAATTTACGGTAATATGCTGAAAAACAACGCGTTCATATTCTTCGAGCAGCGCTTCGGATTCTATTCAAAACGGGGAGCCAATGACGCTGAATCCTGAAAACCTTAAAAAACCGGTTACTCTGTTCCTCACGGCTTTCGCGGTGAGGCTGGCTTACATATTCCTGACCGGCCCCTCGGCGATGCTGGATATGGACTCGCCGGAATATCTCGCCTATGCGCGCAACCTCCTGGAAGGCAACGGCTATACCGACGGCAAATGGCTGGCTTTCAGGCCGCCGGGCTATCCGTTCTTCATAGCCGGGCTCTATTACGTCTTCGGGCAGTCGGTCCTTTATCTGAAGATCGCCCAGGCCCTTATAAGCTCGCTTATCCCCGTCCTCGTTTATTTCACAGCGAAGCGGCTGAAACTGGAAAGAATTGCTTTCGGCGCCGCCTTGTTCTCTTGTTTTTATTTCGGCCTCTACCAGGAACCGGCGCATATACTCAGCGAAGGGATTTTTACTTTTCTTTTCTTTTTTTCGGTCTACTGCCTGCTTAAGACGGAAGACAACAGGCTGTTCTTCCCGCTGACCGGCGCGCTGCTCGGCCTTACGACCTTTACGAGGCCGGTGGGCCTGCTCCTGGTTCCGCTTTTTCTGGCCTGGACGGCCTTCAGGTTCTACAGGGAAAATTTTCTCAGGCATTCCCTTTTGCTTCTTCTCGCCTTTTGCGCGGTCCTCGCGCCCTGGTGGATAAGGAATTACAGGGCCTTCGGAACTTTCGTGCCGGTATGCCTGGAAACCGGTTTCGTAATGAGGCACTCCCACTCCGACCCGGAACGGCTTAAAAAGCTTTCCGAGTTCGACGGCCTTCCCGAACTGGAAAGGGACAGGAAAAATTTCGCGGCCGGCATGGAATATTTCAAGGAACATTCCGCGCCGCGGCTGCTCAAAAGATGGACCGGAAATTTCCTGCGCTTCCTCTACCCCTTTACGCCGGTCTATGATTTCACCTACGCCCTGATCTTCCCTTTCTGGCTTTACGGGCTTTACGCCGCCTTAAAAAGAAGAGACCCCGCCGCCTGGCCGCTCTTTTCCATGTTCGTATATTTCCCCGTAGCCGCTTTCTTTTTCGGAACGGCCAGGTACAGGCATTCCCTGGGCGCCTTTTTCATACTGCTGGCCTTTCTGGGCGTAAATTCGCTCCTGGAACGTTCGAAAGACGGTAAAACGCGCGGAAAGATCCTGTTCTTTTCGTCTTTCTGGCTGGCCTTTAATCTCCTGGTTTTGTTCTTTTCCGAACAAACGAGAATGTTCATAAAGGGGTTCCTGATATGACCGATTCAAAATATTTCGAAACCAGATTCGCCTATGACGCCGCGAGGGACGGGGTCTGGAAAGTCATCTCTTCCTATCTTAGCGGGGAGATAAAGGGAACGGACGCCGTGCTGGACCTCGGAGCCGGATACTGCAGCTTCATAAACAACATAAAAGCCGGGAAGAAATACGCCGCCGACACCTACCCGGATTTCAAAAAGAACGCCGCGGCGGACGTAGAGACGTACGTTTGCGATTCTTCCGACCTCGGCGCGCTGCCGGCCGGGGCTCTCGACGCCGTCTTTTCCAGCAATATGCTGGAACATCTGCCCCTGGAGAAGATACTGTCCACCGTAAGAGAGGCGCGCAGGCTCCTGAAAAGCGGCGGGAAACTGATTCTCCTGCTTCCCAATTTCAGGTATTCCTACAGGACCTATTACGACGATTACACGCACGTTACCCCCCTTACCGACGCCGGGGTCTGCGACCTTTTAAAGTCCGAGGGTTTCGAAATAAAGAAAAGCCTTCCGAAATTCCTGCCTTTTTCGTTCAAATCGCGGTTTCCCAAGGCGCCCTTTCTGGTCTGGCTCTATTTAAGGCTCCCCTTCAAGCCGTTCGCGGGACAGATGCTGATAGTGGCGGAGAAACCATGACACAGACAAATCGAAGGAGGATTGGAAGATTGGAGGATTTGATGTATAGACTCGCGGAGTTAAGGCCAGTTAAAGAGTTAGAGAGTTTGAAGCTCGGAGGTTGTCGTTCGCACTTTACTCTTTACCCTTTACTCTTCACGTCTAAAGAGGTGTCCGGATGAAAGGACATAAACTGACGGTTTATTCGGCGCATCTTTTCCTTATCGCCTTTTTCTTTTTCGCCTGCGAAGCGTTCCTGTTCCTCCTGAACCTGGTTTCGCCGGGGATGTTCCCCGTAAGGCACTTCTTCACGGACCTGTTCTTTTCACTCTTCCTTGCGGCCTCCTTCCTCCTTTTCCTGGATCTCGTTCCGGACCTTTTAAGGAGTAAAAAAGCCAAATCCCTTATGTTCTCGGAAATAAAAAATTCGAAAATAACCATCGGCATGACGGCCTATAACGACGAGCTTTCCATAGGAAAAGCGGTCGGGGATTTCATAAGGCAGGAAAACGTAAAGACCGTCGTGGTCGTGGACAACAACTCCGTCGACAAAACCTCCGAAGAAGCGGAAAAGGCCGGCGCGCTGGTGGTCAGGGAAGAGGTTCAGGGCTACGGGGCCTCCTGTCTCAGAGCGCTGAAAGAAGCCATGAAGCACAGCGACATAATCTGCCTCGTCGAAGGCGACTGCACCTTTTCCGGCAGCGACCTGAAAAAACTCGCCGCCTATCTGGAAAACGCCGATATGGTGGTCGGAACGAGGACCACCAAAGAGCTCAACGCGCCGGATTCCCAGATGAGCCTCCCGCTCCAGTGGGGCAACGTTTTGATGGCGAAACTCGTACAGCTCAGGTTCCGCCACGTAAGGTTGACGGACATGGGCTGCACCTTCAGGCTGATAAGGAAGGCGGCGCTGGAAAAGATAGTAGACAGGCTGGAAGTGAAGGGAAATCATTTCCTCTGCGAAATGATCCTCACGGCCCTCGGGAACGATTTGATGGTCATAGAGATACCGGTAACCCTTAAAAAGCGCGTAGGAGAAAGCAAGGGCGTGGGCAACAATTTTTTCAAGGCGGCGGCTACGGCCTTCCAGATGTGGAAACTCATACTTACAAGGTGAGCTTTCAGGGAACACGCCGTTTTTTTAAAAAAAATTTGAATTAACGAGGCTCTTATGATCCGGACACCATTTCACACGCGAAGAATAAGTTTTGAGCCGAAGCTCTGGATTTTTATGCCGTTAGAGGAGGTGTCTGGATGAAAACAAAAGTTCTCATCCTGGGCGCCGGGCCCAGCGGACTCGCGGCCGGACTCGAACTGAGCAAGGCCGGCGTCCCTTTCATACTGGCGGAAAAAAACCAGGCCGTGGGCGGCCTTTCGAGGACCCTTTCCTTCAACGGTTTCAAAACCGACATAGGCCCCCACAGGTTTTTCAGCAAGAACCGCTACCTCTACGACCTCATAGCCGACCTGCTCGGCGAGGACTGGATAAAGGTGAACAGGTTCACGAGGTTCCACGTGCGGGGCCGCTTCCTCATATACCCGGTAGAGATAAAGGACGCCCTGAAGAACGTCGGCTTCATCTACGGCGCCAGGATACTGCGGGATTATTTCTGGGAAAGGCTCAAAGCCCTGCCGGGGAAAAAGGAATACGCCTCTTTCGAGGACAAGATCGTAGCCGATTTCGGCAGGAGCCTCGCCGAGCTGAACATGCTGAACTACACGGAAAAGATCTGGGGACTGCCCTGTTCGCGGATCTCCACCGACTGGGCCAGCCAGAGGATAAAGGACCTTTCCCTCGTGGACGTGGTCAGGAAAATGCTCTTCAAGGACAGGAACTCCCCTAAAACCCTGGTGGACCGGTTTTATTATCCCAAAAACGGGTCCTCCATGATCTACGAAGCGATGAGGGCCAGGATAGAAAAAAGCGATTGCGGCAGGCTCTTCCCCGGCTGCGAACCGCTCAAATTTTATCACGACGGAAAGAAGATAACCAAGGTCCTCTGCAGGGGCGGGGACGGAGAATTTGAAATAGAGGCCGAAAAGATCATCTCCACCATCCCGATAACCGAACTGATAAACATGCAGAGGCTCGGCGCGGAGCACGAAGCGGTCAAGGCCGCCGCGAAGCTTATTTTCAGATCCCACGTCTCGCTCTTCCTGGCCCTGGACAGGCCAAACGTATTCCGCGACCAGTGGATATATTTCCCCGACAGGAAAATACCCTTCGGCAGGATAATGGAGCCGAAAAATTTCAGCGCGGCCCTTTGCCCGCCGGGAAAAACCTCTCTCCTGATAGAATTCTTCTGCTGGGAGAACGACGGCGTATGGAACGCCTCGAAGGAAGAGCTCGTGGACTCGGCCCTCCCCTGGCTGGAAAAGATATTCGGGCTCAAAAAGGCGGAGATCTCGGACTCCTTCGTCCACAGGGAAAAATACGCCTACCCCGTTTACGACACGGAATATAAAGCCAGCCTGGACAAGGCGAAAAACTGCCTCGACGGCTTCGAAAATCTCATACTCGCCGGCAGGTCGGGGCTTTTCAGGTACAACAACCAGGACCACGCGCTCGAAATGGGCATCCTTTCGGCCAGAAGCGTGATAGATTCTAAAAAATACGATATAGAAACGGTGGGCGCGGAAAAAGAGTATTTCGAAAAAGGCTATGCCGGATAAAAGGCGGAAGAATCAGAAGCTTTAGACGAGATAGAAGGTATGGATGAATGTCTAACCCGAATCCTGCAGGGCATCCCACTCCTCATAACCCATGTGGACGGGATAGTCCCTGTCTACATCGTTAAAAGGAAAAGGGACAACCCGGTTTCAACTGATGAACCATAACAATAAAAATATCCCGCAGGATTCCCTGCGAAGCAGGTTGAGGAACCGGCGCTATGCGTGCGGTTTCCGAAAGGGTGAGCCCAGAGCGAGGCTCTCCCGAGCACTGCGAGGGGAAAGTTGCGGCGAAACAATTCTCGAAGAGGGCGGCCGCAACTTTCGGGCTGATCTGGGAAAAGCTCTTGCGCTCCGGCGGTCTCTTTTTGGTCGTTCGAAGGGATTTAACTTACCCGATCCAGTTGAATACATTTTCCCTAAAGAGCCCTGTGACATTTCCGAAATTAAATCGCTTTGGAGATCTTACCTTGCAAACAAGAACCGGGATCATCTTTTAAGTCTTTATCTTCACATTCCTTTTTGTTCAATGCGTTGCGAGTTCTGCAATTGCCGGTCCGCGGTTCCGAGCAAAAAAGAGGATATCGATCATTATCTTGATTATCTGATCAATTATCTTAATTACTTCAAAGATACCTTTAATAAAATCTTTTTTGATAATCTGTATATTGGCGGCGGCACTCCCAGTTTGTTAGGCAAGGCCAGTCTTGATCGTTTGCTAAAAGTTATATTTTCTAATTTTAAGTTTAAACGGAATGGCCAACTTAATTGCGAACTGAACCCCTTAACGGCCGCTGGGGAAAAATTAAGGCTGCTTAGAAATTACGGATTTAACCGGGTGAGTTTTGGCGTTCAATCGCTGGATCCCCGGGTACTGAAATTGAACAATCGCGGTTATCAAACGGTAAAGATGGTAGACGAGGCTATCAAAAACGCTAAAGCCGCCGATTTTAAATACATTAACGTCGATTTAATAGTCGGCCTCTACGGGGACAGCTCAGAAGCTCTGGTCAAGAGCTTCGAGAAAATTATTTCCTTTCGTCCTCAAAAAATTTCGATCTATCCTTTACAGCCAAAAGATGATTACCTTAAAAAACATTTCGATTCCGACCCCCATAAATTTGAAGAATTTTGGCGCTCGCTCTTTGAACGGAGTCTGACAAGGATCTCGGACATGGCGAGAGAGAACGACTTCTACGTTCCACGTTACGACAACCTCCATCTAAGAATGGCAAGCGCAAGTTGCTGGTCTTACGACGATTTGGGGATCAAACCTCAAAAGAAAGACTATATCGGCGATACCCCTAATCATTCCATTTTCGGAGCCGGAGAGGGGGCAGTTTCAAAGATAGAGGGATCTTTAAGATACGAAACAGACAGGCTGGCGTCCGCTCTTTTAAAAAGCCGCTTCCTCGGAACAAGGCGTAACAGCCGCATTGCCATGCTCGACTATATTTGCCGGACCCTGAATATGATGAATTTTATTTCTTACGGCCGTTTTAGCGAACTTTTCAGCAAAGACTTTTTAGCTGAGTTTAAAAGGCCGATCAAAAACCTGGTCGCCATGGGGGCCGGCCGAATCCTTTCAGATCGGTTCGAATTAATTACGAATGACCGGGATGAGCGAACGCTCCAACTCCTGCTCTTTTTTAGCGAGGACGAGATTAAA
>PEXN01000092.1 GCA_002774685.1 Elusimicrobia bacterium CG08_land_8_20_14_0_20_51_18 | reverse complement strand
TATTGCCTTGCTTATACCCTTAAATTATAACAATTTTGGAACGCTGCGGGCGGGACGGCGAAAAAAAAGGTGTCGTCGAAGCGGCTGCCGGAGATTTAACGGCTTATTTTATCTTTCTTCATCGGCGGTAGTTCTTTTTTCGGCTGCATAAGCCGGCCGTCTTTGTAAGGATTTGACGGGACTCCCGGGGCGGAGGGGCGCATTATCCCGACGGGTCCGGGTATAAGAGGTTTTTTTACCGGGTTTTGTTGTCCCAGGGCGGAGCCGCCCATGATCCCCAATATCTGCCCTATTGCCAGGCGGCAGGGACATGGCGGGGCGCAGGGATCCAACTGATTGAATTTTTTAAAAGGGATGAGCTTTTTAACGGCGGGCGGTTCCTCTTTTTTATCTTCGTCCGGTTTGACCGCCGCGGCTTTTTTCTTCTTCTTTTTGGCGGCTTTTACCGGCGCCTTGATAGTATCCGGCTTTTCGGCGGAGCGCTTTTCCCAGGTTTCCTTCTCAGCGGCGGGGTGGCCGAACAGGATTACAGGGGCCGGCTGCCATGCCGGAACGGTGGAGGCGGCGACGGTGTCGGTGCCGGCCGTCTGCGCCGCGGCCGGAATGGAAAAGATAAAGACCAGATAAAGACATTTCATCATAAGTCCGCCTCGGTATTTTCTATCAAATATCGGCGGGAGTGTCAACGCGGAAAGCGGAAGGGAAAAATGCCGCGCGGCGGTTCAGGGGCGCCCGGGGTGGTAATGGATGTAGACTTGCCTGATGTGGGAAAAATTTTCGCAGATGGCCTTTTCCGCGTCCGTGGAGATCCGGTCGCCGTCGGAAACGGGGATGGAGCCTTCCACGCAAAGCGTGATATTTACTATGAAATGCTGGCCGAAGCGGTGGGCGCGCACCTCCTCCACCGTCTTGATCCCCTTTACGCCGGCCAGGACCGAGCGTATTTCCGCGTCGAGTTCCCGTCCCGGCACCGTGTCCATGAGTTCCATGGAAGATTCCTTGATTATCCCGACCCCGGTCTTGAGTATGAAAAGAGAGACTACCGCGCCGGCGAACGGGTCCACCCAGGTGTGCCCGAGCAGCGCCAGGGTTATTCCAAGAGCCGCCGCCGTCGAGGCCATTATGTCGTTGATATGGTCCTTTGTCAGGGCGGAGATTACGGGGTTGCGAGTGATCTCGCCGATGCGCTTCGTCTTGACGGCTAGTCCCGTCTTTAAAATTATGGTGAAAAGGGCGGTCCAGAGGGCGTATATGGAAAGGCCGGAAGTTTCGGTCGCGCCGGTGTAGAGGTGCCAGCCCCTGTCGGCGGAATCCCAAAGTATGGCTATTCCAGTGGTGACGATGAAGGCTCCTACTACCAGGGCCGCTATGGTCTCGAACTGGCCGTGCCCGTAGGGATGCTCTTCGTCCGGCGGCATGCGGGAGAGGCGCATAAAGATCTTGACGGCCACGTAGTAGACCACGTCCGAAGTGGAATTGATGCCGTCGGCAAGCAGGGCCGCGCTGTGGCCTATTATGCCGACCAGCGTTTTGAGTATGGCCAGAAAGATGTTGGAGTAAAGCCCTATGTCCACCGCGAAGTCGCAGGCGTCGTTTTTTTTCGGGTGTTTTTCGTCGTTCGTTTTTGTATCCATGGCTTTTTTTGTCTTCCAAGGTCAATGATAGCAAAATTGAGCCGCGTTCCGCATCCGGGGGCGCGGGTAAAAAGGGCTTGTAAAATTAAAAAGCCCCCTTGCGGGGGCTTTGGCGGGTCTGCTTCGCCATAAGGCTTCGCAGGACCCGGTGTTCGTTCCTGTGAACCTCAGAATTAAATTTGAGCGAAGTGGAACGGTGTTTAAGGGATAAAGTTCGAACCTTCTTCGCGGAACATCCCGCCGATAACTTATAAACCCGAATTTCCCCGAAGGGTTGAGAATTTTCAGCGCTATGCGCGAAATTCTCAAGGGTTAACCCGGAGCGTAGGCTCCCCCGAACCCCGAGAGGGAAAAATTTCAATGTCATTATTGAAATTTTTGGGTGAATTCCGCACGATAGTCGCACGGTCGGCCACACAGCGCGGCCGGCCGGCCCCAAACAAGCCTTACCCGGCCGCTCCCGTCCGCCTTCGGCGTCCGTACTGGGCTATGCCCGTGCCGCAACAAGCGCTATGCGCATCAAGCGGCCAACGCAGAAAATTATTTCCCGCGCCCACTGCAAAGAGTTGAACCAATATCTTTACAGACTCTGCCCGCCTTATCTAACCCCTCCCATTCATGATGCGGCCTATTAATCCACCCGACGGAAAATTATATTTATCGGTACTTTAACGGCAATTTATCGGCAAAAATAACCTTTTCCATCGCGACACTACGTTGTCGGGTTTATGTTCTATAATATAGTCATTACTTGAGGATACAGGGTATTACGGAGTAATACCCTGTATCCTCAGATTCTATGCGATAGCGACTGCTTATATAGGTATAATATTGTTATTATATCATAAACGCTATAGTATAACTATAATACTGCAACACTATTGACAAATAAGGGGGCAATCTGCTATACTAGAAGTGTCTTCTCAGCTTTAACGCAAGGGGTTTAACAATTTATGGAAAAACTAGATCTTGAAAAACTTACAGCCCATCTATGGGAATCCGCCAATATACTGCGCGGCAGCATAGACTCCTCGGACTATAAAAATTATATTTTCGGCCTGCTCTTTCTCAAGCGCATCTCGGATGTTTTCGAGGAGGAAGCCGAAAAGATCATTAAGGAAACCGGCAATAAGAAAATCGCTTACGAAGACCCGGACGAACATGAGTTTTTTGTTACCGCCAAGGCTAACTGGAAACACCTGGCATCCCTCACCCACAACCTGGGCGACGCCATAAACAAGGCCAACGATATCCTTGAAGAGGAAAACCGCGTGCTTGAAGGCGTGCTTTCCGCCACGGACTTTAACGATAAAGAGCGCCTTTCGGATGAAACCCTTTCAAGGCTTATCCTGCATTTTTCAGGGCTCAGCCTTCGCAATGATAATCTGGCCGAGCCGGATATTCTGGGCCGGGCCTATGAGTATCTTATCGCACAGTTCGCCGACGATGCCGGCAAAAAAGGCGGGGAATTTTACACACCGAAGGAAGTCGTTACCCTGCTTACGGAGATCCTGGACCCAAAAGCCGGCATGTATGTGTGCGACCCCGCCTGCGGCTCCGGCGGCATGTTGGTGCAGGCCGTCCATCATCTTAAGTCCATCAAGCAGAATCCTAAGAACATTGTTCTGCACGGCCAGGAGCGCAACATCGGCACTTGGGCTATATGCAAGATGAATATGCTCTTGCACGGAATTTCCGGCGCGCGCATAGAGAAAGGCGACACCATACGCGAGCCCAAGCTTCTTCAGAAGGGGAAACTTATTGAATACGACATCGTTATTGCCAATCCGCCTTTTTCGCTCAAGAATTGGGGAATAGAGTCGGCTGAAAACGACGGCTTTGGCCGGTTCCGCTACGGTGTCCCGCCCCAGAGTTATGGCGATTACGCTTTTGTTCAGCATATGATCGCCGTTCTTAAGCCTTCAGGCCGGGCCGGCATAGTTCTGCCTCACGGAGTTCTTTTCCGCGGCGGCGCCGAGGGCCGCATTCGCCAGGGGATACTTGAAGAGGATCTTGTGGAGGCCGTCATAGGTTTGCCGCAGAACCTGTTTTATGGCGCAAGCATTCCCGCCGCCCTGTTTATACTAAACAAGAGCAAGCCTGCCGACAGGAAGGGTAAAGTATTCTTCATCTATGGCGCGCGGGACTTTGTACAGCTTAAAAACAAGAACAAGTTGCGGCAGGAAGACATAGACAAGATGATAAATGCTTACCGCTCCAATTCCACTATTGAAAAGTATTCCCGCCAAGTCGGCCTGGACGAGATCCGGCGCAACGATTACAACCTGAACATCCCGCGCTATATTGATATAGCCGAGGAAGAAGAAGTGATAGATGTTCAGACCGTAATAAATGACCTGGCCAAGATAAAAAAAGAGCGCCTTGCGGCCGAGGGGAAAGTTGAGGGTTATCTTAAAGAGTTGGGTTACAAAATCTAACTATGCCTTTTAAAAACAAAGATGAAATAGACCGCATTCTGTCCGCTTTGGGCGATCAGCTTGCGGCCACAAGCAATGAAAGGCTGGATTTGCTGGTCTGTGGCGGCTCGGCGCTTCATGCTTTGCATTTGGTTTCGCGCACGACCAAAGATGTTGATGTTGTTGCCAGGGTTGAGGGCGGTGATGGTAACAGTTCTATGCGTCGCCCGGACCCGTTTTCTCCTAACCTTGCCGAAGCGGTTAAGAAGGTTGCCAGGGATTTTGGCCTTAAGGACGAT
>PEXN01000105.1:48285-51420 GCA_002774685.1 Elusimicrobia bacterium CG08_land_8_20_14_0_20_51_18 | reverse complement strand
GAACCCTCTGTTAGCGAAGTCCACTCAACCCCAAAAAACAATGTTTTTGGGGTTTCAGACAATGAAACCTTGTCCCGCTGAGCGGGATACCCTCAATACCCGCCCGAAAACCTCATGTCGCTCGCCGGCGGCCTTAAATTACATAGTTAAATGTTTTTTATCCGCCCAACTTTAACCGGACAGCTGTGAAGTCGATAAGCTGATAAGTTAAACTCTGACTTGAGACTTGTAACCTGCGACTTGGGAAAGACGCAAAAGGCCGGAAGATTGGTCAAATGTTAACGGACGTAACCCGTGATTCGATAAGCGTAACGGCAAAAGTTGACTGATAACTGAAACTCTTAACTTGGAACAGCGATAAAAGCAGAGCCGAAGTTTCAAAGCTAAAATAAAGAACCCCGGGTTTTAAACCCGGGGTTCTTTATTTTAATTTCTTTGCGTCCGTTCTCTCAATACATATCCGCGCCCTGGGGCATGGCCGGCATTTTTTCCTTTTTTTCCGGCAGATCGGCTACGAGGGCTTCCGTAGTAAGGAGCGTGCTGGCGATGGAGGCGGCGTTCTCGAGAGCGCTCCTTGTCACTTTGCACGGATCCACGATTCCCGCTTTCATGACGTCGACGTACTGAAGGGTTTCAGCGTCGAATCCGATTTCGGCAGAGGAGTTCTTTATCTTGTCCACGACTATCGAGCTGTCCACGCCTGCGTTATCGGCTATAATCCTGAGAGGGGCGAAAACAGCCCTTTTTACTATGTTCAGGCCGATTTTTTCGTCTTCTTCGTCGAGTTTTATTTTATCAAGGACCTTGGAGGCTCTTATAAGGGCCACTCCGCCGCCGGGAAGGATGCCTTCCTGGACTCCGGCCTTGGTGGCGTTCTTGGCGTCTTCGACTTTGGATTTTTTCGCTTTCATTTCCGTTTCGGTAGCGGCGCCGACCCTTATCACGGCAACTCCGCCTGAGAGCTTGGCGAGCCTTTCTTCGAGTTTTTCCTTGTCGTAGTCGGAGGTGGTTTCTTCGATCTGTTTTCTTATCTGGTTGGTCCTGTCTTTTATTCCCTTTTTGTCGCCTCCTCCGTCCACGATGGTAGTGTTTTCCTTGTCTATGACGACCCTCTTGGCTTTACCGAGCTGTTCCAGGGCGGCTTTTTCAATCTTCATGCCCCTGTCTTCGCTTATGACTTCGCCGCCGGTGAGGATGGCTATGTCTTCGAGCATCTCTTTCCTTCTGTCTCCGAAGCCGGGAGCCTTTACCGCGCAGCCTTTAAGAGTGCCCCTGAGCTTGTTGACCACCAGGGTGGCGAGGGCTTCGCCGTCTATGTCTTCGGCTATAATGAGGAAGGGCTTGCCGGTCTGGACTATTTTTTCCAGGACGGGCAGGAGATCGTTCATCGCCGAAATTTTCTTGTCGGTTATGAGTATGAGCGGGTCGTCTATGGCGCATTCCATCCTTTCCGCGTCGGTTACGAAATAGGGAGACACGTAACCTCTGTCGAACTGCATGCCTTCGACCACGTCGAGTTCCGTTTCCGAGGATTTGCCCTCTTCCACGGTTATGACGCCTTCATGGCCGACTTTTTCCATGGCCTGGGCTATTAAATCGCCTATGACCTTATCGTTGGCCGAGATGGTGGCTATCTGCGCCTTTTCTTCCTTGGTTTTTACCGGCTTGGCCATTTTCTTGAGTTCTTCCACGATGGCCGTTACGGCTTTGTCTATACCCCTTTTTATGTTTATAGGGTTGGAGCCGGCTGTAACGTTCTTAATGCCTTCGGTAAAGATCGACTGGGTCAGGACGGTGGCCGTAGTGGTTCCGTCGCCCGCTACGTCGTTGGTCTTGGAAGCGGCTTCCCTTACCAGTTGTGCGCCCATGTCTTCGAAATGGTCTTCGAGCTCTATTTCCTTGGCTATCGTGACGCCGTCGTCTACGATAGTGGGAGAGCCGAATTTCTTGCTGAGTATCACGGCTCTTCCTTTGGGCCCGAGCGTGACTTTTACCGCGTTGACGAGCTTGTCCACGCCGGTTTTGAGCTTAAACCTTCCTTCTTCAGAGTAGAGTATTTGTTTTGCCATTTTGGTTCTCCTTGTAAACTATTTTACTATTCCGAGTACATCCTCTTCCTTCATTATCAGGTATTCCTCGTCATTAATCTTGATCTCGGTGCCGGAGTACTTGCCGTAAAGAACTTTGTCTCCGACGTGAACTTCCATGGGAACGAGCTTGCCGTCTTCGGTCCGGCCTTTTCCGGCGGCCACTATTTCGCCTTCCTGGGGCTTTTCTTTGGCCGTTTCCGGTATGATTATTCCGCCTTTTTTCACTTCTTTCGGTTCGAGGGGTTTTATTATAACCCTGTCGCCGAGCGGTTGTATGTTTACTTTCGTTTTCGTATCTGACATCTTTCCTCCTTGCTTTTTTAGGTGTTTAATTTTTTCTTTAAATATTTTTAGCAACTAAACCATCTAATTGCTAATTTACAAAATTTTTAAGCCGCCTGTCAATAGCAATCGCAAAGGTTGAGTGCTAATTTTGATTTTTTCGGTTTTTTCGGGAGGAAAAACTAACCTGAAAACTTCGGTTAAAGTTTTCAGGAGTCACATGTTGCAAGTCGCAGGTCTCAAGGTGCAAGCAGGGTTTTTCCTTAATCTCTCAATCTCTTAATTTCTATTATCTGCTTGTTCTTACTCTTTACGTTTCTTGTTTTCTCAATTCTTTACATTTTTTTGACGGTGAACTTGAATTTGGTGGCTCCCACCTCTATCACGTCGTCGTTCTTTAAAAGGACTTTTTCCTTAAGCGGGTCGCCGTTGTACTTGGCGAAGCCCTCTTTGAGAGGGATGAGGTAGTAGCCGTCCGGCCTGAAGGTTATGACTACGGCGAGTTCCGGCACCGAAGAGAAAATGGTGGCGTTCTTGGCCGGGATATTGGCTTTGCCGGGTTTGCCTATGTAGGTGGAAGCCGGTGAAAGTTCGTACTCCGTTTTGGCGTCGGCGGGGTTGTCCAGTACCTCTATGACGCCCCTGAGCTTTACTCCCCCCGCGTATTTGGACTGGCTTTCGGCCGGGGAAGGCGCGGCGGCCGCCGGGGCTTCCTTGGGAGCCGAAGCCGAAGCGTCGCTGGAAAATATGAGCGAATATTTCA
>PEXN01000105.1:0-48244 GCA_002774685.1 Elusimicrobia bacterium CG08_land_8_20_14_0_20_51_18 | reverse complement strand
ATCTTTTTCCCGTTTACGAAAGTGCCGTTCGTGGATCCCAGGTCTTCTATGAAAAAAGTTTCCCCCGCCTTGTAGATCTTGCAGTGATGCCCGGAAACCGTGGCGTTATCGAGAACGAGATCGTTGTCCGCTTTTCTCCCTATGGTCACGCCGGGATTCTCGGAGCGGAATTCTTTAATGAATGAGGACTCGAATTTCACGAATAGTTTTATCATATGTTTATCTTCCCGACCATGTCTTTCATTTTTTCCTTGAAGGTCTTCTTTTTTACCTCTCCGACCACTACCGTTATATTGTCCGGTCCACCATTTATATTAGCAGTTTCTATTAATTTTTCGCAAGAGGCCCTGACGTCCTTATTCCCCCTGAGTATATCCGCCGCGGAATCCTCTTTGACGCATTTAAAGAGACCGTCGGTGCAGAGGAATATCCTGTCGTTTTCCTTGAGCTCTATTTCGCTCATGTCCACCTCTATCGTTTTCTGGGTGCCCATGGCTCTGGTAAGGATGTTCTGAAGCGGCGATTTTTCCGCCTGTTCCTTCGTTATTATCCCCCGCCTGACCTGGTCCATGACCAGCGAGTGGTCCTGGGAGATCTGGTAAAGGGTGTTTTCCCTGAACAGATACACCCGCGAGTCTCCCACGTGAATTATGGACAGTTTGTCGTTCTGAAACAGAACGGCGGTCAGGGTCGTGCCCATGCCTTTATTTTCCGACTTGGCGAGGCCGGTCTCGTAAATAATGGTGTTTGCCATCTGCGAGGCGAAAGCGAGCTGGTTGGTATGCAACTGGAATTTCCCGTTGTAATTCGCCGGTTTGTGTTCGGTATTAGCCATGTCCAGGAATTTTTCCCTGGTGACGTTTACGGCTATCTGGCTGGCTATTTCCCCGGAATTATGCCCGCCCATTCCGTCCGCCACTATGGCCAGGTTAAGCCGTTCGTCCACGAGGAAGCTGTCTTCGTTGTTTTTTCTGACTTTGCCCGGGTCTGTGGCTCCCGAGAAATTAATTTTTAAACTCATTTCCCCCCCCTTCTTCCTCGGGATAGATGAGAGGAAGAGTCTTTTCAAAATCATAACCGTTTTCCCCCGGTCCCGGCGGATTGGCCGCCAGAGGCGCCGGCTTTTCCGGGGATTTTTCGGAGCTTTGGTTAAGCGTTTCCGAAATAGGGAGCTGCAGGCTGTCTTTCACTATAGGGTCCGATTTGGGCGTTTCTTTGACCGGTTCCTTTTTCGGTCCGCCGGGCTGAAGCGAAAGCTCGGCCGGTTTAAGCTGCATAGCCGCCTTGGGCTCTTTTTCCACCGTTATTCCGCCTAGATCCAGAGCCGCGGGCCGCGGTCTGGGAGCCGGTTTCGGCGCCGGAGCGGGAGCCGGGGCCGCCTTGGCCGCCGGCTGAGGGAGCGGGGTTTTAGCGGGCATAGCCGGGGCCGGTTTCGGGACCGGCGCTGGAGCCGGTTTGGTCGCCGGCTGAGGGGCCGGGGTTTTAGCGGTTGTAGCCGGTGCCGGCTTCGGGGCCGGCGCCGGAGCCGGATTTGCCGCCGGTTTCGGGGCCGGGTTTTTAGCGGCGGCAGCCGGGGCGGCGGAGGTTTGTCCGCCGGACTTGTCGTCCATGACGGCTTTTATGTCCTCCGCCATTTCGGCCCCGTTCTGATATCTTTCGTCCGGATTTTTTTTCAGGGCCTTGTCGATTATCCTTATTATCGGCTCGCTCAGGCTCTTGTCGTATTCCCTGGGATCCGGATAGGGCTCGCTTGTTATCTGATAGAAAAGGGTGGCCACGGATTCGCCGCCTTTCCAGGGTCTTTCGCAGGTGAGCAGTTCGTACATGGTTACTCCGAGCGAGAAAAGGTCCGCCCGGCCGTCCACTTTCTTGCCCTGTATCTGTTCCGGGCTCATGTAGTAGGGAGTTCCCATCACGGTCCCGGTGGCGGTTTTGGAGGATTCCTGTATTCTGGCTATGCCGAAGTCGGTTACGCGCAGCGAGCCGTCTTCGAGAAGCATTATATTGGCCGGTTTTATGTCGCGGTGCACCACCCCGTTCTTGTGGGCGTAATCCAGCGCCAGCGCGGATTGGTAGGTGTAGAGCAGGGCCTTTTCCCGAGGCAGGATGTTTTCCTTCCGGGTGTATTTTTTGAGGTCTTCGCCCTTAAGAAGTTCCATGGCCATATAAGCTATGTCCTGGTCCTCGCCGGCGTCGAAGATCTTGACTATATTGGGATGGGAAAGATTTCCCGCCGCCTGCGCTTCCCGGAAAAATCTTTCTTTCAGGGCTTTCATTTCCTTTTCTTCCAACCCTTCCTCGAAACGCATCGTTTTTATGGCCACCGTCCTGTTGATCTTCGGGTCTTTGCCCAGGTAGACTATGCCCATGGCGCCTTTCCCCAGCTCTTTCATGACTTCGTAGCGGCCCAGCGTGGGAGTGGCGCTCGAGCCTGAGACCAAAATGGTGCTTTCCTTGTTTTTTCCGGCCGGGCTCGCGAATACTCCGCCGTCGGCGGCTTTAGTCAGGTTTTCTATTTTTTCCTTAAGGTCTTTGTAGCCGGGATCTTTTTCGGATACGTGTTCGTAAACGGCTTTCGCCTTGTTAAACTGCCTTTTCCTCTCGAAATCCAGGCCCAAATTGTAGAGCAGTTCCTTCATATTGTCGTCCACCGGGCAGAGCCTGAACTTCTCGAAAGCCAGGTCCAGCATGCCCTGGCCCTGGAAGGAAAGGCCGAGCATCTTGTTGGTTTCTATCTGGGAAACTTCTATGAGCTCTTTTTTCTTTTCGGTGGAGAAAAATCTCTTGGAAACTATAAAAATATACGAAGCGATAAGCAGCGCTGAAGGGTAGGTCATTTTTATCCACATGCCCTTGTAAATGAAAAGATAGGAGGAGGTTCCCATCAGCAGGAGAAGTATGAGTATGGAGACTATGGCGCCCATGGCGGCTTTCAGAAAAGGCAGCGCTATTATGGCGAACAGGCCCACCGCCGCTATGGCGGAAATTTCCGCCATAGCGGCCCATTGCGGGACGTGGATGAAATCGCCTTTCATGAGGTTGTCTATGACATTGGCCGACTGCTCCAGGTTGGTCATGCTCTTTTCCACCGGCGTGACGTAGGTGGTTACGTAACCGTGAGCCGTAAGCCCTATCAGCACTACCTTGTTGTTGAAAGCTTCCGGGACTATCTTGTTGTTTATGACGTCGTAGAAAGAATAGGACCTGAAGGTTTTTCCGCCCTTGCTGTAAGAGAGATGCATGGAGGAGTCGGTGTCCAGGGCGATAGTGTTCTTCCCTATTCTGAAATTTTCTCCGGATTTAAGGACGAGGTCCCTGGATTCCTTGCCGGCGTAGAGATTCGCTATCTGTACGGGGAAGGAAGGATAGACGCTGCCGTTGTATTCCAGGAAAGGGTTATGCCTTCTAAGGGAGCCGTCGATGTCGTTCACGACGTTGGTGTGTCCCACCGCCCTGGCGCCGGAGCCCAGGGAGTCTATCGGGAGCGTCAGGCCGGAGGCTTCATCCCGCATTTCTTCCGGGGAATTCTGGTTGAGAGTGATGGCCATGGACTTGAAATATTCCGGTTCTTCCCTGGGCTTGGAATTTATTTCGCTTAATTCGAAAAACATAGGCAGAACCACGTTACCGCCCGTGCTGATCGCTATCTGCAGTTTTAAATCGTTGTCCAGGTCCTTTTTAAGACCGTCCACGGTGGCCAGGAATTCGGAGTCCTTCGATATTTCCCTTATTTTTTTCTGGGCGACCAGTTCCTTGTACCTCGCCTCTATCCGGTCGGCCACCTGTTTGGATTTATTGTTCTCCGGCTCGGAAAAAAGGATATTGAGGCCTATTATGGCGGGTTTCGCGTTCTGGGAATTCAGCCAGGTTATCATTTCCGCTATTTTGGACCTTTCCCATGGCCACCTGCCGACTTTAGCGAGACTTTCGTCGTTTATCTCGATAAGCGTTATGTCGTTGCTGGTGGAAGAAGGGGCTTTTATGGAGGAGTAGAAATCGTAAAATTTAAGCTCTATGTTCTCTATTACCGCTCCCTGAAAATAGAGCGCCAGTATGGTAAGCGTCATTATCAGGGCGAAAATCGAGTTGGATATGTTTTTTTTCACGGTTTCTCCTATTCTGAAAACATTTTTTCGTAAAAGATCAATTCTTCGAAGAACATAACGTTGAGTATGCCGAAAAGCGCCAGAGCCAGCAGGATAAGAGCGCCGTGACCGCGAAAAGATTCGAAAAGGTTGTTTTTTACGCGTTCATCGTATTCTTTTTTGGAGTCCTGCTCCAGTTTTTCCCTGCTCCTCGGCTTTATTTCCTCGAGGATCTTGTTTATGTCTTTCCTGGGCTTCACTATGGGCCTGCCCTCGAAGTCGTATTCGGGCATCTCGTTCGCGTTCTCCATCTGGAAAGCCAGCGCGGCCATCCTCCTGTCCTGCGCCACCAAAGCGGCTTCCCGGTTCTCCTTTTCGTCCGTCAGCCGCCTGATTTCCGGTTTTTCCACGGCGTGAAAAATGGAAAAAAACGCGACCAGGGTAAGCAGGGCTGGGTGCAGGAAGATATACATGCCTCCCTTGACGAGATTTGAGATGACCGCTACGGACGTGCAGATCAGGGCCGAATAAAGCCAGTTTTTTTCGAACACCTCGGCCTTATAAAGCGAGATCCCCTTGGCGTAGGAGTAAAAGATAAGAAAGGCCATGAGGAAGAGAAAAGTGGAAAGGATCCTCTGATAAAGGGTTTCCCTGACGGAAAGCTTCCAGGCTGCGAGCAGGAGTACCAGGGCCAGGGCCCATAGGTTTTTGGAATAAGAGAGGTTTGTGACGGCGGTTTTAAAATTGAAAAAAACCCTGGAGACGGAATCGGCGGTTTCCGGGTAAAAGGCCATATTGGCGCCGGCATACGCCAAAAAAATCATCGCGAGAGCGAAAAAGGCGTAAACCGGGGTGAATTTCAGCGGTTTCAGGCGCACGGCGAAGGCCGCGAGCGCCAGGCCCGCCAAAACCAGGCCGAAAGCCGGGACCGGCCATTTCAGGAAGGGCGACATCATGGAAACCAGCGTATTTTCCGGGTTCTGGAAGGTCCCGCCTACGAAGATAAAAACCATAAGAGAGAAAAGCAGGGCGGAAAAATGGTAGAGCGTTTTTATGAGCTTGTTCAGCAGATTGAACTGCAGTTTCGGTTTTTTTTCTTCGCGCGCAGGCGTTTTCGCCGGAGCCTCTTTTTTCTCCTTATCCCCCGTCGTTTCCAGTATCTCCGAAGAATAGTGGTCCATTACCAGGCCCGGGACCTGGGTTTGCGGATTTTTGGGTTTCAGGGAGGCCTGTATCCGCGCCGCTTCGGACTTTTTGTTCAGGTCATCCATCTCATAATTCATTTCCGTGCTTTCGTTTATGTTCTCGTAATTCCTGGCTTTTTGTTTTTTCAGTTCTTTGAGGACTTCTTCGGCGCTCTGGTATCTTTCCTCCGGATCTTTTTTCATCAGTTTTTCTATGATCTTGGTCAGCCAGATGGGGATGTCCGGTTTCATTACGAACATATTCGGCAGCGGTTCGTTTATATGTTTGCTTATGACCTCTATCGAGGTTTTACCCTCGAAAGGGTATTTGCCCATGATGAGATAAAAGTAAGTGGCCCCCAGAGCGTAGAGGTCGGCGCGCGTGTCGACCTTCTGCGCCAGGCCCTGTTCGGGCGACATGAAATAGGCGGTTCCCACCATTTCCCCGGCTATGGTAAGCTGTTTTTCCTCGTTTACGCTTCTGGCCAGGCCGAAGTCGGCTATCCTGGGCACTCCGTTCGTCGTTATCAGGATATTGGAGGGTTTGATATCCCTGTGGATGATGCTTTTAGAATGGGCGTGAGCCAGCCCTTCCAGTATTTCTATGATTATTTCCGAGGCTTCGGGAATGCCGAGCACTTTTTTTTCGTTCAGGACATCCTGGAGTGTTTTTCCCTCGACGTAGGACATGACTATGAAATACTGTCCGTTTTCCTCGCCGAAATTGTAGACGTGCACTATATTGGGGTGGTCGAGCTTGGCGGCCGAGCGGGCTTCTCTCATGAAAAATTCTATGTTCCTCTGGTCGTAAGAAAGCTCCCTGGAAAGAAGTTTGACGCAGACCGTCTTGTTCAGGGTGAGGTGTTTGGCCTTGTAAACGCTGCCCATGCCGCCCTGCCCCACTTTCTCAAGGATCAGGCAGCCCGCGAAGTTCTTGTTTATGATGTCCTGGTCTTTATTCATTTATTCTTCTGTCCTTGTGGTATTTGCTGGTTTTCTTGTGAGGGAGAGATTTCAGGTATCTTTTTATCTCGAACGCGTTTTCAACTATTTTGGCGTAATGTGTGGGTTTGTTGGGGATGACCACGGCCACCGAAAGCGTCATAAGCGGGAAACTTTTCATCTTGTTCTGCCGGTCGAGAGTGGTTATAGAGCCGGTTTTTCTGTCGGCTTCCGAGTAGAAGCCTCCTATAACGGAGTCGAATTCCCGTATAACCTCTTCGACCACGGTCTCCGTTTTGTCCTGGGAAGTTATTAAAACGAAATCGTCGCCGCCTATATGTCCCACAAAATAGTCTTCGCCGGAAAATTTCTTGGTGGCGGAGATTATTATTTCGGCTATCTTTTTTATGACTTCGTCGCCCCTGGCATAGCCGTAAACGTCGTTGTAAGACTTGAAATTGTCCGCGTCCACATAGGCAAAGCCGAAATTCTTGTTGTTTTTTATCCTGGTTTTTATGAATTCTTCTATGGAAGGGCTTCCCGGCAGGGCGGTAAGCGGGTTCAGGGAAGTGTCTACTTTTTTTCTGCTGAGGGTCCTGTTTATCCTGGCCCGCAATTCCCTCACGTCGAAGGGCTTGGTTATATAGTCGTCCGCGCCGCTTTCTATGACGTCGACCCTGGCGTCCAGTTCGGCGACGCCGCTGAGGATCACTATCGGGATGTCGCTGTTGTAGGGATTTTCCCTTATTTTTTTGCAGAGGTCCAGACCGTTGATGTCCGGCAGCTTCAGGTCCAGGAGTATCAGGTCAGGTTTGGATTTTTTCAGATAATCCATCAGCTCTTTTCCGCTGTACAGGGGGGTAAGTTCGTAGTTGAATTTCTTGAAAAGCGCGGATATCAGGATGGCCACGTTGACGTCGTCGTCGATGACTAAAATCTTTTTTTTGTCCGGCAAAAAGTCCCCCGAAACCGAATCTTTAACCGCCATATTAAAATTATAAAAAAAATATAATCTTAAATCAACGGAAAAATCCGTCAGGAGCTCTTTCAAGAGCCTCCCGAGACGGCGTCCGGGGAAATCCGCGCGAACCGGGAACCCGGGGCGTGAAGCTTTTGTAACTCAGGTTACATAGGACGCTTGACAAAAGTCAAAAGAGGTGGTAGAATAAAATCATGTTAGGGCTGCCTCCCTCACCCTACCCCCCAAAAAGGCAGCCCTACCATATAACCTCAGAGAATAGAGATCGGCGCCAGATAGCGGACGAAAACAATCCGATAGGAAATTAGCGACAATTTTTTTTGAAAATCCCCCCTTCTGCCTTGAGCCTGAAGCCTTTTGCCTTTTTTTTGTATAATCAATTTTATGACCACCCCGCACCGCTTTCCGCCCAAGTCTGAAAGCGATTCGCAAGCAGGTGGCGGGGTGAATGAAATGGAAAATAAAATCCGCGAAATTTCCGATTGCGGAAGCAAAATAAAGAGAGAGCTTTCAAAGATCATAACCGGCCAGGAGGAAACGGTCGGGAATATACTCGTTTCGCTTTTTTCCAGGGGCCACGTGCTGATAGTCGGCGTCCCCGGGCTCGCAAAAACGCTTCTGGTTTCCTCCTTGTCCAGGATACTGGACCTTAAATTTTCCAGGATACAGTTCACGCCGGATCTGATGCCTTCGGATATAACGGGTTATGAGATATTGGTTCGTAAAGAACGCGAAGAAAAAGCTTTCGAATTTTTCCGGGGACCGGTTTTCGCGAATCTTGTACTGGCTGACGAAATAAACAGGGCGCCCAGTAAAACTCAGTCGGCTTTGCTCGAGGCCATGCAGGAGTTGAGCGTTACCGTAGCCGGAGAAAGCTATCCCCTTCCCTCCCCTTTCATGGTTTTTGCCACGCAGAATCCGATAGAGCAGGAGGGGACTTACAACCTCCCCGAGGCCCAACTGGACCGTTTTTTTATGCAGCTTAACATCTCTTATCCGAAAATAGAGGAAGAAAAAAAAATAGCCGGAGAGATTCCTTCCCTTGAAACGGCCGGGCTCGAAAAAGCGGCAGGCGCCGGGGAAATTTCCAGGATGCAGAAAACCGTCGCAAGTCTGCCGGCCGCCGACTCCGTGGTGGATTTCGCCGTCAGGCTGGCGGCCGAAACGAGGCCCGCCTGTTCTTCTTCGGAAAAAATAAAAAAATACGTTTTGTGGGGAGCCGGCCCCCGCGGTTCGCAATACCTGGTCCTGGCGGCGCGGGCGCGGGCCGCCCTGCAGGGCCGGTGCGCCCCTTCGGCGGAAGACGTCAAGGCCGTGGCGGGTCCGGCGCTCAGGCACAGAATAATACTCAATTTTCAGGCGAAGTCCGACTCGGTTTCAGCCGACGACATAATAAAAGACATAATTTCGAGATGAAAAGAATTCCCCTCGCGATATTGACGCTTTTTTCCCTTTTTTCCGTTTCCTATTTTTTTTATCATGTTTGCGGGGACCTGCTTGACGCTCCGGATATCGCCGTGGTCGGAGATTTTTTAAGGGAAGACAGGAACGAAGAAGCGCTTAAGCTTATAGAAAAATCCCTGCCTGGGCACGGCGGGAACGGCTACCTGTTCTATCTTAAGGCGATGGCCCTGAAGAATCAGGGGCTTTATGAGCGGGCTCTTGAAGAGTTGGAAAAAAGCATAAAGCTCGGTTACCCGGAAGCAGCTTCGTATAACCTGAAAGCTTTCATCCTGGGCGAATATCTGAAAGATTACGAGGGAGAGATCTTTTACGCCTCCAAATCGCTGAGCCTCGACCCGTTCGACACCGAAGCTTATTTCATGAGGGCGCGCGCTTACGCGGAAACGGGGCGGGAGGAAAAAGCCCTGGCCGACCTGAACAGCGCGGTAAAGATAGATCCGTCGGATTATTCTCTGCTCCCGGAAAGAGCAGGGCTCCTCACCGGACTGGGAAAATACCCGGAGGCCGTTTCCGACCTGAAAAAGGCCCTGCTCAGGTATCCGGAAAATCCCGAGATATGGTTCGGCCTGTACAAGGCCTATAAAGGAGCGGGTTTGCGTTCAAACGCGATATATTGCGTTTCCAGGGCGGTTTCGGCGTCGCCGGAAACCGCGGATTACCTGGAAGAAAGGGCTTTTTTTCTGGAAGAGCTCGGGGATTATTCCGGGGCTTGCGAGGATATGGGAAAAGCGGCCGCGCTCCGGGGAAAGGAAATTTCCTCCTATGACGCGTATTTTCTTTCAAAACAGCTTTACAGGCTTAACAGGCAGAAAGAGGCTCTCGAATACGCCGAGCTGGCCATGGCAAAAACCGGGGCCGACCTCCCCCTTCTTTACGATCTTCGCGGCAGAATAAATTTTCAGGAAGGCCGGGTAAAGGAAGCCCTGAAGGACTGGAAAAAAAGCGCGGACCTCGGATACGGACCGGCCGGAGAAAAGCTCGCTCATCTCGTAAGGCGGGCGGGTTCCGGAAAATGATCCTGCCACCCGCTTGCCGCATAAAGCGGCACGATATTTTAAAGACTGATAATCCCGACACCCGCTTGCCCGTCTCTCTTCCTTATGGAATAAGGGGAAGGGACTGTCCCTTCTGTTCGGGCTACCGCATAAAGCGGCTGCTTCGCTGTGAGGAGCGGGACGAAAACGGGCTTTATGCCCTGAGCGGGTGTCGGGATAAGCGGGTGGCCGGATGAAATATCTCGACGACGAAGATATAAAAAAAATAAAAAATCTGGCGGGCAGCAGGCAGGGTTTCAGCCGCGGCGGAGAAGCCGGCGGAATGAACCTGGGCAATATTTCTTCCAGGACTCCCGATTCGGAATTCGCCGGACACCGCAGCCACAATGCCGGAGAAGGCTCCCGGTTTATAGACTGGAAAGCCTATGCCAGGAACGAGAGGCTCTATGTCAAGGATTTTCTTCAGGAAAGACGTACGGGCTGGGAAATTTTTTTCGACGCTTCGGCTTCCATGGGTTTTTCCGGGGAATATTCCCGGCTTTTCGTGAAATTCGCCCTTTACGCCTGCGGGATACTGCTTTTAAGGGGAGAAAAGCTGAACCTCCACCTGCTGCGGGAGAAAAAAACGGTTTCCAGCCCCTCTCTCCGCGGTTTCGAAAAACTGATAATTCTCGACGAGTTTTTTTCTTCGGCGGAATTTTCCGGCGGGAATTTCGAAGTGGAAACTTTCGCCGGCAAGGCCGCCGAAACGGGGAAGAACTGCAGAATGGCCTTCTTTTCGGACCTTTTTTTTCCCCGGGAAAAACTCAGGGCGCTGGCGGCCGTCCTGGCCGCGAATCCCAGGGAAAAGACGGTCTTTCATTTTTTCGAGAAGGACCTCGGTAAAATAATAAGTTCCGCCGGGGAAGTCCTTCTCTCCGACGCGGAAACGGGAGAGGAACTGGCCTTTGAATATTCCGGTTTCAGGAAGATCCTCGAAGAAAAACATGAAAAGTGGCTGAGCGAGTGCCGCGCCGCTTTTTCCCTGCAGAATACGCGTTATTTCCGGGTTTCGGAAGAGGGAGATGTCAGTTCGCTGAGGCGGCTCACGGAAGGGCGGCGGACATGAACCATCCGTTTCCCCGTCCGATCTCCGGCCGGTATTTATTCGAGGCCGCGTCGCGGCCTGAGGGGGCGTCAGCGTGACCTTCGCAGATGAACGGTTGCTCCTTTTTCTTCCGCTTTCCGTCGTCCCGGCCGCGGTCTATTTTTTTCTCAGGTTTAAAAAGAAGCGGATAGTCTTTCCCTCGCTGGTTATCTTCAGGGAGCTTAAGGCGGCGGAGATAGCCAGAACCAACCGTCTCAAGTATGCCGTTCTCCTGCTCAGGTGCCTGTTCCTTTTTCTTATAATCTTTTCCTTTTCCGGACCTTACGCGGACTGGAAGCTTCCCGGGCGTTTCGCTTCCGGTCACCTGAAGGAAAACGTGGACCTTGTAATACTTTCCGACGAATCCTACTCCATGTCCGCCCGGGTGAAAGAAAAAACGTATTTTTTCAGGGCGCATGAGCTGGCAAAAAAAATAATAGCGGAGCTTTCGGAAAACTCCGGCGTAGCCGTAATTTCTTTTTCGGGGAAGATCAAAAGCGCCGGAGAATTTATGCCTCCGGCGGAAGCTCTGGAAAAGTTCCCCTCCGATCCCTCCTTTTCCTATTCCGGCACGGATTACTCCGCCGCCCTGGAAAAGGCGAAAGAGCTGCTTTCCGGGCGTTCGGGAAGGAAGAAAATAATTTTTTTGGCCAGCGACGAGTCCGCGAACGGCCTCCGCGCGGCCTTAAAGGAGCCCGCGCCGGGGAGATTGTTTTCGGCGGATTTCGGAAAAAAACCGCTGAATTTCTGGTTCGAAGAGGTTAAGGCGGCCGGAAAGCTTTCCGAAAAAGGCTCGCGCCTGCGTATAAGCGGCAAATTGAAGTCGTCGGAGCCGTTTTCCGGACGCGTCAGATTGCGATACTGCGATACGGCGGCCTGCGGCAACTGGAGAACGGCCGAATTCAAAAAAGGGACTTCGGTTTCTTTCTCGCTTTCGCTGGAGAGAGGGGAGAGATGCGGTTATCTGGAAACTTCGGGCGACGCCCTCGCGGCCGACGACAGGTATTACCTGTGCTCCGCCGGTAATTTCAGGAAAGCGGCCTTTCTCTATTCGGGACGGGAGGCTTACATACCGGGCCGGCCGGCTTATTTCGCCAAGGAGATTTTCAGACTTTTGAAAGAAGAAAACGCCTTTTTTGACGCCGATTTTCTGGACGCGTCGACGACCGGCGCCGAAAAGCTTTCCGAATATTCCAGAATATTCGCCTTTTCCGTTTCCCCTCCGGAATCGCTCAAGCCGCTGTTCGCGGCTAAAATCCCTTTTTTCATGGTTCCGGAAAACCCGGAAAAAGATTTTGCTTTTTTGGGAAACTCCTTTCCGGGGCTTGAAGGGAAGGTTTATTCGGGAGATTTCCGGCTTTCCGGGGCGGCCGGAGGAACTTCCCTGGACCCGGCCAAATACGAGTTGGAGAAGGTCTATGTCAAGAAATTTTACGCCCTGGCCAATTCACGGACAGCCGCGACCTGGCTTTATCTTAAAGCCGGGAACGCGGTTTATCCGGCTTTTTTCAGGATCCCTTCGGCTCCCGGGGAATCTTACGCTTTTTCCTTTTCCGCGGAGATAATGAATTCCAATATCGCCTTAAAGCCGGTTTTTTGGGATATACTGAAAAGGACGGCCGAAAGCGATTTTTCCGAAGAAGGAAATTCCTTTTTTATAGGCGTTTTTCCCTTTCCGGAAAAAAACCGTCCTTCGGCCGTTTTCGGTTTACGGGAAGGAAAGTTTTCCAGGGCTTACGGTCCGGAGTTCAAATGCCAGATTCCAGGCGTTTACCGGGGCGATTTCGCCGAAGAAACCCTGTATTTTTCCTGCAATACGGATCCCGCCGTTAAAGAAAGCGCGCTGGAAAAAGCCGAAAACCCTCCATGGGAGAAAGTTCCAGAAAATAATTTCATGGAGGAGTTCAAGAGCCGGGCCTACAAGATAGAGGTTTTTCATTTTCTAGTTTTACTCGCCGCGGCGTCGATGGCGCTGGAGAATCTTATATTATGGAAATATTTTTGAGACGGGCTAAAATAGCCTTTTTTTTCCTGTTTTTTGCCCAGGCCGCATCCGCCCTGGAACTCAATATGGCGGTACTGGACCCCTATCAGGGGAGTCCCTGCGGGTTCGATGAAAAGGTTTACTCGGAAATAGCGCTTTGGCTGGACGGGGCCGCGAACATCCGGCTTCCGGTAAAGATGAAAAAAATTTCCCTTAAAGACGAGCTTTCGCTTTATCCTATTTTACTTCTTTCCTGTTCCAGGCCGCCGGCGGACCCGGATTTCGAAGAAATAGTTAAATTAAGGAAATATTTTTCTTCCGGCGGCAATTTGCTTATAAACGATTCCAGCGGGGAAATGGACAGCGCTTTTTCGCTTTGGGCCGAAAAGCTCAACGGGACGGTTTTTAATTCGGAAATGAAGCCCCTGCGTTCCGATGAGCCTCTTTTTAAGAGTTTTTTTATCATAAACAGGCCCTTCGGCCGTTATTTTTTCTCGGCCGTACCCAAGGGGACGGAATTTGAGGGAAGAAAGGCGTCTCTGTTCTTCAAGAACGATATTTATTCGGTCTGGCGGAAAGACGGGAACGGCAAATATCTTTATAAATGCGTGCCCGGCGGCGAGGCCCAGAGGGAAATGTCCAGACGCGTCCTGCTCAACGCCGTGATGTATTTCCTCACCGGCGACTATAAATCGGACGCGGTGCACCAGCCGCTTATCATGGACAGAATAAGAAAAATAGATTCGCAATTAATGGAATATTAAAAGTTAAGGGATAAAGGATTAGGGATAAGGGATAAACAAGGAATAGAAAAAATAAAGAACGAAATTAGAGAGAGTAAATATGGAAATAAGGTTCGGATATAATCCTTATGTGCTGGCCGGCTGCCTGTTTTTTCTCGCCGTCTCGGCGTTTTTTCTGGTCCGAAAAAAATCTTTGCCCCGCCTGAAGGCGCTGAGATTCTCTTTCCTGATCCTGCTCGGAGTTTTGGCGCTTAATCCGGCTTTGGACTTTAAGAAAAGGGAATACCGCGAGCCGGAGACGGCCTATGTAATAGACTCCTCCGTCTATATGAGGTCCAAAACCGGTTTGACCGGGCCTCTTTCCAAGGCCGCTCTGGCGGAAAAGTGGCTTCTGGAAAGCGGGACGTCCCGGAAAAGCATCTTCTACGCCGCCGACAGGCTTTACTCCGGATTCCCGCCCGGAACGGGAGAAGCCTATTATTCCGATTTCGAGGGAGCCCTGGGGGCCCTGCCATCGGGTTATGAAAGGATCGTTTACTTCACCGACGGTTACAGCCCGGTGACGGGGACCGACGGGAAGGTTGAATTCGTTCTGGTCGGAGAGCCTTCCGAAAAAGAGCCGCTGAGGATAGAGGCCCTCAAATACCCGGACCTGGCTTTTCTCCACATGCCTTTCAACGTGCATTTTGAAGTTTTTGGAAACGCCGGAGGAATCAGGACGGAACTGCGGGACAACGGGATAAAAACCGGAAGCCGGGAATTCCCCAACGGTTCCGCCGGCAGTTTCACGGTTTCCCCGAAGGGAATAGGGAAGCACGATTACGGGCTTTGCGCCTTTTCCGGCGCGGCTGAAAAATGTCTTAATTTTTCCGTAAACGTTTTCAGGGATAAGCTCAGAATAGTTTATCTCAGCGGGGTTCCGAATCACGGCTACTATTTTTTGAGGGAATACCTCAAATCCAATCCTTCCCTCGATATGCTTTCCTTCATAATTCTCCGGGAGCCCGGGGATTCTCTCAGCGTCAGGGAAGACGAGCTTTCCCTTATTCCTTTCCCGAGAGAGGAGATATTCCTCAAGGACCTTTTCCATTTCGACGTTTTCGTGCTGGAGGAATTCGATTTTCGCCAGCTGGCCATAAACAGTTTTTACCTGGATAATGTGGCCAAATTCGTGAAAGAGGGCGGGAGCCTGCTCCTTATAGGCGGAGGGGCCATGGCTGAGTCGCTCGCGAAAAGCCCGAGTGAAAATTTCAGGGAACTTCTTCCGGCTCTTCCCCTGGAGATAAAAAAAACGGACTATGCGCGTCTTTTTCCCTCCCCCCATCCGGTCGCTTCGGGCCTGACGGAAAACATTCCCCCCCTGCGCGGGGAGTTCGTCCTTTCACGTCCGGCCGCGGATTCCAGGGAAATAATAGGTTTCGAATACGGCGGTTCCAGGTACCCGCTGGTCAGCGAAAAAAAATACGGCAAGGGCCGGGTCGTTATGATAAATTCCATGAGCCTCTGGCAGTGGAAGACCTTTTCCGCGGGAGAAAAAAACCGGTATTTTTACTACGATTTTTATAAAAATATTTTTTCCTGGCTGGATTTTACCCTGGACCTGAAAAGGGCGGATTTTACGGTTTCCAAAACCGGCCGTTTTTACGTCAACGCCTATGTTTTGGACGAGAATTACGGGCCCCTGACCCATGACGGGGCCGTTTTGAAAGGGCATATAGCGGGAAAAGGGATAAAGCTGCCTCTCGCTTTCAATTTCAGGAAACGGGGAGTCTACAGGGCTTACCTCCCTCCGCTAGAGAAAGGCGTCTATTCGGTGAGCGTGGAAACGAGTTTCAGGGACGGGTATTCGGAAAAATATTCCGGTAAAATAAACCTCGATGAAAATATACTTTACCGGGAAGGGTTTTCGGCGGAAGGGCTGGAAAAATATTCCGGCCGGCCGGAGGCTCTTAAACTTTCGGAGCTTAAACCCGGATATTTCTCCGCGCAGAAAAAGGAATATTACAGGGTAAACAAAACTTTTACGCCGGGAGCCAGCTTTTATTTTCTGCTTTTTCTCGTTTTGTTTTTTTCGGCCGAGCTGGCGTTCAGAAGGTTTAAAGGGGAACTTTGAGGCTTAGAAAAGCGGAACGCCGTTAAGCTTTATATACTCATATTCGGCGAAATCGGCCGAAGAAGAAAAAGCCTGGCCGCCAAGGACTATCTTCTGGGAAAGGCCTTTTATCTCTTCTCCCCTTTTTTCCGTTAACGCTTCGGTGTAATTCATTCCGTCAGGACTGTAAAAAGCCTTAAAGATGTCTCCGTTCCTCTCAAATCTGATGAAATCGCTGCCAAGTGGAATATAAATACTCTTATTTTCAGGGGCCAGAGCGAAGGAGAGGTCGTTTTTCCCGTAGTCGTTGTCTTTATATCTTCGGAGCAGGATTTTGAAAACTCCGCCCAGCGGGTAACTGTCGCATCTTCGGTTTTTTTCGCCGAACCAGAGATAAACCGAACGTCGTTCTCTCTTCTCTATGCCCCGTTGAGGATGTTTTGTTATAATCTAGTTATGCCGGAGTTTTTAAAGAACAAAAACATTATCGCCGGGGCGGCTCTTTCGGCGGTTGTTTTGGCCGTTTACGTTTTTTTTATGCCGTCTACGCTGGCTCCTTACAGGGACGCGGGAGAAATGGCCCTGGACGTCTGGTCCATGTCCATCTCCCACCAGCCGGGCTATCCGCTCTATAATCTCCTGGGGAGGTTCTTTTCATTTTTTTTGCCCGGGACCATAGCCTATAAACTCAACCTTTTTTCCGCGCTTTTCGGCGCGGCGGCGTCCTTCATCCTGTACCTTTTTCTTTCCAAAAGGGCCGGCCTCCTGCCTTCCGTTCTTTTTACCCTGCTTTTTGCCTTTAATTTTACCATGCACACCGTTTCCAGCGTTTCCGAAATGTACTCCCTTCACGTCTTTTTCGCCGCCGTATTGCTTTACCTGATTTGGGAGATGGAAAAGTCGTTCTCCTCCGCCCGTCTTTATCTTTTCGCTTTTTTATGCGGTCTTTTCATGGGGAACAGGATGGATATTTCCCTGATGTACCCGGTCTTCCTCGTTCTCATCTTTTTAAAGGTAAAAACGCTTCCCGGTTTTTTTCCCCTTTTGAGCAAGTCTTTCCTGTTTTTTCTGGCGGGTTTTTCGGTTTATCTCTACCTGCCTTTCGCTTCCGCCGCGGACCCGCTGATAAACTGGTCGGAGCCGTCCAAACTCGGGAACTTCATAAACGTCATAACCAGGAAGAGCTACGGCTCCACCCTCGACCTTATTTCCCTGAATTACCGGCCCGGAGAACTCTTTCTCCCTAACCTTAAAATTTATTTCCTTCACCTGGCGGAAAATTTCAATCTCGCCCTGTTGTTCGTGTTCGCCGGCTTCCGGAGCGAGTATCTCCGCGACCGGAAAAGCTTCTGTCTGCTGGGCGGGCTTTTCCTTATTACCGGCCCGGTTTTCCTGTTTATGGCGAATATGCCGCCTAATCCGCACGCCCTTTCCATAGTGGAGCCGAATTATCTTATTCCGGACCTTATACTGGCGGTTTTCGGGGCGTTCGGTTTCGCTTCTCTGGCCCGGGAAAAACGTTTTTTACCGGGGCTGGTGTTGGCTTCGGCTCTGGCCCTCGCTTTATATTTCAATTTTCCATACTCCGACAGGAGAAACCTCGACGTCGCCAAAAATTATGCCGAAGACGTTTTTCGGGGACTTCCCGCGAATTCCATTCTGGTGGCGAAAAAAGACGTACAGTTGTTTTCCCTGTGGTATTTCGCTTATACCGAGGGTATGAGGCCGGACCTGGCGATAATAGGACAGGGCCTTTCCGGTTCGCCCTGGTACCAGAAGTCGAGAATAAACAGGGGGCTTACGCTGGTGAACGTGAATGAACAGGCGGCGGAAAATTGGAAGGGTTTGAAAAAGCTGAACGGCAGGAGGCTCTACGCCACCCTTGACGCCGTGCTGCCGGCGGACCTCCCCAATATCCCCAACGGACTTACCTGCGAAATCCTGCCGGAAAAAGGGGCGGTCCCGGCGCCCGAGAACCTGGAAAAGTTCGCCTTTTCGGGTTTTAAAAAGCCTTATAACGATTTTTTCGTCTCGGATCTGGCCGGCGCTTACGCGCAGGCCCTGGTTTCCATGTCCGCTTATCTGGTGAATTTCGGTGTAAAGGAAAAAAGGGTTCCGGTTTTTCTGGACCTGGCGGCAAAACTGGACGAAAACCTCGCTGACGCGCCCCTTTATAAAGGTCTTTACCTGGCGAATTCCGGCGATTGGGCCGGAGCTTTGTCCGCCTTCGAGAGTTCGGGTGAAGTCTACAGAAAGCTCCTGAAAAAAGCCGAGGAATATCACTCCCTGAAAGAATTGAAAACCTCCCTCAAAAAAGGGTTCGCCTACGCCCTTCTCAATATAGGGGTGTGCCACGAGAAGCTCGGGGACAGGAAGAAAAGCGAAGAGAGCTACGCCCTGGCCCTTTATTACGACCCCGGTATGGCCCAGGCCCATTATAATACCGCCATTCTCTACTGGAACACCGACCCGAACAGGGCGCGTCAGGAGCTTCTGGAAACCCTGCGGATAAACCCGAGCCACAAGGAAGCCGCGTTCTACCTGAACAGGATGAAATGAGAAGCGTGAGTTTTTTCCGGGAGTGGGGTTTTATCTGGCTTGCAGATTCTTCTGGATATCAGCCAATCTTTCTATTATAAATTTGACGTTTTCAGGCCGCAGGTCGGCGTCGATGTCAGGCGCGGTTTTCCCGGATTTGAGAAAATGGCTCGTCGCCTCCGTCGTGGTAAATCCTTTTTGAGCCAGCAGTTCCAGGGAGGAAGAGGCGTTTATTATCCTGCCCGAGACGGCTTCGTCTTTCGAATATACGCGAAAATTACTCAGGCCCATGTCACTGATTTCCAGCAATTTCATCTTTAAAGTTTTGCTGTCCTCGTAATCCCGGCTTTTTTCATATGCAATGAATTCAAAATCGTTTTTTTTGAGCAGGGTTATTTCCAGGGAATAGACCCGCTGCCAAAACACGCTAAGCTCTATTTCAAAACCGGAATGGCTGAAGGTCAGGCCGTTGGAGTATTGTGAGGTAAAAGCCTCGCCGGCGGTTTTTTTTCCATGGAAAAGAACAGCGAGTTCGTCCATTCTTTTGTCTATATTGTTAGTCGTAGAATTCAAAAGAAAAAAAGCGGTAATCCCGAAAATTATGATTAGTAGTATAAAAATTACCATAAAGATTATTTTTTCGGAAAGTGGGAGTATCTGAAGTTGAACATGCCGAGGTATTCCCAGCCGCTCCTATAAGTAAGATAAGAAACCTGGAAATTCAATTTGAGCAGGGTGCCCAGTTGGAGATTTATAAGTTTCGGGCTTAAAGGCGCGCCCTGGGGTATTATTATTTCCGCTTCTATGGGCATCTTGTCCCGGAAAAGCCAGATGAACCCGGCGTACAGGGTGGATTGCGGGAGTATGGGCTTGCCGGTGGAATTCCTGGTCAGGTTTATGGCCTCGTTCGAGAGGAATTCCGACATCTGGTAGATCATTTTGGGCATGTCGCCGTCCGCGTATCCCAGGTTCAGCATGAATTTATCGTGTATCCGTTTGCTCATCGAGAGGTAGGCGGAGGCGTAGGTGTTGGTGTTTTTACTGTCCACCTTTACCGAGACGGACGGGCTGTTAAGGGAGGGCTGTGCCGCGTCCCTGAACTGAAAGATACCCTTTACGCCGCTGGCCAGAGCCGGGCGCCACCTGTCTTCGGTCTGTATCATCATTTTGCCGTCGACTTCCAGAAGCCAGAGGCCGACGCGGTCCAGGTAATTGGTCTTGTTCGTGGCCCAGGAGTAGGTGTTTTTGCCGTAAAGCCTGCCTATGTAATAAGAGGCGTTAAAATCGAGAGCCGTGCCTATGGAGTTTTTCCCCTTTCCCCTGTAAGCCGTGGAGGTCAGGACTATGCCGCTCAAGGGCGTTTTCGCTTCCCGGAATTCGAATTTGCCGTTCTTGGGCTTTTCGGAGGTTTCTTCGCCGGTTACGGGAATAACGGCGGGTTCCTGCTGTTTCGCGGTTTCCGAAGACGCTTCCGCCTTTCCCTGGGCTTTTAGGCCCGCCGAAAGCAGCAGAAAAAGGCAAAAAGCAAAACTTAAAACGGCGCTTTTATTTTTCATCTTATTTTATATTATATAAACTTTGACAGTAGAAAAGTCAAAATTCCCGCGTAAACGCCGGCCAGTACGTCGTCCAGAACTATTCCCGCGCCGCCCCCCGTTTCGGCCTCTATCCTTTTTATGGGCCAGGGTTTCAGCGTGTCGAAAAACCTGAAGAAAACGAAGGCGGTCAGGAGGCTTTTCAGGTCCCTTGAAATAAAAAGAAGGGAAACCCAGTAGCCGCAGACCTCGTCTATCACTATGAGCGGATTGTCTTTTTCCCCCGCCTCGCCAAAGGCCCTTCCGGAGATCCAGACGGAAAAAAAGAAGAAGAAAAGGAGAAAAGCCGTGAAAGCGAAAAAATTACCGGGAAGCAGCGGGGCCAGGAGCAGGGCCAGGAGGGTGCCGAAAAGGCCGGTTCCCTTGAACTTTTTGTAGGAATTGAAGCGGGCCGGAATGAGGCTTATCCAGAATCCGGTCGCCAGGAAATCTATTACTCGGTTGTTTATGGCCATGCTACTTTGACTTCTTTTCGCTCCAGGATTCTTTGAGCATCTTGTTGTGGTTTATAAGGTAGATTATTCCGCTTATCACGGTGACGACGGCGGCCGTGACGCTGAGCCAGTAGGGCAGGATTTTGAGATAAGGAAGAAGCTTTTTTATCCATAAGGGCTGGGGAGAATAATATTTCAGGGTCAGTATTATGAGTATTATGTAGATGGAGATGAATTGTATCAGGGTTTTGAACTTCCCCGCGGCTTCGGCCTTAAGCACGAAATTCTGAAGCGCGGCCAGGACGCGCAGGGTGGAGACGGTGAGCTCTCTGAGCATTATAAGGAAGATGGCCCAGAGCGGGATGTTCAGGTCTTTTATCGAAGCGAAAGCTATGAAACAGGAAAGCACCAGAATCTTGTCCGCGAAAGGGTCCGCTATGGCCCCGAATCTGGTCACGGTGTTGGTGCTTTTGGCTATTTTCCCGTCTATGTAGTCGGAGAGCATGGCGATTATGAGTATTATCATGGCCAGCAGTTCGAAGACGAAGGTCTTTTCGAGGATCAGGAAAAACACTACGAAACTGAGGAAGATTCTGGTAAGGGTGATTCTGTTCGCGAGGGTCATTTTCTTTTTATCTCTATAAGTTCCGCTTTCTTGGGTTTTACGAATTTGAAAAGCTTGTCGTCGAGTTCGCCGTTTATTTCGGTCTTTGTGAGTTTGGTGGTTATAAGGGTTTTGTCGACTCTCAGGGAGGCCTCGTACGGGAAATAATCGGTGGCGGAAAGCGTCAGGGTCAGCAGGTAGACGCCCGGGTTGTTCTTGCTGGTGAATTCGGCCTTTATTCCCTCCGGGGTCTCGGTGACTTTTATTTCGTTCTTTTCGGCGAGTTCCGAGTAATTCCCCATGTCCAGTATGCCGGAAAGATTCTGGTCCTGCGTCTTTTTCCAGTAATCCCAGGAAGTCTTGTAAACCAGTTCGTCCTCGACCTTGTAGATAAAAATATCCCTTTTATCCGTTATGATAAGCTGCCTGGAGGGTTTCAGATGTTCTATGCGCAGGCGGTCCTTTTTTTTATAGCTGAGAGTCCCTTCCACTTTCTGCTTGATGCCGGCGTTGGTAAAATCCACTTCCTGGGAAAAATCCGATTTGAGAGACTCGAGCTTCGCGTCCCACTCTTTCAGTTTTTCCACCACTTTCAGGACTTCCGGCGCTGGACCGGAGACGGCTCCGGAAGATTCGTTTATTTCAGGCGCGGCCCTTTCCTTTCCGGCTTCCCCGCAAAAGGAGTTCCCCGCGAGAAGCGTAAAAAAAACGGCGGTTAAAATTATTTTTTTCATATTACCTCTGTTCGCCTTAGCCCGTTACTGTTTGCCGACTTCCCCGGCGTGCTGGCTGAGAAAGCCTTCTATCCTGTCGAAAAATATTTCCCACCGGTTGGAGCCTTCGGGCTTGTGTATAAACCCCTTAACCTCGAGGAGGCTGAGGATATTGGTAGCCCTGGCCGAAGATCCGAAATGAGCCTTGAGAAGGTCCTGGGAAACCCTTCTCCTTTCGACAACCAGTTTCAGGGCGTTTACCAGTTCCTCGGAGGAACCGCCTTTGCCTTCGGTATTCATCTCTTCTTCTTCGGTAAGGGGCGGATAATTGGGCGCGCCCTGCTCCTTTATGAAAGCGGAGATCTTCTCTATTTCATCCTCTCCCACGTAACAGCCCTGTATCCTGTCCGCCTTTTGCTGTTCTATGCCGAGGTAAAGCATGTCGCCTTTCCCGATAAGCGCGTCCGCTCCCGGGCTGTCTATTATGACCCTGGAATCCACTTTGGAAGTGACCTGTAAGGCCACCCTCGAAGGAAGATTGGCCTTTATGACGCCCGTTATGACGTCCACGGAAGGCCTCTGTGTGGCGAGTACGAGGTGTATGCCCACGGCTCTCGCCATCTGGGCCAGCCTCTGGATGTTCTCTTCCACCACGTTCTTGGCCTGAAGCATCAGGTCGGCCAGTTCGTCTATGACCACCACGATGTAAAATTCCGGCGGCTGGTTGTTGACCTGCGCCCATTTGTTATAGGCGGCGATGTTCTTGACCCTGGCCTTCTCGAATTTTTTGTAGCGTTTTTCCATGACCCTGGTCAGGGCTATCAGTGATTTCGCCGCCTCTTTGGCGTCGGTTATGACCGAAACCCTGTCAGCGGTCACCTTGGGGTCGTAAAGATAGGGAATGCCTTCATAGAAGGTCAGCTCCAGGCGTTTAGGGTCTATGAAAAGGAATTTTACCTCGTCCGGGGTGTTCCTGTAAATTATCGAAAGGATGAGGGCCTGCAGGAAAACGCTCTTGCCGCTGCCCGTGGCGCCGCCCACTAGAAGATGCGGCATGGATTCGAGGTTCGCGACGGCCACCGAACCCTCCGCCTGCCTGCCGAGGGCGAAAGTCAGATGGCCCCTGGACTGGTTGAATTGGGGGCTTTCCAGTATTTCCCTCAGGCCCACCTTGGCCCTGTTGGCGTTGGGGATCTCAAAGCCTATGGCCGATTTGCCGGGAATCGGGGCTATTACCCGTATCCCCTGGGCTCTCATGGCCAGGGCTATATCGTTGGAAAGGGAGACTATGGAGCTTATTTTAACGCCGGGAGAGGGAGTGACTTCGTACCTGGTGATAACGGGTCCCGGGTATACCCCGGAAACATAGGCCGAGATCTCGAAACTTTTAAGGGTTTCCTCGAGTTTCTGCTTGGACGACTGTATCTCGTCGGAGTCCGGCCCGGCGTTCTGGTTTTCCACCACGCTCAGCAGGTTTATCGACGGAAGCTTGAAATTCTTGAAATGGGCGAACTGCCCGGGGATGGGAGGTTTCTCCTCTTTTGCGGGCCTGGCTTTTTCCGTTTTAAACGGGTTTATCGAATTGAGTATCTGAACCGGCGGCCGTTGCGGTTCCTGTTTAACCGCGGGTTCCTGTTTTTCGGCGGGCTTTTTCCCCTTCTGCGCGGGGGTTTCATGCTCGGGCGCGGGAGCCGCGCCGAGGGACACCGGTTTGATGTCGTAAACTTTTTCTTTTCTGTCCTCGTTATCCTTTATGGTCTTAAGTTTGTTCCTGAACTCGTTCCTGGCCATGGTCCACTGTTTGTAATCAATTTTCAGGGCGTTCATCGAAGAGGCGGCCAGCCTGCCCCAGGAAATCTTGAATATTATCTGAGCCGAAAGGATAAGCAGGGCGACGGAAAAAATGAGGGACCCGGCGTCTCCGAAAACCGTTATGAGAGCGGTGTCCGTGAAATGGCCCAGGTAGCCGCCGTCGAAGACCCGGCTCTGGGTCTTGTACCTCGCGAAATCCAGGATGGAGGAGAGGGCCGTCAGGAAGAAAACTATCCCGGCGCCGAGAGTGATTATCCCTTTGTTCGGCTTCCCCAGCCTCAGGAGGATGGCTATTATGCCGTAAAGGAGCAGAAAAGGCAGGAAGTAAACGGACGCTCCAAAAAAGGAATGGAGGGAATCGAAAAACAGCCTTCCGGCTATTCCTTTCTGGCTGGGATTGAGGATTATCCAGAAGAGCCAGAGAACCGCCGATAAGGTGGCTACCCAGTAAAAAATTTCGGAAAAACCGGATTTTCTCGCGTTTTTGGGAGTTTTTGGTTTCGTCGAGAATAGTTTATACATCGTCCCACTCCTGTTAATAAAGCAGATTAAGCGACGGATTAGCTTAAGGTTGAGAAAACAGTAATTCAGTTTAGAGCAACTTGGTTTAGAGTAATTTAGTTCAAAGTAATTTAGTTTGGAGCAACTTGGCAAAACAGCTCTAAACTCTAAACTTTCCTGTATCCCAGTCTTAATTTGCCGTTAACCCGGCTGGGACAACTTCTCACGGCGCCCCGGATTTATTCCTGGTTCAGTTTTATTTTGTAATTGAGGTCGTCCGGAAAAATCGTTATTTTATTTGCCGAGATAAGGTAGCCGAGCGCCAGATAAAGATTGGAGCTGGAGAGTTTCAGCTTGAGTTTTATGTCCCAGGAATTGGCCGCCGGCGCGTTCTTCAGGAGGCCGATTATTTTTTCGGCGTTTTGCGACACGACTTCGGAAAAATTTTCCTGCATCAGATCCTCTCTATCAGAAAGATATCCTGATTAAGCGTCAGGGCCTTGCCGTTTTCCACCAGGACTTTGAGCACCTTGAAGTCGAAATCCGCCTTTGTCTCGTTGAAAACTTTCATGGCTTCCACTATGCAGAGCACCTGACCCCGCTTTACGGTGTCGCCCTCCCGGACATAGGGCGGGCTCGACGGGCTCGGCGCCCGGTAAAAGATTCCTGACATCGGCGATTTTATCGTCTCGCCGGCCGGAGCCTGGGGAGCCTGCTGTACGCCGCCCTGCTGGCCTCTCTGGGGGATCTGCATGGCGGGCATGTTGCTGGTAAAAACGGGGATGGGGTGTGCGTTTATCGGCTGGGCGTTCTTCCTTACCAGCTTTATGTAAGTTTCCCCCTGGGAAAATTCAAGGACTTCCAGCTTGTTGGAAGTCATGAAATCGTAAAATTTCTTTACGTCGTTTAAGGCGGCGGGTCCGTTCGGATTCTTGGTTTTTTTCATAAGATCTCCTTGATTAACGGCAGATCAAGATTAAGGCTGAGAAAGTTTAGAGTTTAAAGTTTAGAGTTTAGAGCTGTTTTGCCAAGTTGCTCCAAACTAAATTACTTTGAACTAAATTACTCTAAACTAAATTACTGTTCTCTCAACCTTAATCTAACGCTTAACCTGCTTTTAGTCGCGCTTGGCCTGCAGGAGGACTTTCCTGGAGAGCTTGAACCTGCCGGAGTTTTCCATGTTTATCACTTTTACGTCTATTTCGTCTCCGAGTTTCAGCACATCTTCCACTCTGTTTATCCTCTTCAGGTCGACTTCGGAGATGTGCAGCAGACCTTCCTTTCCGGGAAGGACTTCCACGAAAGCTCCGAATTCCACTATGTTCACGACCTTGCCCTTGTAAACCTTGCCCACTTCGACTTCCATGGCGAACTGCTCCACTATCTTCTTCGCCATGTCTACGCTGGCCTGGTCGGGGCTCGAAATGAAAACCATGCCGTCGTCATTGACTTCTATATTGGCCTGGGTTTTCTCTATCACGGCTTTTATGTTTTTTCCGCCGGGTCCGATGAAAGCGCCTATTTTGTCTTTAGGTATGGCCACTTTCACCATCTTGGGCGCGTAAGCGGAAAGATCGGTTTTTGGCGCGGGAAGCGCTTTTTCCATGAGGTCCAGGATATGATTCCTTCCCCGCGCCGCCTGTTCGATGGCTTCCTTAAGGATGTCCATCGGAATGCCGCTGGCAAGCTTTACGTCCATCTGGAAGGCGGTGATGCCTTTCCGTGAACCGGCGAGCTTGAAATCCATGTCTCCGAAATGGTCCTCGAGACCGGCTATATCGGAAAGGACGGCGTGTTTATTCTTGCCGGTTATGAGTCCCATCGCTATGCCCGAGCAGGCGCCTTTCATCGGCACGCCGGCGTCGAACAATGAGAGCGAACCGCCGCAGACGGTGGCCATGGAGGAGGAACCGTTGGATTCCAGGATGTCGGAAACTATCCTTATGGTATAGGAGAAGTCGGCCTCATCGGGAAGCAGGTAAGAAAGGGCTCTCTTGGCGAGATGTCCGTGGCCTATTTCCCTTCTGCTGGGGCCTCTGTCCGGCTTCACTTCGCCGGTGGAAAAACCGGGGAAGTTGTAGTGCAGCATGAACCTGTCCATGCTCCTGCCTTCCAGGTCGTCCAGTATCTGCTGGTCGTCCTGGGTGCCGAGGGTCGTGGCCGCTATGGCCTGGGTCTGGCCCCTGGTAAAAACGGCCGAGCCGTGGGTCCTGGGAAGATAGCCGGTCTGGATGCTTATGGCCCTGATCTCGTCGTATTTCCTGCCGTCGGTCCTGACCTTCTTATTGAGGACTATGTCCCTGGAAACGTCGTAGATGACGTCGTTCATCAGGGTTTTGACCTGGTAGGCTATGGTCGCGTCTTCCGGGTATTTCTCCTGGTATTTCTTTATCATGGCTTCCTGGATGGCCGAAAGCCCCGCTTCCATGGTTTTCTTGTCCGGGAAGGCGTTGAGAACTTTTTCTATGTCTTTCTTGGCATTGGCCTGCAGGTCTTCGGCTATTTCCGATTTCATTTCGGGTTTTACCACCTCTATTTTGGGCTTGTTGGACAGCTTGGCCAGTTCTACCTGGGCCTTGCAGAGTTTGTTTATCTCTATCTTGGCCGCTTCGATCGCCTTTATGAGTTCTTCGTTGGGGATCTCTTTTCCGCCGCCTTCGACCATGAGCACGCCTTCGAGGGTTCCGGAGACCACGAGTTCGAGTTCCGCCGTTTTCCTTTCCTCGAAAGTCGGGTTTATCACGTATTCCCCGTTGACCTTGGCGATTCTGACCGCGCTGACGGGCCCTTTGAAGGGGATGTCGGAGATCATGAGCGCCGCCGAGGCCGCGTTTATGGCGAGGACGCCGGGTTCTATGGCGCCGTCGCTGGAAAGCACCATGAGCACCACCTGCGTTTCGGTGTTGTAATATTCCGGGAAAAGAGGCCTTATGGACCTGTCGGTGAGCCTCGCCGAGATAACTTCTTTTTCTCTGGCTTTGCCTTCCCTTTTGAAGAAGCCACCCGGGATCTTTCCGGCCGCGTAGGTCCTTTCCTTGTATTCGACCGTCAAGGGAACGAATTCGGGAGGCGCCGTCCTCGGTTTGCCGGCCTGGGTGCAGGCCGCCAGTATGACGTTATCGCCGAGTTTCAAGACTACGGCGCCGTTCGCCTGTTTGGCGAGTACTCCGGTTTCTAACGAAATTAAGTCTCTTCCCACCTTCTCTTCGAAGTGGACTAAGTTGTTGGATTTCATATATTTTTATTTCCTTAAGCCTAATTGCTTTATCAGCTTCTGATATTCTTCTTTGTTTGTCCTTTCCAAGTAAGAAAGAAGGCTCTTTCTCTTGGAAATGAGCAATGAAAGGCCCCTTTTGGAGGAGTTATCTTTCGGGTTGTTGGTAAGATGTTTTGAAAGGTACTGTATTCTTTCGGTGAGCAGGGCTACCTGCGACGAGCTGGAGCCCGTGTCGTTCGGCCCGGCCGAAACCTTCTCAATAACTTCTTTTTTCTTTGCTTTTGTCATTGTCATCGTTTTTCACACTCTCTTTTTTGGTTTTAATGTTTCTATTGTTAAGTATATTATAAAATTTAACACACCTTAAAGTCAATCCAAACGGGCTATTTTAACTCGTGCTCCGTTCCTGAAAAGCCTGAAAAATTTGATATACTTAAAATATAATTTCCGCAATTTAGTTTAGAGCAACTTAGTTTAGAGCAACGTGGTTTAGAGAACTCTAAACTCTAAACTTACTCAGTCTTAATCTTGATCTGCCGTTAATTAAGGAGTCTTTTATGAACCTGATCGAAAAAGCGCTTAATAAGGACGCCAGAAGCTTCACCAGAGAAGACCTGCTGAAATTCGCCAAAGCCAACGGAGTGGAGATCTTTAATTTCAGATATGTGGCCGGCGACGGCAGGCTCAAAACCCTGAATTTCACCGTAAACGACCCGAAATACCTGGACAAGATACTGTCCTGCGGCGAGAGGGCGGACGGTTCCAGCCTTTTCAGGAGCATAGACGCCTCCTCCAGCGACCTTTATGTCGTCCCGAGATATTCCAGCGTTTTCATCAACCCTTTTTCCCAGATCCCGGCCATGGACGTCATTTGCGGTTTTTACGACAAGGACGGCAACCCTTTCGCCAGTTCCCCCGACAATATCCTTAAAAAGGCCGACAAGAGATTCCGCGATTCCGCCGGCCTTGAAATGAAGGCCTTGGGCGAGCTGGAATATTACGTGATCTCCCCCAAAAACGCGCTTTACCCGGCCATAGCCCAGAAAGGGTATCATGAAAGCGCCCCTTTCAATAAATGGGAATTCCTCCGGGTGGAAGCCGCCAACCTTATAGACCGCTGCGGAGGGCATATAAAATACGCGCACAGCGAGGTCGGCTTCATAAGGACGGAGGAGCAGGAAATGAGCCAGCACGAGATAGAATTTCTGCCCCAGCCGCTCCTGAAATCGGCGGAGGAGATAGTCGTGTCCAGGTGGATACTTTCCTCCCTGGGCTACAAATACGGCGTCGTAATAACCTTCGCCCCGAAGATATCCGTAGGCCACGCCGGCTCCGGTTTCCATATACACGCCTGTCTGGCGAAGAACGGGAAGAACGTAATGCTGAAGAACAAGAACCTTTCCGACGAGGCAAAAAAGGTTATAGCCGGCTGGCTGAAATCAGCCCGCTCTCTTACGGCTTTCGGCAATACCGTGCCCACCTCCTACCTGAGGCTGGTCCCCCACCAGGAAGCGCCCATAAACGTATGCTGGGGATACAGGAACAGGTCGGCTCTGGTCAGGGTTCCGCTCGGCTGGAATCTGGAAAAGGACATGGTCGCGGATATGAATCCCCAGGTCAAAAAAAGAACCGGATACGAGGGCAACCAGACCGTGGAATTCAGGTCGGCCGACGGTTCGGCCAATATTTATCTCCTGCTTTCGGGCCTGGTCATGGCGGCAGCCCACGGCTTTGAAATGAAGGATTCGGTGAATTACGCCGAGGAACATTTCATCGATAGGAATGTTTTCCGCAAGGAAAACCTGGAAATCAGGGAGAAGTTCCCTTCCCTGCCCGCCTCCTGCGCCGAATCCGCCGACGAACTTTTGAAGGATCGCGAGGTTTACGAGAAGGGAGGGGTTTTCCCCCAGCCGGTGATAGACGGGCTGGTTAAAAGGCTGAGGAGTTACGGCGATAAGAACCTCAGCGAGAAACTTTACGGGAAAGAAGAGGACATCAAAAAAATAGTCGAGGAATACCTTTACTGCTGATGAGAGATTTTAAGAAAAGGCTTTTTATATATCTCGCGGGTTTCCCCGTGCTGGCTCTGTCTTTGATCTTTTTTTATAACGTTCTGAAGACCGGTAAGCCGCTGGATTTCCAGCTCTTCAGCGGCATTTCCTACTCGACCGGCACTTTTTCCGGCGTCCTGGAACAGGAACTGGAAGAATGCGGCGTTTCGGAAACCGATAAAAGGGGCGTCATAAAGGCCTTTACCGGAAAAATAGATTTCAGAAAGCTGGGTGAAAGGGATTCCTACGCCATCGCCTTCTCTTCCGCCGATTTTAAATATATAACCATAGAAAAAGGAACGAAAAATTATTCCGTTTTCAAAAAGGAAGGCAAATATTCCTTTTCCGAGACGGCGGTCCCGGTCGACGCCGTTTCCTACGAGGCTTCCGGGAAAATAAAGGATAACCTTTGGGAAGCCATGTCTTCGGAAGACGTGCCGGCCGAGACCATACTGGATTTTACCGATATATTCGCCTGGACCGTGGATTTTCTCACCGAAGTCCGCGCCGGCGACAAATTCAGGGTTTTTTACGAAATAGAAAAGACCAAAAATGGCCGGATAATTTCCCAGAAAATAACCGCCGCGATGTATGAAGGTTCGGAGGCCGGCCGGAAAATAGCCGTGGAATTTAAAGGAAATTATTATAACGAGAACGGCGAAGGGGCTAGGAGCATGTTTTTGCGGGCCCCCCTCAGTTACAGGCGCATCTCCTCCCGCTTTACCCTGAAAAGGTATCACCCGGTCTTGAAATACGTCAGGCCCCACCTGGGCATAGATTACGCCGCCGGCACCGGTACTCCGGTTTCTTCCGTAGCTGACGGGACGGTGGTCTGGAAGGGCTGGAAAGGCGGCTACGGGAATTTTATAGAGGTAAAACATTCGTCCGGGTATATCACCAGTTACGGTCACCTTTCCAGGTACGCGAGAGGGCTGAGAACCGGGAGGAGAGTGTCGCAGGGCCAGGTGATAGGCTATGTCGGCTCCACCGGGATTTCCACGGGCCCGCATTTGGATTTCAGAATAAGGCAGAACGGGAAATTTATCAACTACCTGAAAATGAAATACAAGGCCATCTCGAATCTCCCCAAAAAATATTTATCGGAATTTTCCGCGAAAGTAAAAAGGTATTTTCCGGATTGATCAGCGCGGGAAAAAATAGTCCATTAACTGCCAGCCCAGCGGAATCAGTTCCAGCGCTATCAGGAGTATGATTATTATTTCCAGCAGGTGGCTTCTTATCGCCGTGATCTCCCCCTGGAATATCTGGGTTATCTGGAAAAGGGTGTTCATTTTTCTCGAAATGGACTGGTACCAGTCGTCGAACCTGAACTGTTCTGCGCAGGACCTGAACACCGTGGCCACGTAAGGATCGCCCACGGTCTTAAGCGAGTTTTCCACCTTGGCGGTGAAATCGGAGAAATCCACATAATTCTGGCTGGATTCCCTGGCTATCTTTTCATAATGGGTCTTGATTACCCTTTTCAGGCCCTTGTTCTCCCCGTTTATGATGTCGTAAAGCTCGTCCAGTTTTTTGTCTATCATGTAATCGTAATACCTTAGCTCCAGGAGATGCGTAAGGGAAAATTCTATCACGTCGGCCACGTCCCTGTTTCCCGACGGCTCTATGAGGACGGCGCTGTTCCAGTCTATTATGGCCAGGTCGTCATCGTAGTACTGTATATAATTGTCGGTTATCGGGAGGGAGGACATCGTGGAAAGCTTGTGTTCGTTCTCCCCGAGGATAAGCGCCGCGATGTCGGCTTTTTCAAAAAGCTCCAGGGGTTTGGAGACGCCGTCCAGGCCTTCCAGAAAATAGGTTATGTAGTCCTCGAAATAATCCCATTCCTGCGGGTTTTTTATGTGGTTTATTATACTGGCCTTCAGGTTGTCCTTAAGCCTTATGGAGAGTTTCTCTATTTCGGGATCGGTTTCCAGCGTGCCGGCGATGTTCACCAGCTCTTCCCAGGAAGAACCGGTTTCTATCGGGATCTCCAGGTTTATGGAAATCACCCCGTAATCCCAGACCCTGGAATAGACGGAGGTCTTGTATTTTTTACCCAAAATGGTTATTTCTTCCTGCGGCAGGTCTATCTTTATCGGGGCTTCCTTTATTATTATGGCTTTACGGGGGTCCTTGGAGAACCTGAACCTGGAGCTTTTCTTTTCCGCGGAAAGAAGGGTCTCCTCGACTTTCGCCAGGTTTATCTCCCAGCCTACGTCGAAAGCCGTATTGAAAATTATGCTGCCCTTTAGTATTTTTACGCTCATATGACTTTCTGGATTTTCGCCTCTATATCCGCGTCGTAGCTCTCGTCGTAGCCCGGCCAGGTTTTTATCCGCTCATGGTTTTTGTCCAGCAGATAGATGAAAGGAACGCCCTGTATGCCGTATTTCCTGGAAACCGGCCCTCCCTTGTAGGCCAGATCGAATTTAAGATTAAAATCTTCCGCGAAACCGCGCGCGCTCTCCGCCCCGTCCCTTACCGAGATCCCTATGACGGGAAGCCCTTTGGAGGCGTATTTTTCATGTACCGAATTTATGAAAGGCGCCGCCTTTCTGCAATAGGGGCAGTTTTCGGTGAAGAACATGACAAGGACGGGCTTGCCGGCGTAAGTTTCGAGGTCTACATCCCCGCCTTTGTAATTCGGGAGCTTGAAATAGTAACCGGTTTTCGCGTATCCGGCCGGGGCGCCTCCCGGGGCGGGAGTTTCCAGCGCGGTTTCCTGTTTTACCGTTTCCACGGCTTCTTTTTCCTTGCAGCCGGCAGCTAAAAAGGCCATAGCGGCCGCCAGCATGGCGCAAATTGTCAGTGTCTTTTTTTTCATGGCAGTCTCCTGTAATAACGGGCCGCCGGCGGCAAGTTTAAAGCGGAAGAAGATTTTTTTATCTCCTATAACTTTCGCCTTATGCCTTGCGCCTTACGCCTTCTCCACATTTTATTAATTTCAGAGCCAGGAACAAAGCTGTATTCGCCGAGCAGTTTTTTATGAATTTTCTGCCGCCCCTGAAATTTTTCTTAAAAACCAGGGTTCCCCCCTCGGAGGCCAGGCCGAAATAAACCAGTCCCACGGGTTTTTGAGGCGTCCCGCCGCCGGGCCCGGCTATCCCGGTAACGGAAACGGCGTAATCGGTTTTGAACAGCGTCCTGGCTCTCTCGGCCATCTCCGAGGCGCATTCTACCGAGACCGAGCCGGATTTTTTCAGCGTCGCTTTTTTGACGCCGAGAACTTCCATTTTAGCCGCGTTCGAATAGGCGTTCACTCCGCCCTTGAAATAGTCCGAGCTGCCGGGGACGTCGGTTATAAGGCTTGAAAGAAGCCCGCCGGTGCAGGATTCCGCCGCGGCCAGTGTTTTACCCCTTTTTCTCAACGCCTTTCCGAGATTTCCTTCGAGGGTTTCGGTCCCGTAACCGTAGATCTTTTCTCTCAGCGCCCTTTGTATCTCTTTCTTTATTTTTAAAGCCTGTTTTTTTTCGGCCGTTCTAAAAGAGAATTCGCAGATATTGGGTCCGGCCAGGACCGTATAGCCGGCGTTTTTGTGTCTTTCCATCAGCGGGTTTAAGATTTTCTGGACCTCCATTTCTTTCATGTCCGCTATTTTGAACCTTTCCGAACCGGTTTTTTTGCTTCGGAATTTTCCGGCCAGGAATTTTTTCACGCTTTTTCCCCACATCGGTTCCCATTCGTTCCTGGGTCCAGGGAGGAGTATTATGGTCCGGCCTTTGGCGGAAACGGCCTGGCCGAAGGCCGTGCCGTTGTCGTTTTGAAAAAGCTCCGCGCCTTTCATGACCAGGCGCTGGTCCGTCATGTTCGGTGGAAGAGCCGCAAGACGGTATTTCCTCTTGAGAAAAGACGCTATTTTTTTTGAACGGACCAGCTTTATCCCGAGGACTTCCGAAAAAGCCCGCCTGGTCAGGTCGTCGAAGGTCGGCCCCAGACCGCCGCAGGAAATTATGAGGCCGTAGTTTTTAAGGGCGAAAATTAAGGCTTTTTTTATGTCGGCTAAATCGTCGCCCACGGTGATTTCCCCCTTGAGGTGTATCCCGTGGTCCTTCAGTTTTTCCGAAAAGAGCGGCGCGTACTGGTTTACCTTGAAATTTATGAGCTCGCTGCCCGTCGCTATGAAAAAAGCCGTTCTATTCATGACTATGATTATACAAAATAACCTTTTCCCCCATCTTAACCCTCATTTTTGGAAGCTGACCTGGTTGGTCAACCCCCGGGGTTGACCAACTTACCGTCCCGGGCGAGGCAGGGGGAGCTTTATTTGTATTTCGCTAGGCTTTTTTTGTAGAAGTTCCAGAGGGAAGCGGTGGAATGAGTGGGCTGGCCGTAAGGGCTGCCGGGCAGGGACGCCCATATGCCGTTCAGTTTGTTCAGGGCTTTCGTGAAATTGGCGTATTCCGAGGATTTGCTGACGGCCGTATAAGCGCCGGCTCGTCTGATCAATTCCAGGACGGCTTTATCCTGATTAGGAGGCGTGAAATCCTTGAGGCCCAGATCTTCCGCGAGCGGGTCCCAGGTTTTGGAGAGGAACTGGTAGCGGCCGGCGGCATCCGAACACAATTTCCCGCTGCATTGCCTGTCTCTCGGGTGGTCCTTGTAGTCTTTGAATTCGGCGAAAGTGAACATAAGGTTGTAATTTTCTTCCGTGCCTTCGGCGTGGGCGAGGGTGTCGAGAAAGGCCCGGATGTTCGCAGGCAATTGGGAAGCCCCGCCGGCGGAAGTGGCCGAAACGTGGGGCATGTAGATATAGCCTTTCGTAAACGGGCAGGTGGAGGCGGCGGCGTCCAGCTCCGCTACGACGTGGTCGCCGTAAAAATCCGGCATGGCGAGGGTTTTATATTTCGCGTTCGGCGACAAAACGCATTTTTGGTTTTCCGCAAGAGTCGAGGAATCGGAATCTGAGCTTTTGAAAAACGTGGAGAGATTTTTGATAAGGACGTAATACCCTCCGGCGCCGGTTTCGGCGGCGCTTTTGGAAACCGTTCCCCCTTCGTCCGGCCAGGAAAAGCCCGGCTCATCATTGTCCGGAGGCAGCCATTGCCTGGCTTCCGCGGGGTTTGAACCGTTTTCCGCAAGGGCCGCGTTTGCTTTTCCAGGCGCGGGTATTTCCATGCTATAATCTTCTCCCCCGTACTGAAGCAGTTCATCCATAGCCGTTTCCTGAGAAAATGAGCTTGGTCCGGAAAGGCAGAGCAGGGGTATTAAAAGGATTATTCGCTTCATGATGATATTATGGGGCTCGAGAGCGTTTTATGCCAGAGTTTAAGGTCTTATTCCGGTATAGGCCTTTCGGTCCGTCCTACAAACCTCCCGCTTTATACCCGAACCAGGTTCGGGGAGTCGGGGAGTTTTTTAAAATGCCCGTTCCGAACCCGCATCGGACATGGCGCGCCGCGCGGAAATGATATAATTTTATCCGTATACGGGAGGGGCCGTGAAAAACAAGATATGTTTCACCGTTTTTTGTTTGCTATTGCCGTTCGGCTTAAAAGGAGAAGATATGGTAAAACCGCCCGAAGCTAAAAAAATACCGCATAAACTCGAAAAGCACGGGGACGTGCGGGTGGACGACTATTTCTGGATGAAAGAAAGAGATACGAAGGACGTGCTGGACTATCTCAAGGCCGAAAACGAGTACACCGACAAGGTAATGGCGGATACCGGAAAATTCCAGGAAAAGCTTTATGCCGAAATGAGGAGCAGGATAAAGGAAGACGATTCGACGGTTCCTTTCAAATACGGTAACTACTATTATTACAAAAGGTACGAGACGGGGCTGGAGTATCCTTTTTATATGAGAAAAGACCCGGCCGGGAAAGAGGAAGTCATACTGAACGTGAACGAATTGGCCAAGGGCCGGGAATTCTGTTCCGTAAGGTTCCCTTCGGTAAGGCCGGATCACAAGATGATAGCTTACGGCGCCGATTTCACCGGCCGTAGATTTTACACGATTTACTTCAAGGACCTCGTTACGGGCAAGACCCTGGAGGAAAAGATAGAGAACACGGCCGGCAATATGACCTGGGCCAACGACAATAAGACTCTTTTCTACGTAAAACAGGACAGCCGGACCCTGCGTTGGGACAGGTTCCTTTCCCATGAGCTCGGTTCGCCGGCAGCCGACAAGGAGATCTATTACGAAGCGGACGAAACCTTTTCGCTCTACGTTTCCAAGGCGATTACCGACAAATATATTTTTCTGAACTCCCAGACCACGCTTTTCACCGAAGTCCGTTACGCCTCGGCCGAAGGCGGTTCCGCCGTGTTCAGGGTTTTTTATCCCCGGGAAAAGGGGCTCGAGTATTCGGTGGAGGACGGCGGGGACGTCTTTTACATCCTGCACAACAGGGACGCGAAAAATTTCAAGGTATCTTCCGTTTCCAGGGAAAACACGGACGTGAAAAACTGGAAAGATTTCTTGCCGCACAGCGCCGAAGCGCTTATAGAATCCATGGAGGTTTTCAAGGATTGGTTCATCGTTCAGGAAAGAAAGAACGCTTTAGCCGGTTTCAAGGTGATAAACAGGAAAAACGGCGAAAGCTTTTATATCGATTTCCCGGACCGGGCCTATGCGGTCTATCCCGGCGAAAATATGGAGTATGAAAGCGGCGTTTTCAGGTATCATTACGAATCCATGGTGACGCCTCCTTCGGTTTACGATTTCGACCTTGAAACCAGGAAATCCTCCCTTCTCAAAAGGGACGAGGTGCCGGGTTATGATATCTCCAGGTACGCCACGGAAAGGCTGTGGTTCGCGGCGAGGGACGGCGCCAGGGTCCCCGTGACTCTGGTTTACGACAAGAAGTTCCCCGAAAATTCCGTCAAAAAACTTTTCGTTTACGGCTACGGTTCCTACGGTTACAGCCTTGACGCCGATTTCGGCCCGAATACTTTCAGTCTGCTTGACAGAGGGTTCGCCTATGCCAGGATACATATACGCGGCGGCAGCGATTTAGGCAGGAAATGGTACGAGGACGGCAGGCAGCTGGCCAAGAAAAACACCTTCAATGATTTCATAGACGGGACCAGGTTCCTGATAGAAAAAGGTTACGGCTCCGCGGGTCACGTTTATGCGGCCGGCGGTTCCGCCGGAGGATTGCTGGTAGGCGCTGTTTCAAACATGGCTAACGAGCTTTATAAAGGGATAATAGCGCAGGTCCCTTTCGTGGACGTTATAACCACCATGCTGGACGATTCCATCCCCCTTACTACCGGCGAATACGACGAATGGGGCAATCCGAACGTAAAGGAATATTACGATTACATGAAATCCTACTCCCCCTACGACAACGTGGAGAAAAAACCTTATCCGAACATGCTGATAACCTCCGGCTACCACGATTCCCAGGTGCAGTACTGGGAGCCGACCAAATGGACCGCTAAGCTCAGGGATTTCAATACGGGCAAAAGCCTGATGCTGCTGAAAACGGATATGTCCACCGGCCACGGCGGAAAGACCGGACGCTTCGAATACCTGAAAGAAAAAGCGCTTATTTTCGCCTTCGTCTTCAAGCTGGAAGGGATAGATAAATAGGGATAAGGGATAGGGGATAAAGGATGAGGGATGAAAGAATAAAGGGACAACAAGGTGATTAAGAGATTGAGAGATTAAGAAATTGAGAAAGAATAAAGAAAGTTGAAAAGTTGACAAGTCGGAAGTCGGGGAAAGTTCGGCGATTAAAAAATGAGAGTGATAAATATTGAGATAAAAGCGAAAATAAAGGATCCGGTGAAAATAAGGAAAATCCTCGAATCTCTGCGCGCGGAATTCCGGGGCCTGGACCGCCAGATTGACACTTATTTTAATGTTCTTTCAGGACGGTTGAAATTGAGGGAAGGCCGTATAGAGAACAGCCTGATATATTACAAGAGGAAGAATAAGAAGGGCCCCAAGGAATCCGATATACTCCTTTATAAAACCGCCCCCGGCGGGGAACTGAAAGAGCTTTTGTCCTCCGCGCTGGGCGTGAAAACCGTTGTGGACAAAGAACGCGGGATATATTTCCTGAAGAACGTAAAATTCCACATAGACAAAGTGAAAGGCCTTGGCAGTTTCGCGGAGATAGAGGCCATGGGCAAAAAAGCCTCGGAAAAGAAAAAATTGCTCAGGCAGTGCGGGTTCTACATGAAACTCTTCGGCATAACCGGCAAGGATCTCCTTTCCGGTTCGTATTCGGACATGGTTTAGAGTCATCCGGTCCAGGAATCATATAAACGCTATCAATTGCGGGATGTCGGGTTAATTTGCTATTATGTCATTATAGGGTTCCAAACCCTATTATTTCTTATATCCACAGGAGACAATACAATGGCTAAAACGGCTGTTAAAAAATCAAATAATTCCAAGAAACAGGCTAAAATTTCGAAGATGGTCTATTCCTTCGGCGGCGGAAAAGCCGAAGGCAAAGAATCCATGAAAAATTTGCTCGGCGGCAAGGGCGCGAACCTGGCCGAAATGGCGGGGCATCCCTCTTTGAAGCTCCCGGTACCACCGGGCTTCACCATAACCACTGAAGTCTGCGCCTGGTATTGGGCCAATAAAAGGTCCTATCCGAAACAGCTCAGGGCCGACGTCGAAAAGAACCTCGCCCGCGTCGAGGAACTGACCGGCAAAAAATTCGGCGACCCGAAGACCCCGCTCCTCGTCTCCGTGCGGTCGGGCGCCAGGAAATCCATGCCGGGCATGATGGAAACCATACTTAACTGCGGTCTTACCACCGCGACCATTCCGGGCCTCATAGAGCTCACCAGGAATCCCCGCTTCGTATACGATTCCTACCGCCGCCTCATCATGATGTACTCCGACGTCGTCATGGAGAAAGGCGCCGGCATAGAGGTCGAGGACAACAGGGGCATCCGCAAACAGCTCGAGCATATCATGGACGCCATGAAGCAGAAGCGCGGCGCCAAGTCCGACACCGACCTGAGCGCCAACGACCTTAAGGAACTGGCCGAACAGTTCAAGGCCAGGATAAAGGAAGCGTTGGGCAAGGAATTTCCCGACAACCACATGGACCAGCTCTGGGGTTCCATCGGCGCCGTGTTTGCCTCCTGGATGGGCAACAAGGCAGTGAAATACCGCGAGATAGAGAAGATCCCCGCCGAATGGGGAACCGCCGTCAACGTGCAGAGCATGGTGTTCGGCAATATGGGCGACACTTCCGCCACCGGCGTGGCCTTTACCCGCAACCCCGGCACCGGCGAAAATTATTTTTACGGCGAGTTCCTCGAGAACGCCCAGGGCGAGGACGTCGTGGCCGGCATCCGCACCCCGCATCCCATCAACGAGGAAAGCCGCAGCGACCAGTCCAGGAATCTTAAATCAATGCAGCAGTTGATGCCCGCCTGCTACAAGGAGCTGGCCGCCATCCGCGCCAAGCTCGAAAAGCATTACCGCGACATGCTCGACATAGAATTCACCGTCGAGAACGGCAAACTGTACATGCTGCAGTGCCGCGTCGGCAAGAGGAACGGCCCGGCGGCCGTCCGCATGGCTCTCGATATGTATAAGGAAAAACTCGCCACCCGCGAGGAAGTCGTCATGCGCGTTACCCCCTCCCAGCTTGACGAACTCCTCCACCCGATCATAGACCCGAAGGCCGAAGCCAAGACCAAGTCGATAGGCAAGGGCCTTCCCGCCGGTCCCGGCGGCGCCGTGGGTATGATAGTTTTCACCGCGGCCGACGCCGTTAAATGGAACAAAGAAGGTAAAAAAGTCATTTTAGTACGCGAAGAAACCAATCCCGAAGACGTGGAAGGAATGAGGGCGGCCGAAGCCATCCTCACCGCCAGGGGCGGCATGACCTCCCACGCGGCCCTCGTGGCCCGCGGCTGGGGCAAATGCTGTGTCGTAGGCTGCGCCGGCGTAGAGATAGAGCGCGGTTCCAAAACCCTGCGCCTCGGCGGCGAAACACTCAAGGAAGGCGACTGGATAACCCTTAACGGCTCCAAAGGCCTCGTCTACAAAGGCCGGATGGGAATGATAGACGCCAGCGAATCCCTGGGCACCCTGGGCGAGTTCCTCAAGCTTTGCAACGGCGTGCGCGCGCTTAAGGTCTGGACCAACGCCGACACCCCGGCCGATTCCACCGTGGCCCGCAAGTTCGGCGCCGAAGGCATAGGCCTGTTCCGCATAGAACATATGTTTTACGGCAAGGGTTCCGACCAGGCCCTGTTCCAGCTGCGAAAAATGATCATGTCCAAGACCCTCGAAGAGAGGAAGGCCGCTCTCAACGATCTCTTCCCTTACATGAAGAACGACATTAAGAACACCCTGAAGGTCATGGAAGGGCTGCATGTTACCATCCGCCTGATGGACCCGCCGCTCCATGAGTTCGTTCCCCATCAGAAGGAAAAGCTTGAAGAGCTCGGCAAGTCCCTCGATATCTCTTTCGAGGAACTCGAAGCCCGCGCTACCGCCCTGCGCGAATCCAACCCGATGATGGGCCACAGGGGCGTCAGGCTCGGCGTAACTTATCCCGAGATAACCGAGACGCAGGCCAGGGCCATTTTCGAGGCCGCCGCCGAATTGTACAAGGAAGGCGTGAAAGCTTATCCGGACATCATGATCCCGGTCGTTTCGCTCGAAGCGGAAGTCACCCACCAGGCCGGGCTCATCCATAAAGTGTACGCGGAGGTCTCCAAGTCCCGCGGCGTGAAGTTCGCCTATATGGTCGGCACCATGATAGAAATCCCGCGCGCCTGTCTTATCGCGGGCAAGCTGTCGGAGACCATGCAGTTCTTCTCTTTCGGCACCAACGACCTCACCCAGATGACCTTCGGCTATTCCCGCGACGATTCGGGCTATTTCCTGAAGGAATACGTGGATCAGAAGATAATCCCGGTGGACCCTTTCCAGACCATAGACCAGGTCGGCGTGGGCGAGCTGATAAAGATCACCGTCGAACGCGGCCGCAAGACCCGCAAAGACCTTAAGATAGGCATCTGCGGCGAACAGGGCGGAGAACCGGCTTCCGTGGAATTCTGCCACAAGACGGGGCTTAACTACGTCTCCTGCTCCCCGTTCCGCGTTCCGATAGCCATTCTGTCGGCCGCGCAGGCGCAGATAAAGAACCCGAGAAAAGGGAAGTAAACAGTAGGCAGAAGGCAAAGAGGCATAAGGCGGACACACTTAATACCTTAAACCCTCAAACCCTTAAAACCTTAAAATCGGTAGACAGCGGTATTCGGTATGCTCGAATGAAAAGCGTCAAAAAAAAATATTTTCCCGTGGTGATTTCCGCCCCCTCGGGGGGCGGAAAGTCCACCGTTAAAAATCATCTTGTCAAAAAAGATAAGAGGTTCGCTTTCAGCGTAACCTGCACCACCAGGGAAAAAAGACCGGGAGAAAAAGAAGGCCGCGATTATTATTTCGTCGACGCTGCGGAGTTCGACCGGCTCAGGAAGATGGGAGAGCTGATAGAGTGGGCGGAGGTGCACGGCCGGCTTTACGGCACTCCGAAGAGATCGGTCATAAGCATACTTGAGCGCGGGAAGATTCCGTTCATGACCATAGACGTAAAAGGCGCCAGGTCCGTGAAGAAAATTTTCGCGGACTCCGTTTCGGTTTTTCTTCTTCCTCCCGACCTGCGGACGATGATAAAGAGGCTTGAGAAAAGGGGCGAGAGACCCGCTGAGATGAAGGTAAGGATGAACACGGCGCGCAAGGAGCTCGGAGAGGCCCTGCGTTTCGACTATCTGGTTATAAACGACAGGCTTGAAGACGCCGTAAACGATATAATAGGGATAGCCAACGCGGAAAAATGCCGTCTGGCCAGGAACGGGGCTTTCGCGAAGGACTTCAAAGGACAGCTTTCAAGCTTGAAGATATAAAAGACACGGAGGAAGCATGACTAAAGCCGCAAAAGAAAAAGAAGAAAATATAAATCTGGACAACGTTATAGCCGATTACGGCCCTTCCAAATATAATGACGTGGTTCTCGCCATGCTGTGGGCGACCCATCTGAAATTCACGGAAGAATACAGGCTTAAGCCGGTGGCGGAAATAATAGACGTGGCCCTGAAGGACGTGGTTTCCAAAAAAGTGACCGAGGAAGAGATAAAAGAGGCCGTGGGGAAAGACAACCAGATAAAGATGGAAAGAATCTCCGAGAAAAAGGACGCCAGGAAAGACAAGCTTAAAAAGAAAGAAAAGACCAAAGATGAAAAATGAGATCAAGAAAATAAGGGGCGAGCTCGTTAAATACATAAAGAATCTTGACGAAGATACGTATATCCCGCCTGCAGGCGGGATGCCGCAGGTCGCAGGTCGCAAGCCTCATGTTGCCGGTGGGAATCCGCAGACGGCCGCGCGGGCCCGGTTGCAGACAAAGGCGTCTGCGGCTGAAATGCGCGTCTCCGGACCGGAACCGGAAAAGGCTGCGGTTGTCGTCACGGTTTCGTCCGCCTGTGTCCCGTCGGAGTCTGTTCCCGGGCCGCGCAAAGGGAAAAAAACGGCGGCGGGCTCCGATCTCCTGGGCACCTTGAGGGAAGAAGTTCTTAGATGCAGGAAATGCCTTCTCGGGCTTTCCAGACTGAATCCGGTTTTCGGCGTGGGAGACCCCAAGGCCAGGGTGATGTTCGTGGGCGAAGGTCCCGGCTACGACGAAGATCATCGCGGCGAACCTTTCGTCGGCCGGTCCGGCCAGCTCCTGGATAAAATCCTCGCCGCCATAAATCTCTCCAGGCAGAGCGTTTATATCGCCAATATAGTCAAGTGCCACCCCATGACGAATCCGGAAACCCCGGAGGCGCGCGGGAACGACAGGCCCCCGACTCCGGCCGAAATCTCCGCCTGCCGCGGTTACCTCGAGGAACAGATAAGGCTCATAAGGCCCCTCTGCGTGGTGACTCTCGGGAACGTGGCCACAAAGTTCATGCTTAACGAGACCAAAGGCATCAGCCAGCTAAGGGGTAAAATGTACGACGTTCCCTACAGCTTTACTTTCGATTTCGATCTTAAAATCCTTCCCACTTATCATCCGGCGGCCCTGCTCAGGAATCCCAACCTGAAAAAGGACGCCTGGGAAGACATGAAAATGCTGAAGTCTTTCCTCGAAAAAAATAATGCCTAAAAAATATTTTAAAACCGGCCGCCGTTTTCTAATCTCTAATCTCTATTCTCCGTTCTCGCCGGTTATATGATAGCCGAAGTTTCTTTTCCCATAGCCCTTAACAGAACCTTTTATTACAGGATACCGGAGAGACTTACCGGCCTGATGAAGCCGGGATTGCGTATAGTCGCGTCTTTCGCCGGAAGGGAGAGGGTCGCGGGCTATGTGACCGCCGTTCTCGAAGAAAAGGACGCCGACCTTTCGGCCCTGCCCTCGTTAAAGGAAATAACCGAAGCGGTGGACTCGGAACCGGTTTTTCCTCCTGAAAAGCTTGGAGAGATCGTTTCATACATGGCCTCGAGGTGGTATTGCGAGGCGCCTGTGGTGCTGGGTAACTTCCTGGCCCTTATACCGGACGGCCCGGTACTCCCCGCCCCTGAAAGAGTTTCCGTGGCCGTTTTTGAAAATCCGGAATTTTCGGAAAAGATAAAAAAATTTCTGGACGCGGAGGATAAAACCGCCGCTCTGGTTTTCAACGACCGGAAGGAATCCGAAAATCTTACCGCGGCGGCCGCCTACGCCCTTTCCAAAGGCCTCCGCTGTCTTTTTCTGGTCCCTGACATCCCTTCGGCCATAGCCCTTTACAAAAGTTTTCTTAACGGCGCGCTGGCGGAAGAAACTGCTCTCTGGCACAGCCGCCTGACCAAAAAGCGGAAGCGCGAACTTTGGAATCATGTTTACGCGGGAGAAAAGAGAATTGTAGCGGGGACGAAATCTTCCGTTTTTCTGCCATTCCTGGCGAAAACGCTTATAATTATGGCCGACCACGGGAACGAGATGTACAGGCAGTTCGACCAGAAGCCTTATTACAATACCAGGGCGCTGGCTATGAAGCTGGCCGGGATTTTCGGCCATAAGATACTGCTCGCGGGGAATCCTCCCGATGCGGAGCTCTATCACCTGCACCTGAACGGCGGCCTGGAACTGCTGGACGAGGGAGGGACGGGCAAGATCCGTTATGAGATGGTCGACATGAGGAAAAATCCCGAGACGGCGGTTTCTCCGGAATTGAACGAGGCGGTGAAAAGGGCTATGGCTGCCGGCAGAAAAGCCTATGTGATAGCCTCGAGCCGGGGCTTTTCCCCCAGGAGTTTCTGCGCCAAATGCTACTGGATGAAAAGATGCGGGAAGTGTAATTCCCTGATGCATATTTTCGAGGACGAGGAAGGCGCCAGATTCTACCGCTGTTCCTATTGTTCGCACAAAGAGGAATATTCCGCCTCCTGCGGAAAATGCGGCAATCAGCTGATGGTGGCCAAAGGTTTCGGCGTACAAAGGATATTTAAAGAACTGAAAAAAATGTATCCGGAAAAAAGGATACTTAAATTCGACGGCGACGACGTGAAAAAATCGGTGAACGAAACCGAAAAAATAATAACCGGGATAATGGACGGCAATTTCGACGTCCTCCTCGGCACCGCCATAATACTCGACTCTTTCCTGGTAAGGGAGGCGGGAACGGTGGCTTTCGCGGAGATGTATCACAAAAATTCCGCGGACTTCCGGCTTAACGAAAAGATCCTTCAAAACATAATGAAAGCTTCGGCTTTGCTCGGCTACGGGGATTCCGAGCTGGTGATACAGAGCCACGAGCCCGAGTCGTTCTCCTTTCTGGATTTCGCGGATTACAGAAAATTTCTGGAAGAGGAACTGGACCTTAGAAAGACCTTTTCCTATCCCCCTTTCAGTTTTATGGCTCGGGTCGAATTTATTTCCGCGGATCCCGTTTCGCTCAAGGACTTTTCCAATTCTTTCATCGAAAGTCTCAGGGACGAGGCCAGACTTTCGGAATTAAACATAATAGAGCACCGGTATCCTTATAAATTGAAATTCGTGAAGAGGCTTTCGAAATATTCGCATTCCAACACTTTTAAGATAGGGAAAGACGCCTATGGGCCTTTCCTCGCCTTTATAGCCGGCCTTAAGCCGCCGAAAAAAACAAAAATCTCGGTTTTAACCGACCTGTAAAAAATATAAAATATATGGAGCAAGAGATTCGGAAAATAAAGATTGAGAAATTAACCTGAATCCTTCAGTTGCTGAAGGATTCACCGCCGCGGCTGCCGCCTGGTCATACTGAAAGGAGCGGCTTTGAGCCGCTGAGTGGGTGGCAGGGTAAAACCCGGCCACCCCGATACGCCCCATACAAGAGGTCGTCGTCAGAGCCTCCCTGGCTGCGCCCAGCGGGCAAGCCGACACCTGATGAGCCGGAGGCTCGTTGTTCCGGGGCTGTCCCGTCTATATGGGCTACCGCACCGCATAAAGAGCGGCCCCTACTTGTGGGGTAAAGAGCGGCTACTTCGTTGCGGGGAGTGGGACGCGGAGCGTGATTGCTCCTTTATCGGGGTGGCCGCCGTGAAACGGCAAAAAATTCGGGGACAAAAAAATTCGCGGTTTATAAGCGGAAATGCCGCCCATCCCATTCCTCATAGCCCATGTGGAGGGGATAGTCCTCGAAGAGGACAACTGAATTTTTCGGGTTAAGCGTTTAAATCCGGGGCTGAATGGCGCGTAAAGCCCTTAATCTCCTGATGTGTTAATATCTTAATCTCAATTTCCGGCTTTGAGGATTTTATGAATACCGAAGAACAGATAAGCTTGATAAAAAGGGGGTCCGTAAATCTCGTCAATGAAACGGAACTTAAGGAAAAACTCGTCTCCGGCAGGAAACTGAGGGTGAAATTCGGAGTGGACCCTACCCGTCCCGACCTGCATCTCGGGCATATCGTGCCTCTCAACAAGCTGAAACATTTTCAGGAGATGGGCCATACGGTGGTCTTTATAATAGGCGATTTTACCGCGCAGGTGGGCGATCCCTCCGGCAAGGATTCCACCAGGCCCGTCCTGGACAAGGCTTCGGTGCTCGCCAACGCCAAAACCTATACCGACCAGGCTTTCAGGATACTGGACCGTGAAAGGACCGAGATTAAATTCAACAGCGAATGGCTGATCCCTTTCACCGAATTTAAAAAGGATTCGCTTTCAGATTTCATAAACGTAGCCAAAAGCGTGACGGTTTCCCGTCTCCTGGAGAGGGAAGATTTCAAGAACAGAATGAAGCAGGAAAGTCCCATAAGCCTTTTGGAAATGCTTTACCCGGTGTTCCAGGGCTACGATTCCGTCGCCGTCAAGGCGGACGTGGAGCTGGGCGGGCAGGACCAGATCTTCAACCTGCTCATGGGCAGGGACCTGCAGAAGCTTTACGGGCAGCCGCCGCAGACGGCGCTGACCATGCCCCTGCTGGTGGGCACGGACGGCGTAAAAAAAATGTCCAAATCCTACGACAATTACATAGCCTTTAACGACGAGCCGAAGGATATCTTCGGGAAGACGATGTCTTTGAGCGACGAAACCATGAACTCCTATTACGAATTGCTGACGGAGGCGGATATGGCCGAAGTGAGGGCGGCGCACCCTATGGAAGCCAAAAAGAAGCTCGGGGAAACGCTGGTGGAGAAGTTCTACGGCCGGGAAGAGGCCGTAAAGGCCAGGCAGGGTTTCGAACAGGTCTTTTCAAGGAACGAGCTTCCGTCGGAAATGCCTGAATTCGTGATACGGGAGCCGATGAAAATTTCCCAGATAATCGTCGCCGCCGGAGCGGCGAAAAGCGGGAACGAGGCCCGGCGTTTGATAGAGGGCGGGGCCGTCAGAATCGATTCCCAAAAAATCTCGGAAGACGGGGTTTTTGAGCCGAGGGACGCGATACTCCAGGCCGGAAAAAGAAATTTCAGAAAAATAATCAGGGGGGCTTGATGAAAATAATAACGACGGGCCTGGTTTTACTCCTTACCGTTGCCTCGTCTTTTTCGCAGAAACAGCCGGAGCAGCCGGATATGGAACAATACAACAAAATGATGGAAGAGGCCAGGAGAATGCAGGAAGCCGGCGGCGCCCCTTCTTCCGGCGATTTCGAGGTGCTTATAAAGAGGATTTCCGGGGACGTAAAAATAAAAAATTCCGGCGCCGAGGAATACGTGACCGTAGAGGGAACTTCCTATTATCCCGTGGACCCGGACGATACGGTCAAAACCGGTTCCACCGGCTATGCCGAACTTTATTTCAGCAACAGCGGGATCATAAAGGTGGACCGGAACACCGAGCTCGAGGTTAAAAACCTGCAACAGGAAGATACATCGCTGGTCCTTAACCTTGGGGCCATAATAGGCAAATTCGAAAGAGTCCTTGGAAAGAAGTTCTCAATGAAGATACACACTCCGGTCGCAGTTTGCGCTATAAGGGGCACCGAATTCGCCGTGGAGCAGTCCCTGTTCAATAAGGAGACCACCTTCGGAGTTTTCGAAGAGGGGCAGCTCGGCGTGACGCCGAGCGAAGAGGGGAACGGAGCGCAGGAAATACAGATCGGCAAGGGAAGCGAGCTTACCCTTTCCCCTTCGATAAGAAGGCCCAAGGTGATAAAAATTTCAAAGCTCATGAAACACAGGTCCGGCCTTGCCGTCCTGAAAAAAAATATGGCCGCTTACAAGAAAAGATGGCAAAGACTTCCCCGGGAAAAAAGGGAAAGGCTCAGAAACTTTCTTCTCAAAGTCAAGACTTCCGGCGGCGAGGGGAAAGGGGCCGGGAACAAAAAAAACAAGGTGAAAAAGGCCGTAAAAAAAAGAGCGGCGGATAAAAGGAAAAAAAACGGCCGGGAATGAGGACTTTCATAGCCATAAATTTCGGCGAAGAGTTGAGGGAACGTCTTTCCTGTTTCAACGGGCCTCCGGTCAAAGGCGTAAAATGGGTGGAAAAGGAAAATCTTCACCTGACGCTGGTTTTTTTGGGAGAGGCCGTGACGGAAGCCAATCTCAAAGCGGTAAAGGACGCCATGCGCTGTTTCGCCGGGTTCCGTAGTTTTGAGCTGACGGTTTCAAATACCGGCGCTTTTCCGGATTTCGGGAGGCCCAGGGTGCTTTGGGCCGGGATTGAGAAAGGCCGCGAAGAATTGTCAGGGATGTACGCGGTTTTGAGGGGAAAACTTTTTAAGGCGGGTTTCATGTTCGAGGACCGTTTTTCCCCCCATGTCACTCTGGGACGGGTCGGGAAAAAACCCGACAATAACCTGATATACAGGTTCAGGCGCCACAGCTTCGCCGCCGGCGAAATGATCGGAAGAGTCGATCTTATGGAAAGTTTTTCGGGCCCCTCGGGCCCCGCGTACAGAACGCTTTATTCGGAGGAATTGGGATAAAAATGAAAAAATTTTTCATTTTACTGGTCATATTCTTCCCGCTTTTCGCCGCCTATCTCTTTTACCCGGGCGAAACTGTAAAGATTTCCGTAGAAGAAGGCCGTACCGCCACACAGATAGCCAGACAGCTTAAGGACTCGGGGATAATCTGGAGTTCCCTCTGGTTCCGGGCGCTGGTCAAGTTTACCGGCGCCGGAAAAAAAATAATGCCTGGCGAATACGAGCTTAAGAAGAGGTCTACCCACGAAGCCGTGCTCTGGAAGCTTACCCATTCGGTCTATATTTCGAGCGTGAAAATAGTCATTCCGGAAGGCTGGCGGGCCGAGCAGATAGCGGAGAGGCTGAAATCGAACGGCGTTATTTCCGACGAAACGTCCTTCCTGGACCTGGTAAAGGAGAAAAAACTTGAGGGCTACCTTTTCCCTTCGACCTATCATCTGAAAAAAAACATGAAGCCGGAAGAGGTGACGGATATCCTTACCGGCGAATACGAAAGGAACATAAAACCTTTGTTTTCCGGCAGGACCGCCCTTATGGGGCTGGAGGAATATAAGATCCTGATAGTCGCTTCGATAGTGGAGAGGGAAGCGGTAATAGATACGGAAAGGCCCCTTATAGCCGCCGTTTATCTGAACAGGATAAAAAAGCGTATGCCCCTGGAGGCCGATCCCACCGTTCAATACGCCCTGGGCTATTGGAAAAAGAATTTATCCTATAAAGACCTTAAATTCCCCTCGCCTTACAACACTTATTACGTTAATTCCATTCCTCCGGGGCCTATCTGTAATCCGGGAGTCGAATCTGTCAGAGCCTCCCTGGCGCCGGCTGAAATAGACGCTCTTTACTTCGTGGCCGACAGAAAGGGCCGGCACGTCTTC
>PEXN01000118.1 GCA_002774685.1 Elusimicrobia bacterium CG08_land_8_20_14_0_20_51_18 | reverse complement strand
TTAGGTATGCCGGGGATGCTCCATTCTTCGCTGTACGAAATGATCTTGTTCTGACCCTGCGAATACCCGCCTCCGACCTTGCCCCAGGAAGGGCCTACGGAAACGTTGACGTTGACGGATTTGGCATTCATAACGGCCTTTTCCACGAGCATCTTTATCAGGGTAATATCCCATTGCCTGGTGGAGCTGGAATTCGCGCAGGAAACCCTCAGCCTGACGGGATACTTTACGGCGGCTCCCTTGCCGGCGAGAGTCTTCTCCGATTCGTTCCCGTTAGTCACCGACCACTCAAAAATATCGGTTTCTACGTCGCTGGGCATGCTTCCCGAAGGATTTATTTCCAGGACAAAGCTCTCCTTGAAAAGCCTTTCGGGACAGCTTCCTTCCCTGGTGATCCATTTGCCTTTCCAGATGCTGTGGCATATATTTTTCACCTGGGGTGTCGTATAGATCCTGGCCGGAGTTTTCGAGAGTTTCTCGAAGATATTCCATTCAAGTCCGGGCACCCAGCCCATGTCTATTTCTTTAAGGGCCTTGTTCTTCACTATCCATCTCTTGGCCACGTACAGGGAACTTATCCCGGTACACCCGTACCGTGATTTATAGCAGACCTTGTCCGCTTCCGTCTTAAGAAGCTGCACGGCCTTGTTGTAATTGTTGTTGAAGTCGGTCAGGGCCGCCTGGAACTTTTTTTTGTACTGGTTTATCTTCGCGACGCTGCATTTTCCGCCGCCGCATTCCCGAGCGAACCGGCTTATTACGCCGTCCATTTTGGTAATGGCCGCTTTCGCCGCGTCATATTGCGTCTTACAGACGCTGCCGTTCTTGTTGCATTTGTTTATCTTGGGCAGGCTTTTTTTCGCGGTTTTAACCTTCCGGTCGAAGTTGCCCTTAGCCGTATTATACTGGCCGGTCGTATTAACGGGCTGAGCCGGAGGCGTTACCGGCGGAACGACCGGTGGAATGGTCGGCTGAGTAGTCGGCTGCGTGGTCGGCTGGGTCGTCGGCGTAGTCGTCGGAGTGCCTCCGCCGCCTGACGGGTTCACATTATCGTATTTGCCGTCCAACACGTCCTTTATCCAGGCGTTTCCGCCCACGGCATAGGTTTTGAGGTAAATTTTATTGTCTTCCAGGGTAGCCAGGAATTTGGCGACGAATCCGGCGACGAACATGGTATTGAAATTGCCGAGATTTTTTATATCGTCGTTCACGTTCCCGAAAGTCACCCTGACCGAAACTACGTCCTCGCTGTATTTTTCAAGGTTATGGTTGAAAGAAGCAGCGCACGCCGTATACGGGCTCGAGGAAAAGGTTTCGGTTTTAGGGCCGCTCGCGGTTCCCTCGGATAACGGGGCTTCCGTTTTGCCGCCCGTTTTGCCGCTGAGACATTTTCCGGGCAGAACCGAATCGGAAGTCATGTTATACGCTATTTCTTCCGGTTGGACCGAGCTTATAAACTTTCCCATGTCATAGCCCCTGTAAGAGACAAGGCTCGACAATATGGAAGAACTGGCCGGGGCCGCTCTGTAAACCTTTCCCGTTCCGGCCGGGGCCGAAGAGTCCCCCGAAAGAGTCAGGAAGTAAGGGAAAAAGGCCCTGGGATCGCTGGAGAAGGAATTGGCCGCGCTGGAAAGGGAACCGTAGGAGGAAGCCAGATTGCCGCTGGAAGAATCAGCCTTGCCCTTTTCGCTGCCGTAGAAGTTCTTGGCCGCGGAAGTAAGCGTCAGATAAGGCCTGTAAACGGCCGAGTTAAAGGAGTCGAAGGTGGCCTGGTTGTTCTGGAGCACTTCCCTTACCTTGGTCTCCACTTCGCTCCTGGCCGGGGCGTTTTTTTCCGAGACCTGGGCGCCCTGCGGGATGTCGTTTTTAAGCGACTGGGGATTGCTGAGATACACCAGCACCTTTTCCAGCCTTTTCTGCGAGAGGTTATAATCGTCCTGGAGGGTATTATAACTCCCCCCTATTTGTTTGTCGACTTCTCCCAAGGCGGACATATTGGTGGAATATTCCGCGCCGTATTTCTTGGGAAGCTCCTGGGCGAGTTTGGCGCCCAGTTGAGCCGTGGAGTCGGCGAGTTTTTTAGTCTGTTCGATAACCTGAGTGGTTATGGTTTCCTGCTTTTCCTTATAGTTGTCATGTATGGCTTTAAGCTGTATCAGGTTTTCCTCGTAAGACTTGGCATCGCCCTGATCGACGGGTGTACCGCCGCCGCCCGAGGTATCGCCTTCGGGATTACCGGAACCGGAACCGCCCTCCCGCGGGGCTTCGCCCCTGCCGCAAGGACAGTCGTCCTGGGTGAGAGGCGGGTCCCAATAAGGCGTGCCGTTACTCGAGTTATAACCGATGCTCATAGCGGTGCCTTTCTTCGCTCCGCCCGCGCAGCCTTTAGCCGGGTCGGCCGGCACCCAGCAGTAATAGCTGGGGCCGCTGGCTCCGGAGGAAGGATTAAGTATGCCCTTCGTGGTCTTGGCCACTTTGTCGGTTATAGGGTCCAGAAGACCTTTGGTAAGAAAATTTTTAGCCATATCGAACAGGCCGTTCCAGATGGCCTTCTTTTTGTCGAATTCCCATTGCAGTTCCATCTCCGCCCTTTTACATCTCAGCTTATTCGCGAGAGTATTGGAACATTCGTCCAGGTCCTTGGCTCCGCCGCCGCCGCCCTTGTCGTTTTTGAGACTGGACTCCTTGCTGTTCTTAAGATTTCCCTCTCCAGCGGCGTCAAGCCCGCCGCCGCCAAGTCCGGCCGTCGGAGATTCCGAGCCCGCCTTTTCCAAAGCGGTCACCGCGTTCGCGCCCGAGAAAAAGTCGGCCGCTTTGTCGGCTTGCCCTCTCAACTTCTCGAGATTGCCCTTATTGGCGCTGTTAAGTCTGTTGGAAGCGACGCCTTTATAACCCGGGATGGCGCCCACTCCGACCATGGATTTGTCCTGGGATTTGGAAGAAGCCTTTTTAGCGGCGTCTATTATTCCCCCGCCAAGGGTACCGCCGGTCTTGGAGCTTTCGCCGCCGCCGAAGAAAGAACCGAAGCCCCTGAGCGTGGAATTCATCTTAGGCGGTATGAAAGGAGCCGGAGACGACTTTACCGCTTCCGAAAAGGATTTCTGCGCCACATCCTTCATCGAATCCCTGAGGGAAGTGGAAGGGGGCGTTATCACTGGCGGAGGCGTCTGCTGGGAACCCACTATAAGGGAAGAAGGGTCCCTGGAAGTAAGCGGGGTTATAACCTCGCCGTTCATATCCGAACCGGCGCTCATACCGTTAATGCCGGGATCGTAAAGGTTGGGACCGAGCCCGTCCGAGCTTTTTCTCTCGCCGAAGCCCGGGGTAAGAAGATTATCCGTGGCGGGCTTGGAAAGGAAATACTCCGCGACGGGAGCCATCACGAGAACGCTCAGGCCCACGAGGACGAAAGCTATGTCTTTCTTGGAAAGGTTCTTTATCCTTTCCAGTAAACCCTGCGACGCTTTGCCGAAGGAGTTCACCGAAAACCCGGTGGTTTTCTTGTTAAAGGAAGTGTTGCCCATTAAGGGCATCCCCTTGTCATCGTCTTTTTTACCGAAGTTCATAACGCCTCCAAATAAACGTAAAGTCTCAAGCTACAAGTCTCAAGTTTTTGGTCCAGCCCCCGCTCTCCAATCTCCATTCTCTGTTCCTTATACTCTATACCATTTTACAGCATTTATAAAGTGTCCTTTGACCTTTCCGCATTTAGGCCCTTTGGCCGGAACAGCAGACTGAAATTAAGGCTAAGGTCAAAAACAGAAACAGCATTTAAAAACCTCTTTTCGCCGTTCCCTTAGTCTTGCGTCACTTCCCGCTTCGCTATCAACCTCAATCTGCCGTTTACCTGCCACTAACAAAAAAAGCCCTGAACAAAAGCAGATCGAGATTGGCCCCGCCGCGTAAAGAGGGGCTGCTGCGCCGACTGCCGGCAAAATAAATCACAAGATGTCGCTCATTCTTCAATCTCAATCTAAACCTCAACCTGCTTTATTCGGGCTTAAGATAAAAAACACTTCTTTGTCCCTTCTTCCTATCACCACCTCGAGAGGGGACTGCTTCGCTGCCCCTTCTGCTTTTAAAGACATGGTTGGGGACTGCTTCGCTGCCCCTTCT
>PEXN01000005.1 GCA_002774685.1 Elusimicrobia bacterium CG08_land_8_20_14_0_20_51_18 | reverse complement strand
TAAAAACTCCTTTTAAGCCGCGACGGCGGAGACCGGAGACGAGAGGCCGGATAAAGAAAGTTTACAAGTTAATACGTTGATAAGTGGGGAAAGAGTTCATTCCCATGCCGGATTTTTCATTTCTTACCAACTTATCACCTTGTCAACTTATCGGCCATTTCCTGTTTTCTTAATTTCTATTCTCTATCCCCTATCCTCTCAGCCTTAAACCTGCCCGCCTTTATTCTCCATAAATTTTCAGTAATTCCTTCGCCACCGCGTTCATGGAATAGTTGTTGACTGCCAAAGCCCGGTTCCTGTCCGAAATATCCTTTAAGTTTTTGTTCTCTATCGCTTTTTTAAGGCACAGTTTTATTTCGTTTCTGTTAAAGGGGTCGAAGAGCCAGCCGTTCTCGCCTTCTTTTATGAGGTCCCTGGCCGCTCCCACTTTGCCCGCCAGAATGGCGAGCCCGCAGCTCAGGGCCTCCAGCATGGAATTGGAAAGCCCTTCCGATACGGAAGGGAGAATGAAGATCTCACTGGCCCAGTAATAATCCAGCAACTCGTATTTATGGCCGAACATTATCACGTTTTCGCCCAGTCCGAGAGCCTTCACGGCGCCGCGTATCTCCGCCTCCTGGGGCCCCGAACCCACGATAAGGAGTTTTATGTTTTCCTTGTAAGTCTGATCGCACAGTATTTCAGAGAAGATCTCTATGAACTCCTTCATTCTTTTTTCCGGGGACAGCCTGCCGACGAAAAGCAGATTGGTGGAATAGGCGTTCAGCTTCTCCTTGGCCCTGTTTTTTTCGTCCAGCAGGGGAGTTCTGTACCTGGAGGTATCCACGCCGTTCTTGAAAAGTTCAAGCGGGATTTCCCTGTAAGGGCCGCTTTTGAGCCAGTCGAAGACCTCCCTGTTCATAACCAGCAGTTTGGGCTTGAAGAGTTTAAGGAGGAAAAGCTTTATCTTCCCGGAAAATTTTTTTTCGGAAAGCGAGATCTCGTCCACGCCTTTACCGCCGGCCAGCTTGAAGACGGTCTTTTTGCCGGAAAGCTTTCCTGCTATCAGCGCCGCCAGGGCCGCGGAAGTTAACATATGGGCGTGTACCACGTCAAAGGAGTCCTTCTCCCGCAGTATATGCAGGAAAACTTTGGCCATGAAGAGCAAAGAATCCGGAAAGAGGGGGCCGAAAACCTTTTTTCTGATTATTTTAAAACCGTTTATTTCCTCGGATTCGGGGCTTTGGCCGGCGTTTCTGGTAAGGACGACGACTTTGACGCCCGCGGCGGCCAGGTGCGAGGAAAGCTCGAAGCATTGTTTTTCGCTCCCGCCCACTACGGGGTAGAAGGTCGGAATTACCATCAAAACGGACTTTGTTTCTTTCATGATTTTTTTCCGCCGCCGAAGGATTTAAGGAGCCCGGTAAGGGAATGGCCCATGCCGTAGATGAAGAAAACTCCGAGCAGGGTGACTATCAAATAGCCGAAAACGTGGCTCGCGCCGGCAAAAGCCAGCGCCGTGTCCCGGGGGATGTCCCACAGGGACATTACCCGGGAAAGCGCGAATTCCAGGTTGCCGAAATAACCCGGCATGGAAGGCACGCTGACCGCCACCGCGGCGGTAAAGAGCAGCGCCATGCTCTTGAAGATGTCTATGACCCCGTGGAGGGAAAAAGCCCGGGCCATGAAATAAAAAAGGAGGATCTGCATGAACCATTGCAGACAGGCGAAAATTATCACGGCCGTGGCGGTTTTGAAATCGTGAAAGCATCTCACCCCCATGGCCGCTTTCTCGAAGAGCCCTTTTATTTTGGGATGTTTTTCGAAGAAGCCGGAGAAAAGGCGTATTTTGAGCACCTCGTCCGAAAAGGCGAGCGTCAGCAGGGCCGCTATCAGGAATCCCAGCAGGGTCCGGAAATAATTCCCGTAATTCAGAAGCCCGCCGCTCAGGTTGCCGTAGTAGGAGAAAGTCGCGAACATCGTGAAGAGGATTATGGCGTCCAGCGCCCTTTCCACCAGAATAGTGGAGAAGACTGAAACGTAGGAAATGTCGTAATTTTTCGCCGCAAGAGTACCCCTGGCTATCTCGCCCAGGCGGAAAGGGAGGATGTTATTAAGGGCGAGGCCTATGGTCACCAGTTTGAACATGGTTTTAAAATCGGTTTCTTTCGTGGGGAGCAGGAGAAGGCGCCATCTTAGCGCCCGGAAGGATAATTCCGCCAGCCAGACCAGAAAAAAAGGGATAAGCCAGACGTAATTTACGCCCTTGTACAGAGAAAACATCTTTTTAACGTCTACGTTCCTGAAAGCCAGATAAATAAAGAGAAAGCTGAGCAGGAACCCTATCGCCACGGAGACAGTTTTTTTCACCCGGTCACCCGCTTCCCCGATAAATCGGGGCCTTTGTACTTGTTTAAATCGCCCAAAGGGCGGAAAGCGGGTGACGTGATCATACATCAATATAATAGAAAATTAGGGAGGGGTGAAAAAGTCCTTTAATCTGGAAAAGTCAGAAGGCGCAAAGGAGAAACTGGAGGTTAGAGGCAAGAGGATAGGGGGCAGCGTTCAGGAAACTTGAAACTTGAGACCTGCAACCTGAGACTTGTAACTTGCGGCTTGTATCTTGTTAAGGCCCCTTGCCCCCCCTTGACAAAATAAAAATTTCTGCTATACTTTTTTATGAAGGCCTGTCACCCATATCGAAGGGTTTAGACAGGCCTTATAATTTGGGGGGATAAAAGCGGATGAGTGGATGTGCGTCAGTCTGTAATCGTGGTAAAAAGGGGATTCTTGCCGCGTTTCTGCGCTGCTATTTTGCCATGCCTCCGTCCTACCGGTATTCGAAGCCGTTTTCGTCTATATAAAACACCCTTTTCCCGGAGATGACCTTGGAAAGTCCGTTCCTGAACCCGAAGACCGTGTCGTATCTGGAGGGGATAACCTGTTTCCCGTCCGCGTTTATAAATCCCCATTTGCTTTTGAGGTTTTTAAGGACCGAAGCGAGGCCTTCGCTGAAGGAAACGCACATGGTACGGTTAAAAGGGAGCTTTTCGTTCCCTTCCGGGTCTATATAGCCGCATTTTAATTTTCCGTCCACGGTTTTCTTTGCCGGGGCCAGCCCTTCGCTGTAAGGGCCTATCTGCTCGAAGTCTTTTTTCCTGAAAGCCAGGTCTTCCCTGCTTATAAAGCCGTAGTCCGGGCCAAGCCTGGCGGTTGAATAGCCTTCTGAAAAATCGAACAGTTCGTCGTATACCGGGGGCGCAAGTTCCCGTCCTTCTCCGTCCAGGTAGCCGTATTTTTCGTCCAGTTTTATCCTGGCGAGTCCCTCCCTGAAGGGAAGGATTTCCTCGTATTTCGTGGGCAGAAAGCTTTTATCCCCTATTTTCAACACTCCCCATTTCCCGTTCTTTTTAGCCGGCGCGGCATAACCGTCCGATTCCAGAGCCTCTTCATATTCGAAAGGAACGGCCGTTCGCCCGGAGGGAGCTATGTAACCCCAGAACCCGTTTTTCTTTACCGCGCAGAGGCCGGCGCTGAAATTTTTGGCTTCGGCAAAAAACAGGTCTATAACTTTGGCGCCTTCGGCGTTCACGAATCCCCATTTGCCGCCGCTTAAAACCGGGGCGAGGCCTTCGGAAAACGGCTTTACCGACCTGAAAACCGGTTTTATGACGAATTTCCTGGTTCCTTTAAAGACGAAGCCGCATTTGCCTTTTTTACAAAAGGGAACGGGGGCCTCGGCGTAAGCGGCGCCGGACGCCAGGAAAGTCGTAAGGAGGAACGCGAAAATAGCGGGTTTCATAATTCAATTCTACAATTTTAGGATTTATTTTTATATAATTTTTTTATGAAGAAAATAGCCATTTATCCGGGAAGCTTCGATCCGGTCACCTTCGGCCATCTCGACATCATAAAGAGGGCCCTGAAAATTTTCGACGGTCTTATAGTCAGCGTTTTCGTGCACAGCACTAAAAAACCCATGTTCACCCTCGAGGAAAGGGTGAGCATGCTCAGAAGCGCGCTTAAAGGCAACAAGAGAGTGAAGATAGACTGTTTTAACGGGCTTCTCGTGGATTACATAAAGAAGAAAAAGATAAATACCGTGGTAAGGGGCCTGCGGGCCATTTCCGACCTGGAATACGAGTTCCAGGTGTCTGCCGCGAACAGGACCCTTTACAGCGATATAGAAACGGTTTTTTTTATGCCCAGACAGAGATATTCCTATCTCTCCTCGAGCGTGGTGAGGGATATTTCCTATTTCGGCGGGGATGTGTCGAAAATGGTTCCTCCCTGCGTGGTCAAACGGATCAAAAAAAAACGTCCCGATACTAATCGGGACGTTTTTTCTCTTCCTTAATAAAAGCTAAAACTCTTCCGCTCCCAGGGCCTTCATAAGTTCCGCCGCGGGAACTTTGGGATAGGTCATGGTTATGCAGTGCACCGAGCCCTGCCCCGTATTGGAGAGCGAGGAGGATCTGGCGCCCGCGGGCTTAAGACCGACGCTTTCATAAACGGCCAGCGCCTGCGCGTCCGAGCTCTTGCCGAACACCGGCACCACCGCCTTGCCTTCGATGATAAGCGAGTTCACGTGGGTTTCATACGTCCCGCCGGGGCGGGGCACCATGACGGGCCTGAGCCCCTCTTTTTCCAGTATGGGCCCGTATTCCGGCAGGTCGGTAAGAACCGTTTTTTCATCGACGAACCTGGCGTGTTCGTCCACATGGCCTATGCCGGCCAGAAAGGGGAGTCTTATGACCTTTTCGCAGCCGTAATACCTTTTATAAATCTCGTCGGTAATGATAGCGTGGCGGTCATTGTTGACCATAAGGCAAACGCCTTTGTCGCTGGCCATGAAATTGCCGCCTTCATAGTAGAAGTCGTGCGATTCCATCTTGGCTCCGAACAGGCCGGCCACTTCGGAGTCGGCGCTGAAGGGATGGTAATACTTGGCGTCTATGACCGTGAAGGCCCCGCTTTTCTTGTCGAAAACCGGCACAGGCATCGCGTCCCGCGCCCAGAAAGCGTTTCCCGCGCCCCTTACGGCGGCCACTTTTATTCTTTCTTTGGGTATGGCGGCGGAAAAGGTGTTCAGTATTCTTTCCTTCAAAGCGTTGTCCTGGCTCGCGACCAGTATCACCAGAATACCGTCCGGCGGCAGGGCCTTGGCGGCTTCCAGCTTGGCCTGCCGGGAGTCGAAGTAGAAATCGGAGTTCATTATCAGGTAGCCGGTGTCTTCATAATCCGCGAAAGGCCGGTATTGAGCTTCCAGCTTCTGCCCTCCGCTTTTTGAAAATTCACGCTCAAAGGACTTTGTTTCGGCCTCGTTTTTGGCGAGCATCATGGCTATCTGGCCGGCGTCGGGGCCCATTTTAAGGGCGCCGCCTTCCTTGCCGGCATTGGCTGAGTTGTCGCCCGCCACGGGTATCGGAAGCTGGAAATCCGGGTCCGCGTATTCCAGAGATTCTATGGGCGGCAAATCCGAGGGGGCGTCCCTGAAAGAGGCTTTTTTGTCCGAGCCGATGCCCGGGAGTCCCGTAAAGTAAAGAAGGCAGACGAAAGAGAAAGAAACAATTACCAGTATCGTTTTTTTCATAATGATACCCCGTTAGAGTTAAGAATAACTTAAATAAATTATACAATAGCGCCGAAAATTGTCAAGTGCCTTCCGGCCCTTTCCAGAGGCAGGTCATTCCCTCACGAAATTAGGCATCTCCGCGGGCAGCTCCACGGATAGTTCCACGTAACCGGCGAAGCCGTTTTCGTCCTCCCAGGGGAACTGGTAGATAAGTTTTTTTACTCCGCGCTTTTCTATGGTGTAGACGTTCGGGGTCTTGTCCGCGAACATTTTCCTGAGTTTCCCGCGGGAATTTTCGTTATGGCAGTCGAAAAGGCTTTTGCCGACCAGGTCCGCTCCGCCGTATTTGGCGAACGCGGCCGCGGCCTTCCCGTTCATTTCCGTTATTTTACCGTCCCTGTCGCATACCGTGACAGCGACTGGCGCTTTTTTTATCCATGTGTTCATGAATAAATTATAACAAAAGAGGACGGGGTAAAATAAAAAGCCCCCCGGTTTTCCGGGGGGCTTTCCTTGTTAAAGCTTCGCTCTTATTCGGCCCAGACGCCGTCCGTCCAGGTCACGAATTCGTCCCACATAGAATCCTTCGAGAGCGAGAGGTCGGAATACTTGGTTTCCATTATCTCGTCGAATTGGGGCGGCACGGGTTTCATTTTCATGGTCATGTTTATGGCCACGCCGCCGGTCTTGGAATAGTCGTAGCCGTTCGTCGCGTCCTTGTTTATGCCGACCGAATCCAGCACCAGTTTGCCTTTTATAAAACCCATCAGGGCGTCGGCGGCTCGTTTGGTTTCGGGATTTTTCGCGTTAACGCCTACTATCCTGGCGAAATCGTAGAGGTCCACGTAGGGGGCCAGCATTTTCTTCGTGTCTTTGGCCGGGTCCGCGACGCTCGTGAACCTTATCACGTTCGCCACCGCGGCTTTGACCGCTTCCGTCTCGTTGTTCTTCATCGCGGCGTTCGCGAACTGATCGAGGTACGGGGGAAGCTGACCGAGCGCGTTGGGGTCGAGCGTGGAGAGGGTGGCGGCCATGTTGTCGAGGGGGACGGTAAGCGGGCCTATGTGCATGCCTTCGGCGTAGAATTGTTTGTACCAGTTCATGAAAAAGGCGCCGGCCTGCGCGTTGGTGAAGCCGGGGTTGGAGTTCATGAAATTGAGAAGTTTCTCGTAGTCGAAACCCTGGGCGAGCATGGTCTCTTCGGAACCTACGATGAGACCGGCCTGGCCCTTCATTTCGTAGGCCACCTCGGCCATCTGCATGAGACAGGCGTTCATCATGAAAACGTCCACGTAGCCGGTCTGCCTGAGTATTTCACCCATTTCCCTGGTCCTGATGTAATTCTTGGTGTCGTCGTCAAAAGCTATGCCCTTATCCGAGGCGCCGGTGCCGGCGGTGTGCTCTTTCATGTTGGGGTCTATCCAGCCGAGGCCGTGATTCCAGATTATGAGCATGTATTTTCTGGCCGGGAAGGTGGCCTTGGACCATTTCACGAAGTCCACGACCCTTTTATAGTCGCCCATGTCGGCTTTGGGGTCCTCGCTGTAAACTTTTTCGCCGGAGGAAAGGAGGCCGTTGTCCTTTAGTATGAGCAGCCTTTTGGAGCCCTTGCCTTTTTTGCCGTGTTCCACCACGACGTTGACCTTGTCGGAGGTGCCCACGTCCTTCATTTCGGCTATGTCCTTTTTGGCCCATTTGCCGACGAGACCCATGAGGCTGCTTTCGGAGAGGTCGTTCTTGGCGTTCATGAACACCATGACCGTCCATTCCTTGGTAGGCTGCGGCTGGGGTTTGTCGGGTTTTATAAAATCGAATATGCCTTTGGTGTCCTGGTTGTTTTCGGCCATTTCAAGCACGTCTTCGGCCGTCATAGAGGGGAGATCAAAATCCTCGGCCATGGCCGGGATAAAAGCTCCGAGCGCTAAAACTGCGGATAACAGTATCTTTTTCATTAAGTCCTCCGATTTATTGTTCTGCACATAGATAGTTTATGTTAATACGCGGCGTATTATAAGGTTCCAAGGTCCAGATTTAATTTATTTTTTATCCTATGCCCGTTTAGGCCTTTCGGTCCCCGGCGTTTTTTTTGCGACACAGGGTTGTCGGGGAGGTTTGTTGAAATATACGGGAAAATGGGAAGGCGGTTTCTGTGTTTAAGCTTGCCCGGGCCGAATTTAACGACTTGATATCGCAATCTGCGATATCAAGTTCGAGCTGGGGCGGCCGCAGAAAGCTTCCCCTGGCGTTCACACGGGAAGGCGCGGCCATGTTGTCCGGTAAAACTTTTAAGTTGTATAATGGGAAAGGGGTTGACAACGGGGGAAATGCTTAAAAAATTGCTTTATTTTGCGCGACATACACCTGTCGCGGTGATGTGGTAAAATATTCGCATGGCGTTCCCGCAATGGGGAACAATTGCGGTTATGGCGGAGATTGCGGGAACGTGACATAATTCGGAAATGGAACGCAGTTGTCGCGATGATATTGTAAGATATTTACGTGGGCAAGCGCTGTTTTGTGGTTTTTCCCGGGCAGAGAGGATTTATGGATAATAAAATGGTGGTTTTTCGCGGCAAGGGAATAAGGCGGGCCTTGCATGGAAATGAGTGGTGGTTTTCAATTGTAGATGTTATAGCGGTTCTGACAGACAGCTTTAATCCCCGTGATTACTGGTATAAAATGAAAATCCGTGTAAAAACGGAGGAGGGCTCTGAGTTGTCGACGTTTTGTCGACAACTGAAGCTGGAATCAGCCGACGGGAAAAAATACGAAACCGACTGCGCCAATACTGAGGGGATTTTCCGCATAATTCAGTCCATTCCTTCTCCCAAGGCCGAGCCTTTCAAGCGCTGGCTGGCGAAAGTCGGCTATGAAAGGGTTCAGGAAATTGAAGACCCGGAATTAGGCACAAAAAGGACCCGCGCCCTTTTCAAGGCTAAAGGCTATTCCGACGAATGGATTGAAAAGAGGATGCGCGGCATCGCCATACGCGAAGAGCTGACCGATGAGTGGAAAAATCGGAACGTTGAACGGCCCAAAGAATATGAAATCCTGACCGCGGAAATAGCGAAAGCCGCATTCGGGGTAACTCCGTCCGGCCACAAAAAAATAAAAGGTCTGGACCGTGAAAACCTGCGAGATCACATGACCGATCTGGAACTTATTTTCACTATGCTCGGCGAGGCCTCCACCACCGCCATAGCCAGGGCCGACGATGCCAGAGGATTCCCGAAAAACCGGCGCGCGGCGGTTAAAGGCGGCAGCGTGGCCGGGAAAGCGCGCAAAGACCTCGAAAAGAAGACAGGAAAGAGGGTCGTCTCATCAGAGAATTATCTGACCGAACCGGAAAGAAGGAAAAGACTGGAACGGCGGAAATGACGACAGAGTTCCGGATGCGCTTATAAATGAAAGAGAGGCATTCCCTCGTAACGGGGCTCTTTGGTTCGCCTCTCATCGTGATGGATATGACTCATTTTAAGGCTAAGTCGGTGACGATTCTTTTAAGCCATACGGGAATTGACGGCGGCGCCGGAAAAACCGGAAAAAGAACGGGATTTCCGGCCGGGGAGAAGCGCGTCCGTTATACAAGGAGAATAAACAATGGCTGATGAACAGATTGTCCTTAAATTTTCAAAAACTGAATACGAGCGGCTTCTGAAAATGGTATATCTCGCGGACTGGGTGATAAACTCCCACAGGGTCGGCGACACAAAAACCGATTATAGCAGGCTTGAAGGTAAAGTGTTTTCCTATGCCGGGACCGCCGGACTCGGCAAGTACGCGGAGATTGACAGGGAAAGAGGAGTCTGCCGGCCTTCCATAGAAATTGACGAGGATGAAGAAATACAGAATTTTATAGACGAATATGACGAAGATGTTTTCTGGGAAGATTTATGTTGGGATCTGGCCGAGAGGGACCTGGCGCGCCGGTATCCGGATTGTCCCCCGGAGGAGCGGTTTACGCGGCTCTGCCGCCTGTATGACGCCTACGGCGCCGAATTCGAGGCCTCCGGACTGGAGAACCTCTTCCTGGTAAAAAGCCGCTTCCTGAAAAAGCTGGCCGCCGCCGGCGCCGCCCTGGCCGGAGCCGCGAAGCGGGCCTTAAACCGCGCGCGCCGCGCGAAGACGCCGCCCCAAGGAGAGAAGGGCCCCGAGTGAACATTGTCCCTGTTCCGCGAAAACCGACTTCGAGCGGGAAAAGGGTTGTTTTTTCCGCGACACAGGGGTGTCGCGGTGATGTGGTAAAATATTCACATGGCGTTCCCGCAATGGGGAACAATTTCGGTTATGGCGGACATTGCGGGAACGTGACATAATTCGGAAATGGAACGCGATATAGGGGTGTCTCGATGATGTGTTAAAATGTTTCTATCCCGTTATAGGAATGCGGATGATCACCCCGAAGGTGGCTGCGACGCTCCCGGTGCGGGGACATCAAAAGACTCCTGCGGGGTGAAAAGACAGATTTGGAGGCATTCCGGGAGTGGGACGTCCCTCTTCCTTATGGAAT